>CAZKLN010000026.1:0-12137 GCA_964553765.1 uncultured Thermofilaceae archaeon
GTAAAAGAGCTCTTAAAGATTTAAAAATACTATGTTCAGATATGAACATTCCAGTAGAAGCTGAGAAAAGAGCTAAAAAACTTTATCTTTATATATTAAAAAATATTAGAAAAACCTTAGGTAATGTTAGAGTTAATCATTATTCTTTATTCCTTCTAAGCTTATCTACCATAACTAAGGAAATGAATATTCCGTTTAACATAAATAAAGCTGTAAAGGTGCTGAGAAGTAAAGGTAATAGGATATCAAGGGCTGACGTAATAAGAACGATTAACATACTTAAAGAGGTCGAAATACCACTTAATGGAAGAGATTTAGTGGATTATTATTCCTCTATAATTAGTGAGCTAATAGGAATAGAGAAGGAAATAATATCATTGGAGGCTAAGAAGCTTGTAAATAACGCTAAAAGAAAGTTACAGGGTAGAAATCCCCATATAGTATCCTTAGCAGCTACATACTTAGCATTTAGAAAAACATACCTCAGAGATAATATAAAGCTTAGTATAGAAAATCTCTCAAGAATTACAGGGCATTCCCCAAGCTCAATAAGAGACTGCGTTAAAATTCTTAGAGAGGCTAATCGTTTTTAAAGGATAATTTTAATATCTTTCTAGTATAAAATAGAACTTATGGCGGCCGTAGTCTAGCCTGGATTAGGATGGCGGCCTTCCACGCCGCAGAACCCGGGTTCGAATCCCGGCGGCCGCACCAGTTACTTACTAAACTCATTTATTACCCTGATTAAAGGTCCATACTTTTCTTTGTTCAGTTTAATGTAACTTCTCGGCGGCACGAACCTAGGCACTAATGCTCTTAAATCCCTTAGTCGTAGAAAAACGTTGTATTCCTTTGAATTTAAAATCTCTATAACTTGGATTTTATCTCCTCCTCTAACATAGTTTAAATCCCTTTTATCACATCCTCTTAACTTACCTTCAACTATCATACGATAAACATCACTGAATTTTAAGAGGAGTATCCTACCTGCTTTAAACTCTCCTGTTACGGCCTTTAATGGAGCAGTTTCATAAAGAATTATTCGTGATCCCTCTTTTATTCTTCCCCTCTTTCTTAACTCAAATCCCTTTCTTTCTGAGTATATCTGTCTGGCAAAGAGTGGTTTTATGGACATTAAATAAAGCATGATGTTAAACGGTATAACTAAATACGAAAGCTCCCATACGTTTAACTCCCTCCTCTATGCGGCTCTCAGGCTCGCTCACAAACGTCATTCTAATATGTCCCTTTCCCATATCACCGAAGTGAGAACCAGGTATCACAACGACGTTTTTCCTGTAAAGAAGTCTATTAACAAATTCCTCATCATCTCTTCCCATAGCCTCGAGATAATGCCTTATATCCACAAAGAAGTAGAAAGCTCCTTGGGGAAGAACAGTTTTAGCCTCAGGTAAATATTTCTTTATGAGTTCATACATAAGATCTCTTCTCCTTTTATAAGTAGGTATAACCACTTCTTTGAGATACCGATCCTTTATTCCATTTTCGTAAAACTTCAGTAAGGCATATTGTCCTACAGTACTAGGAGCTAAAGAGACATACTGCTTAACTTTCTCCATAGCTTCTATGACCTCTGGAGGGCCTGTGGAGTATCCCAGTCTAAATCCTGGAAGAGATGCCTCTTTTGAGAAAGTGTTTATAGTTATGGTTCTTTCTCTAGCATTCGAGTAATTATCAACCCAGGGATTAGGCCTGTCAAAAGTTATGTGTTTATAGGCTGCATCATATATTATCCAGAAATCATGGTCAGAAGCTAAGTCTACAAGTCCTTTAACAAAATCCTCATCAATAACCCTACCTGTGGGATTATCTGGACTTAATAGGATAAAAGCCTTTGTTAAAGGTGATATTGCCTCTTTAAGTTCCTCAAGATCAGGTTGATACCCTTTTTCAACGTTAGTTAGTATAGTTCTTATTCTTCCTCCGAGCATTTTTACGGCCTCGCTATAACCTAAGTATGTAGGGTCAACGAGTATGACTTCATCTCCTCTTTCTAGTATGGAGGATAAAGCTAAAAATATACCCTCAGTTCCTCCATCAGTTATTATTATCTCCTTACTAGGATCATAAGTGGCCCCCCAGTACTTCTTAAGATCCTCAGCAATTAGCTCGCGAAGCTCAGGTAAGCCTCTTGTCCCACAATATCCTACAACTTTTGTAGTAATCTCTTTTAGCAGTATTGTTAGATTGTCTATGAGTTCCCGAGGAGGAGGTATACTGGGAGCTCCCCCTCCAAAAGATATTATATCTCCTCTTCTCCTAGCCTCATCAAGTAAGGTAGCGATTCTTCTTATAGGTGATGCTCTTATTAAAGATATCCTCGATGAGGTTGCAGGCATGATCTCATCTCATAATAATAATGTGTCGATAAAATTTGTTTGTAATGTAATTTTTAAATAATAAATCTTGAATAAATCCTGGGTTGTCCTAGTTGTTTAATAAGGATTTTCATCAGAAAATGATGAGAAAAGCTATAGAGATAGCATTAGAAGGTATTAAAAAAGGACAAACACCTTTCGGGTGTGTAATAGTTAAAGGAAACGAAATAATCTCAGCAGCTCATAACACTGTACTACAGGACAATGATCCCACTGCACATGCAGAAATAAATGCGATAAGACAGGCTGCTAAAGAACTAAACACTTACCACTTAAAGGGGTGCATATTATATAGTACTTGTGAACCCTGTCCCATGTGCTTCTCAGCGGCTCATTGGGCTAACATGGAGGGTATAGTTTTCGGAGCTTACATAGAGGATGCAGCAGCTTTAGGATTTAGAGAGCTTATGATATCTAATAAAAAATTAAAGGAACTTGGTAAAAGTGATATAAAATTCATAATAGAAGGTGTTTTAAGAGATGAATGTGTAAAAATGATGAACAAGTGGAGAAAAGGAAACAGAGCTAAAACTTATTAGCATGTAAAAAGGGTAAAGTTTTATGTTTATACCTAAAACTTTCCTACTCATATACCACAGTCAATTCTACAAGCTCCTGGCTTACAATCCTTTGAATTTAATAAACTCCCTTTTGACATTGTGACTGGGTTTATGATCTTCCTTTAGATTAACCGTGAGAAAGTATTTATTTTGATTTTAGTTTTCTTACCTAGATGAAGAGGGTTTCTGGTTCTGAGGATTATGATGATAGCTTGATTGTCTGATTATAGCTTCTCTAGCTAGTTTGATTTCATCATCTCTTTTTTTCAAGGCTTCAATGGTTATTTTTGTTATTATTGTGGGTACTAAGTATGGTATGTTTTTAAACTCCCTTATTAGTGCGAAAACATCTATGGTGTCTTGTATGTGAAGCTCTGATAACATGTTTCCTTGCTTATTCCACTCTCTCATTATTATGTTACCTGTATTATCAGAGATTGTACAATCCCAGAAATCCCCCCTATTACGTATCTCTAATACCTTTCCAGCTACTCTAACTTTACTAATCTTGAACTTAAACCCCTTCCACTTAAGCAATATGTATGTCCTTGAGTTCTCCTTCAAGACCTCTGAGCTCAGTATTTCATATATCTTTATTTTAAAGAAAGCGTTTACCGAAATTATTATGTCCATTAATCTGGCAACCCAGGTTTAAAGAAGTAATTAGAGTTTATAATTGGTTGATAGGAGGATAATTTCTATATTTTAGAACAATAAGAGATATGATGGTTGCGCGCTATGCCTAAGGTCAATACTAAGAAAGTTATCTGGGAAGAAGTTGTCGAGTGGTCTAGAAAACTTTCTGAAAAAATAGAGGAGTCTCATTGGAGACCTGATATTGTTGTGGCTATCTCGAGGGGTGGATATGTACCTGCTAGACTAGTTTGTGACTTCCTTGATATACATGATTTAATAAGTATTCAGGTGCTTCACTGGGGTAAAGCGGCTGAGATAACAGCTAAGGCTCATGTGAAGTATCCTATCAAGCTGGAACTAAGTGATAAGAAAGTTTTACTAGTAGATGATATATGTGATACTGGAGAATCGATAATAGTAGCAAAAGACTATATTACCAGGGAATGTAAACCTATGGAGCTTAAAGTAGGAGTTATGCAGTGGATAAGTTCTGTTGCCAAGATAAAGCCAGATTATTATGTTGAGGAAGTTAAAGATTGGATATGGTATCAGTATCCCTGGACTAGAGCAGAGGACACGACTAACTTTTTTGAAAAGATACTTACTGAGTATGCCAAGGAAGACAGGACAGAATGGAAGAAAGAGGAGTTAATAGAGACATTCAAGGAATGGTATGGGATAGATGTAGGAAGTGAGTATTACAGCATAGCTATAAGGAGGCTTATAAACTCTGGAACTATAGAGAAGAGAGGAGACATGCTAATATACAAGGGGAAAAGTTAACGGTGTCATCTATTGGTGATAGCTAAGTATGATGGAGGCATTATGGTTAATTTTGGTGATAAAAAAGTACTCTTTGACCCAATAAAACTTCCCTCTGAAAAACCCGATCTAATAGCAGTGACACATGCCCATAGCGATCATCATAATGTCAGAGTTCTTAGATTACTTGATAAAATCCCTAAGGTAATGAGCTTACCTACTTTAAAAATTCTTGATCCTAAAGGTAGGCTTAGAAACGTTATTCTGATAGGTAGTAATGAAGAAAAGGAGATCGCAGGTATACAGGTTTATGCTCATTCTTCAGGTCATATACTGGGTAGCCTTGAATTTATCGTATCTTACAAATATGATGTAGCTTTCACAGGAGACTTTAACTTAGAAAGAAGAATTATATTAACTCCAGCTAGGGTTTTAAGAAGTGATATACTAGTCATAGAGGCCACTTATGGAGACCCACGTTATGTATTTCCTCCAAGAGCTGAGCTCTATAGAAGAGTTCTAGAGATAGCTAAGAATGGTGGCATACTAATAGGAAGAAAGATAGGTGTTTCCCAGGAACTTACGGCGCTTTTAGCTCTTTCTAGAGTAAAAGTGCCAGCGGTACACCCATCCATAGCTGAAATTAACAAGATATATGAAAAGTTCGGTGAGATCCTAGGTCCTTATCTAGTTATAGAAGATCCAGTAGAAGAAAGACCTTACATAGCACCGATAAACTACTCCTCGGTTAGCACTAATATCATAAGATGTACCGGTTGGGCTCTTATGGGAAATGGAATACCCCTCTCCAGTCATGCAGATTTTAATCAATTAGTAGACTACGTTATAAGAAGTAGAGCCGAGAAAGTATATACAATTTATGGTTTTAAGAATAAGCTAGCAGAGTTCCTTAAGAGAACTTTAGGTATAGATGCTGAGCCTTTAAAGTAACCCTTATAATTATTTATGACATTGTACTATGACAATAGTAAATAAAGGAGATCATAGCTATGAAGCACCTAGTAATAATAGGAGGAGGATTCGCCGGTGTTAGCGCTGTAAGAACCATAATCAAAGAGAAGCTTACAGATAAATTAGAGATCATATGGATAGATAAGAAAGGAGTTTTTGAATATTTACCTTCATTACCTGAGATAATAGCAGGAAGAGCAGGACCTGAAGCCTTCATTGCTGACTTAGAGCCTCTGGCTGATAAAGCAGGTATAAAGCTTGTTAAAAGTGAAGTAAAAGAAATAGATATTGATGAAAGAAGGATAAAGCTTGATAAGGAGAGCCTCGACTATGACTATCTAGTTCTAGGAATAGGTGCCGAAATAAGCTACTTTGGAGTTAAGGGATGCAAATGTGCCTACCCTGCTTACAGGGTCGATGATTATATAAAGATACTAAATAAACTCGAAAGGACTAGCCCAGGATCTAGGGTAACAGTTGTCGGTGCAGGTCTTACGGGTTTAGAAGTAGCAGGTGCTCTTGTAGATTATTCTAAGAAGAATAGTAAGGATCTAGAGATAGTAGTTGTAGAGAAGATGGAAAGGGTATTGCCTGTTCTCGATAACTTAAAAGCCTCAGTTAAAGCAAGAAGGTTTCTTGAAAACATGGGTGTTAGGCTTATTATGGGTACAGGCGTAGTTAGAGTAGAGCCCGATGGGGTAGAACTTGAGAACGGAGCTTTCCTTGAATCAGCTCTCGTTATATGGACAGCTGGGCTAAAGCCCAGTAAGCTTGTTGATAAAATGAATGTTCCTAAAAGGGGAAGAGGGTGGATAATAGTAGAACCTACAGTAAGAGTTAGAGGATTTGAGAACTTCTATGCTCCTGGGGATGTTAACTGTATGATAATTAATGGAAAAATAGCCATGAAAATGGCAGAGGAAGCTATGCTTCAAGCTGAGGTAGCTATAAAGAATATTAAAAGAGAGCTAGAGGGAAGAAGGCTCATAAGTCATAAAATTAAGTTTCCTATTGATTTTCCAAAGAGCTTAGTGTACATGGGTAGGAAGACGCTCCTAGTGTACGGCAAACATGTAGCCTATCTAGGTAAGATTCCATATATTGTAAAACGGTATATAGAATGGAAAGAGATGAGAAGGATAAAAGCATAGTAAGATTGTCTTTAACCGTCTTAGTGGATGACAATATATGCAGAGAAGGGTTACTAGGGGCACATGGCCTTTCGTTGTTTCTAAGCTTAGTTGATCGTCAAGGAGAGAAATATCATATATTATTTGATGTGGGTCCTGACAGTGAACTTCTTAAGATAAACTCAGAGATATTAGGACTGAATTTAAGACGAATTAATCATGTCGTAATTTCTTCTTTAATAAACCATCATTCTTCTGCTTTTTTTGAGAAGAATTCTTATCTTAGAGAAATATTACCTATTAAGGTGATTATTAGATCTATACAGGCATTTCACCAAAATAATAATATTTTAAATATAGGTGATATTTCTCTAAAAGTTCTCAATTTAAGAGGACTATGGAATGAGCGGGCTCTTTTAATACCTCATGTTAAAGGGTGGATAGCATTGCTAGGTTGTTCAGTTCATGGACTTGAATGGAGCCTTAAACTTTTAGGAAATATCGTTAAAGAAAACATATATGCTTTAATAGGTGGTTTTGGCCTCTCTGAGTTAGATACGTTCTCTTTTAAAATATTAAAAGAGTTTGTTAATAAAAGAAATGTAAAACTACTAGTACCTTTACACTCAACAGCCAACAATGCTAAGGAAGAATTACGTAAGGAATTTAAGAACATAACGCCAAAACGTACAGGTGTTGGACAAAATATAACAATTTAAATCCTTACTAACGTTGAATGAGGAATGGTGTTGTTTATTGGTAGCGTGGGAAACTATCATAGTCTTAGTTTTAGTAGCCTCTTTTTATCTAATAATTCTAATTCTTAAGACGCTTTTCAGGGAAAAGTTAAGTAAAGCAGGAATTAACCTCGAAGGATTAGCCATTGTTTTAAAAACTACTAAGCTTAATTCGTGGATAGAGAAAGAGGGTAAAAGACATTTTAGTCTATGGAGGTTAATAGGTGATATAAGTATAGTAGCTGGTTTCCTACTTGCAGCGTTCGGAGTATACACTCTTCATTTAAATCTATTTAACTTTTTTACACAACCCAAAAAAGCAGGAGCAGTTGTACCTGTTATACCGGGTGTGACCGTAGGGTTGGATATACTTCCTTATTTTATGATAGCACTTGTACTAATCCTTATACCTCATGAGCTTTTTCACGGACTTGTAGCAGTAGCACATAAGATAGATATCAAATCAGCTGGGATTTTTCTCTTCCTCCTATTTCCCGGAGGATTTATAGAACCTGATGAAGAGAGGTTAAAGAGATGTAAACTGAGACATCAATTAAGGGTTTATTCAGCTGGAAGTTTAGCTAATTTACTCACATTCATTATTCTGTATTTGTTATTTTCGCTACTTCTCTCGTTTTCCTTTATATCATCTATAGGAGTATATGTATCAGAAGTTCTACCGGGTTATCCAGCTGAAAATGTGTTGAGAGAAGGAGATATAATAGTTAAAGTAAATGGAACATTTGTAAAAACATTAACAGAATTCATTGAAATTATGAATAAAGCGAGTGTAGGAAATAGAATCACACTAGGAATTATTAGAGATAGTAAGGAAATTACAGTTAACCTAACAACTGTAACCTCTCCTAGTGGAAAAGCAGTTATAGGTATTAAAACTTACGAGAAGATAGAGCCTTATTTCATATATAACGCCATATGGCTATCTATGATCTTTAGTATAAGTGTAGCGGTTATAAACATACTTCCGATATACCCCTTAGATGGAGGGTTAATTGCCATGGCGCTGTTTAACCAAGTATTTAAGAATGAGAAGACAGTCAAGAAAGCGACCTTTACACTCTCTCTTTACTTTGCTGCTGTCTTGATATTAAATATGTTACTTTCCTTAACCAGATGGGGGTTTAAGGTTCCATGGCCATGAAAGAAAGAAAATTGTATAAAATGGTTTTAATACTAACCCTTATACTGCCTTTGATGATAAGCTTTTTAGCGACCAGTCTTCCTCTTGAAGACTATCTTAGTGAGATAGGTTTTCGTACAGTGTTTAGCTGGTATGTACCTTGGAGAGGCGCTGTTGTGGGGCTTTTATTATGGATAGTAGCCGGAGTTACGTATACAGGTACTAAGGAAATTACAAGGTACTTTCTTTGGGGTAGCTACATAGCATTTGCTTTATTCCATTATGCCACTTTATACATGGTAATAAGAGACGGATATAACATAACTCTATATCCCTTTGTATATGTTCTTAACTACACCTCTGATGAGATATCAGGTTCCACCTATTACCTAGACTTAGCACAAATATTACTTTTAATAAACCTCTTTGTATCAATAAGAAGTAAAAGAAATAATAAATTTGTAGAACCAACTATAATTTATGAATAAAAGTTACTTAATTACTTAAGGAACATCTCCTCCATTTTTCTTAGGTAATTTGAAGATTCCTTTACACTCACAAAGAGCTTAGCTGCAGCCTCGATATCCTCGGGGAGTATTTTAGAATCCCCTCTTTCTTTAGCTATCATATTGGCTGGTGTTAATAACTGAACAGCGTATCTGAGGCTTCTCTCCAACCCTAACTCCGTGAGTTTCTTCAATGCACTTTCCTCAAGCTCTACTCTCTCCTCCTTAGCTCTTATTTTTATTATCTCTTCTATCTCCTCTCTATTGTAAGGGCGTGTAGTTATTATCAACAATCTATCAAGCAGGTCTAAAGGTATTCCATGAGGCGCTACCATGTCTGTTCCCTTTATTCTGGTCATTCCTCTGTTAGTTGCAAGGATGAGTATGGGTGAAAGCTCGCTCTCCATGGCTCTGGATAAGAAGCTAAAACACTCTATATCTAACATATGTACATCATCTATAAAGAGAACACCAGGTATCAACTCCGCTCTTCCTTCATCTACCCAGCTCTTCACTGTTTCATCAACTCGTTGTCTAACCTCTGGAGATATCTCTCTCTCACTGGGACCGCCAAAGAAAATACTTATTATGCTACTACTTCTTGACTGAGCTACATCGAGATCATGAAGTGTTACCGTATGGATAAACTCCTTCTCCTTTAGTATGCTGCCCTTAGGTATTTCAACTACTCTATCACTAGTGATATCATAGCTCCCGCTAGTTTTAGCCTTACCTACTTTCTGAACCCTACCGGTTTCCTCATCTATCCACACAACATCTCCTTCTCCTATTCCCTTAGATAACATTTCCGTGACTATACTGCTATCGACGGAGAACGTTCTCTCCTCATCACGAGTCTTTAAGGTTATCTTACCGCCTACAGGTACTTGTTGCCAGGGATTATAGGGATGTCTATCAAACTTAATATCCATCTTAGATATCATACCCTCATAAACCCTTCTAAACTCCCTAATTCTTACTCCTATAGACTTCCTCATAGCTTGCATAAGTACCTCAGTTTTCTTCATTTCAGCTGAGTAAACTTCTGATGCTGAAAGAGCCATGAAAGGAGTATCAGTTCCAAGCTCTCTAGCTATTGCTATCGCTAGAGCTGTCTTACCTGTACCTGGAGGTCCCGCTAAAAGTATAGCTTTTCCGGCCATTTTTCCACTTTTTATTATCTGCACTACAATCCACGCAGCTTTCCTTGCTTCTAACTGTCCTACTAAACCATCAGCTACAGGTAAAGGTTTACCGTCTTTAACTCCAAGCCCCTTTATATGGCTATGGGTTCCTATCCTTTCAAAACCTCTTACTGTACTGGAAATGGAAGACGCCATATACCCCACCAGAATGGAGTATAAGGAGAATATTAATGAAGATAGCTTTTTGATATATAAAATTTTTAATTTATCAAAGATAATTTCTTAAGGATTCCAATTAGAACTATCGTTTGAAGATATAGTTAAGTATTTTTCTACCTCGAGAAGATTATTAATTTTTTTAAATACCCATTTATTATTATTAAAAAACCAAACAGCTACGACTGCCTCTCTTTTACTGTATTTTTTAAATGGTTCAAGAAACCTAGCTAGCTTAATCAGTTGCTCCCTTCTTATTCTAACCTTCTTCCTCTTTGTACCTTTCACCTCAAATGCTACTATTAGATCCTTTTTATTGTTAATTAAAAAGACGTCTGGGAAGGCATATGCTCCATTTATAGGACCTCTGCTCCCACTTACGGGAACTCTAAAGACATAATTTCCTTTTTTTGAAAGCATCTTAACTAATTTTCTTTCAACATAATAACCTCTACTTTTTCCCGGTAATAAAGGCATATCCACTCCCTAATTATTTAAACAATTATTAAGTAGGTACGTGATGCTTATATATTTGGGATGATGTGAGTCATGCAAGCTTGATTTGATGAGGTATCCTGGGGTAGCTGACCCAAAAATAGGTGCTAACACATGAGAAAAATTCACATTATACATCTACTTCCAGCAATATTAAGCGTAAGCATAGGAATTTCTGGCACATTGGTCATCGAACACTCTCAGGTAAAGAATTATTTGGAAATCTCCTTTTCATTAGAAGATAATGTTCTGTCTACGATAATTATTATATTGTTATTTTTTGCCTTAATATTATTAGGAACAGTTATATTACTTGTTCTACTTAAATTTAAAGCGCTATCTGTCATTAATGGTATGTATTTTGTATTATTTTTAATAACAGGGCTCTTTTTATATCAAGTATATATAATGTCGTTAATATCGTTATTAAATATATTTATTAATGAAAATATTATTTGGATAATTTCTATTATATTCTCATTGATTACATCCTTTATTGTATTACTTTCTAAAAAAGATATACCTATCTTTATAACGTTGACACTATACGGTGGGTTACTAGGCCCTGTTTTTAGGTTAATGCTGCCATTATGGAGTGCTATAATATTATTAATTATTATTTCAATATACGATATGTACTCGGTTTTATATGGACCTCTTAAACAAATTATAGAAACTTTAGGAGGTAATACATCGGGAAAAAGCTTACCTCCTATTAGAGGAGCTTTAATTCCGCTCAAAGGAATTAATCTGGGCATCGGGGATGTAGTCTTCTACAGCCTCCTAGCCTCCATCTCAACGGTATATCCTACACTATCTGCATCTAGAGGGCTTATGGTGGCAGCTCTAATAATAACAGGCTACTATCTTACTTTAAAACTTGTTAAGAAACGAGGTTACGCTCCTGCTCTTCCCTTACCTGTAACTTTGGGATTAATAGGGCTTCTGATAGGCATAGTAATAGGGATAAGATAAGGGGTCATGCCGCCCATCTCTCTTCACTGTTAAGTCACCAACGCGTTCATCATTCCCCTAGAAAAATAGATAATAGGTAAGAGAAATATGTTTAGGCGGAGATTAACGTAGCTGTTCTTAGAACCCCTTTTATATTTCTTATTTTCATTATACTTTTCTCGAGCTTCTTCATGGAATCTACCTCAAGCCTAGCTATTAAATCGTATTCACCATACACCACTCTCACCTCGGTAACATTTTCTATGTTTTTAATAAGGTTTAGAACCTCATACTCCTTACCTACTTCGACAACTAATATAATAAATGCTACTATCTTTTCTTCTATGCTCTCTCCTGACTTCTCAGCCATTAAGCTATCACCAGCTAACCTATACGATCTACATACTAAGCTTAAAAACGTTTCAACAACCTTCAGCACTAAGTATTTTAAAAGAGCATCAATATTATCTTAATAATATATTTA
>CAZKLN010000026.1:12237-16253 GCA_964553765.1 uncultured Thermofilaceae archaeon
CCTTCAGCACTAAGTATTTTAAAAGAGCATCAATATTATCTTAATAATATATTTACTTTTATAAAAATTTTAAAGATTATTAAACGATATGTTTATTATTGTCTTCATAGCTAAAAATTGGGTAATCAATTGAAAAAACACGTCTTTGTTATTGGATTATTTTTACTAACTATAGTCTTCTCAGCTATCTACACGGGTAAGGATGAACAAGCAAGTCTTCTTTTTGGAAGCTTTAAAGGAACCGCAATATTCGCTACTGACAAAGTATAGAGTTTGAAATCAGAGATCCTATTTATATTAATAACGTTAATTATAAGGTTTTAGAGAGTGTAGCGGAAGCCGAAAGACTAATGGACGAAGTAGACATACCTGATGCTATTGAGATATTTGTTGTAGATAGGTGGGACCCCCTTTATGATGGAGGAGGAGCTACATGGAGTGGTGGCACAGCAGCGGCTAAGATAGTTACCTGTGATCAACAACTGGCTGTTCCTGGTATGGGAGATATAAACAAGAATCATCTTGCTCACGAATTAGGCCATGTACTGACCTTTAAACATCCTGGGACAGGCGTATATACTTGCCCAAGACATTTATCCCCTCCCTATGACTATCGAGTCTATGGTACTCCAAACACAGTAATGGAACCTAGTGGTTTCTATGCTGATAATCCATCTACACAGAGCATGTGTCAGTGTGAGGAAGCCTTTAACCCATTGTTAAGAGTATATACTCAAAGAGGATCTATCTGTGTAGTAAAGCCTTGCGTATTAAAACCAGAAATAAGAGAGTAAAAATCATTAACTCTTTATTTTTATTTATCTTATTTGTAATATTTAAATTATCCAGTCTTCCAAATTAATTTCTGCAGTTTTCAGCATTAACCCCTTAACTATACCTATAATAGTTATAATTAACCAAAGAGGAGAGTAAATGAAGTAATAAATTACAAAATTCTTAAAATATATATTAAATTTCAAACTTAGAGATATTTTTCTAAAATAGTAATAAAAAACAGATAATAACACTAAAGACATCATCGATGTTGCTATAATGCTGATGAGGAACGGTTGAGCTACAAAAATGGGAAATAACATGAATGAAAGAATAAGAACAGAGGAGGGATAAAGTGTCAGAAGCGATATAATAGTTGTTGTAAGTTTAAGGTCGGAGAGCTTAATAAGACCTTTTCTATACCTCTTCAACCACACTCCTATTCCTATAGCCCATCTTCTTCTCTGCCTTAGCCACTCTTTAAAGGATGAAGGTGCCTTGTTAAGAACCTTAACCGAGTTAATAAATCTAAAACTCATACCTTCCAAGAAGCTTCGAGTGGCTAAATCAAGATCCTCTGCTAATCCTCTTCTAAACCCTCCCAATCTTTTAAATGCGTCTCTCCATATAGCAAAGGCTGCTCCATTAAACCCTACACACAGACCTATATCTTTTGAAAACCTTAAGTTACCGTAGTTATACGCTAAATAGTCGAAATAAACCATTTTAGAGATAAAACTATCAATAACTACCTCCTTTTTTATCTCCCCTATGTCAGCCTTCTGCATCTCATCAACTACTTTAGAAATGAAAGAATTACCACAAGGTATTACATCATTATCCAGGAAAACCAACAACTCTCCTCTAGACATATTTATAGCCATGTTTAGAGCATTTACCTTACCTACCCTCTTCTCGTTAATCTTAAACTTTATCTTGTTCTTAAATTCATGTAATACATTTATAACGTCAAGAGAAGGCTCATCAGCTACCACTATAATTTCCTTATTTAAATATCCGTCCTTAGTTAAACTTTGAAGAAGCTCTCTTAAAACTCTAGGTTCCTTATACACAGGTATCAATACACTAACGAAAGGCGAGCTGTCTCTCTGTATATCGCAGTTCATAGCGCTCAATCCTTTACAGATATAGAAAGATTCATGGTAAATGTTTTAATCTAAATTTAGGCTTTACTACTTAGAATGATGAAAACAGAAGCCTCTGAATAATGCTGAGAAGGAGGTGAGCTGAAGGATATTCCTGCTAGCCGCAGAGGCTCTCTATATCCCTCCGCCTCTGGCGGGTGGCAGTAGCCTTCTGCGGCTAGTTTCAGTATCTTTTTCGGTAGTTACTTTATAGGAATGGTATATATTTTTCTATCATAATAAAAACTAAAAATAAGTTTCATTTAACTAAAATCTTATTCTAATTTATATTCTCTAAAATATAAAACTAGATATTTCTTGGATTAATTAAAATTTTATTTTTTCACTGGAAGATCTATGCCCAGTTTCTTTACTAGTTCTTTATACCTATTTCTAACGGTAACCTCTGTTACTTGAGCTGCTCTAGCCACTTCTTTTTGAGTTCTTACCTCTCCTTGCATCATAGCTGCTACGTAAACTGCCGCAGCAGCTAAGCCAGCTGGATCCTTTCCGGCTGTAAGCCCCATCTCTTGGGCTTTCTTCAATATATCCATTGCCTTTCTTATTGTTGATGCGTTAAGCCTAAGAGTTTCCCCTATTCTAGGCACGAAATCCACAGGATTAGGTAATGGAACACTGATGTTAGCTTCTCTCACTAACAACCTGTAGCAACGAGCTACGTCCTTTCTACCTGACCTGGTATATCTAGCTATTTCATCAAGCGTTCTAGGTATTCTCATTTCCCTACATGCAGCGTATACAGCAGCAGCCATGACAGATTCTATTGATCTACCCCTAACAAGGCTGGTCTCAAGAGCTCTCCTATATATCTCAAGAGCTCTCTCTAGAACCCTTCGCGGAAGCCCTAGCTGAGCGCCCAGCCTCTCGAGCTCTATAGCAGCTTGGCTCATGTTTCTCTCTATAGAAGATTGAACCCTAGCCCTTACATGCCACCTTCTCAACCTTATCATTTGAATCTTTCTCTTAAGTCCTATTTCCTTGCCTGCTGCATCTTTACTTCTCCAATCTATATCGGTAGTTAAGCTATCTGGTGTGAGCCTTGTCATCGGCGCACCGACTCTACTTCTCTTGTCTCTTTCATCAGGTGTGAACGCTCTCCACTCAGGTCCTAAGTCTATCTCACGCTCGCTCACAACATAGCCGCAGGTAGCACATATTATTTCCCCTCTACTTGAATCGTAAATTAGCTTATCGCTACCACACTGTGGACATCTACGTACTTCCTCAACTTCCTCTTCATGTGTGTGAAATTCCTCCATCTTTTTCACTCCGAAAATTATTTAAGCTTTTCATGTGAAAAACGAAATAATAATATATAAGTATTATGTTGAAAGTAAATCCTCTATTGTATAGGTAGGTTGTGAGCTCATGACCTTGTCTCTTTCATTAGGTGTGAGTCCTTTAAATAATAAATAATAATAAATAATGATATATAATAATAAATCATTAAGAGGAGATTATATTGATAGAGATCATACTAACTTTCCTCTCCTTAGTGCTCTGTTACATAGATCTAACACTCGGTATGGGATATGGAACTCTCTTAACACCTCTCCTTCTTATACTAGGGTTTAATCCATTACACGTAATTTCGGCTGTCTTAATTTCACAGCTTGCAGGCAATGTTACAGTTGTGATTCTCCATCATTTATTCGGTAATGCTGACTTTAGTCTGAGAAGTAATGACCTCAAAATAGGACTAATCTTCGGCATCTCAGGAATTTTTGCATCTTTTATTGCTTATTTTATAAATATTAATATTGATACTTTCATTTTAAAGATCTATATATCTCTAATGACGATGGCTATGGGAGTATTAATATATCCTTCTCATTTCTATCTCAAGAAGAAAAGTAATGGTAGTATATATTCTAAAAAGGCTGTTTAGTTCTGTGTTTCATAGCTAGCTTAAACAAAGGACTTACAGGCGGAGGTTATGGTCCTCTCATATTGGGAGGGCAGGTGTTTTTAGGTATAGATATTAGGAACGCTGTGGCTATAACCGCTTTCGCAGAACTAGTGACATGCAGTGCTACTGTTACACTTTATTTTTTAGCCAATAAATATGCTGCAAAC
>CAZKLN010000026.1:16353-18344 GCA_964553765.1 uncultured Thermofilaceae archaeon
CATATCTGCTCCATTAGCTGCATATACTGTAAATCATATTGGAAAAAGAAAACTGAAAAGAGCTACTGCGTTAATTATGATAGTGTTTGGCATTATGTCATTTATCAACACTATTATATTTACTAGATAAATTTAATAAATAATATAAAGAAAAACAATAAGAAATTTTTATATAGAAGCGATAATTTGCTGTTATAGCTCAAAGGTGAGATTTTATGTCACAACCTATGTCACAACCTCAGGCTACCTTGGCTCAATTGGGAGGCGTACCCGTGCTTATATTAAAAGAAGGTACCACTAGGAAGACTGGAAGGGAAGCTATGCAGCTTAATATAATGGTCGCCAAGGCCATAGCAGAGACAGTTAAGACAACCTTAGGACCTAAAGGCATGGATAAGATGCTCATAGACAGCTTGGGGGACATTACAATAAGTAACGACGGTGCCACGATACTCGATGAAATGGATGTTCAGCATCCTGTAGCTAAGTTAATGGTTGAGGTAGCTAAGGCTCAGGATGATGAGGTAGGTGACGGCACCACTACTACCGTCGTCCTAGCTGGTGAACTCTTAAGGGAAGCTGAGAAACTTCTCGATAAGAACATACACTCCACTGTTATAATATCCGGTTTTAAGAAAGCACAAGAGAGAGCTAAGGAGGTTCTTAAGAGGATGGCTACTAAGGTTGAGATAGATGATAAGGAGGCACTTAAGAAGGTTGCTATGACTGCTATGAGAGGTAAATCGGTTGCCGCTGTAAGAGATTACCTTGCTGATTTAGTTGTCGATGCCGTTAAGCAGATAGCTGAGAAAAGAGGAGACAAATACGTCGCGGACATAGATTACATACAGCTTATCAAGAAGAAGGGAGGAGCTATAAGAGATACACAACTAGTTTATGGAATAATTGTTGACAAGGAGGTTGTTCACCCAAGTATGCCTAAGAGGATTGAGAACGCTAAGATAGCCCTCATAGACGCTCCACTAGAGATAGAGAAAACAGAGATAGACGCTGAGATTAGAATCAATGATCCCGAGCAGATGAAGGCATTTCTTGAAGAGGAGGAAAAGTTACTAAAAGATATGGTTGACAGGATTAAGTCCACTGGGGCTAACGTCGTCTTCTGCCAGAAAGGCATAGACGACATGGCGCAATATTTCCTCGCCAAAGCAGGCATACTAGCCGTCAGAAGGGTGAAGAAGAGCGACATGGAGAAGCTCTCGAGGGCAACAGGGGCAAAGATAGTCACCAAGATAGAGGACCTAACGCCTGAAGCACTGGGCACGGCCAAGCTAGTCGAGGAGAGAAAGGTGGCAGATGAGAAAATGGTCTTCGTAGAAGGATGCCCCAACCCCAAGGCAGTAAGCATACTAATAAGAGGTGGGCTGGAGAAGGCTGTGGATGAGGCTGAGCGCTCACTTACAGACGCATTAAGTGTAGTGGCTGACGTTATAGAGGATCCGTACATAGTTCCTGGTGGAGGAGCTCCTGAGGCTGAAATAGCTAAAGAGCTAAGGAAGTATGCTCCACAAGTAGGCGGTAGGGAACAGTTAGCTATAGAGGCTTTTGCTAATGCAATAGAAGTTATACCTAGAACTTTAGCTGAAAACTCGGGTCTTGATCCAATAGATATAATGGCTGAACTAAGGGCCGCTCATGAAAAAGATGATGGGTGGAAATATGGAGTTGACGTCTTTAAAGGTAAGATAGATGACATGCTAAACCTTGGAGTAATAGAACCATTAGTTGTTAAAGAGCACGCTATGAAGGCCGCTATGGAAGTCGCCTCACTTGTCCTTAGGATTGATGACGTAATAGCTGCTGGAAAGCTAGAAGAGGAAAAGAAGAAGGAGGAGAAGAAAGAGGAAGAGGAAGAAAAGAGCGAGTTTGATTAAGACTTCATAATTTTTAAAACTTCATCTTGTAAGTTTTATATTTTTCTCTTATTTTTCTCCTTTTTACTACGATTGATAGATTTTCTTAAGCAAAAG
>CAZKLN010000027.1:0-17243 GCA_964553765.1 uncultured Thermofilaceae archaeon
GACGAGGGCTCCCGTAGAAGACGGGGTTGATGGGGTGGCGGTGTAAGCGCCGAGGTCCTCTGGACCGAGGCGTGAGCCGGCCACTCCCAATAGCCCGAGCGCGCTTAGCTGCTCACAGGCCCAGGTGTTAATGACCCCCAGCTATGTGCGGTGTTCTCTTCTTTTCCTGTCTTGGTGGGCTAAGTGATAGCTCTTAGCGAGAAGCAGGTAAGCGTTCTCAGAAGGAAGCATTACGGGGTTGTGGGGAGGCACTCGGCAGTTCAGATATGTAGGTGGACTAAGAAGTCTATATTAGGCGAGGGTACGTGTTATAAGGAGAGGTTTTACGGCGTTCACGCTCATAAATGCGCGCAGTTCTCCCCTCTGGCTTTGTGGTGTAACATGAACTGTGTTTACTGCTGGAGACCGATGGAGTGGATGAGGAACTATAACATAGGTTACGATGAGGTGGAGGACCCGGATACCATAGTTAGGGGTGTTATAGAGGAGAGGAAGAGGCTGCTAATAGGGTTCCTCGGGAACCCAAAGGCGTCTAAGGAGAGGGTCATGGACGCCTTAACGCCTGATCACTACGCTATCTCTCTCTCAGGGGAGCCCACTATGTACCCTAGGCTGGCTGAGATGATAAGGCTCATCAGGGACAGATATAAGGCTAGGACAGTGTTTCTCGTGACCAACGGCCAGGTCCCTGAGGCGCTATCCAGGCTGTACGAGGAAAGGTCCCTTCCCACACAGCTATACATATCCGTATCCGCCTCCAACAGGGAGATGTGCGTGAGGATACAGAGGCCCGTGCTCAAGGACTTCTGGGAGAGACTTCTCAAGTCCTTGGAGATTATGAGGGAGATTGAGGGAAGCACTAGGAGGGTTATAAGGCTCACTGTCATAAAAGGCTATAACATGGATGAAGGGTTTATGCCCGAGTTCGCCAGGCTAATAGAGCTAGCTAACCCAGACTTCGTTGAGGTAAAGGCTTACATGCACCTAGGTCTGTCAACCAGGAGGCTTTCGAGAGACAACATGCCCAGACATGAGGAGGTAAGGGCTTACAGTGAGAGACTAGTTAACGAGTATCTGAGAGGGTTCAGGATAGAGGACGAGCAGCCTGAGTCCAGGATAGTGCTGCTTAGGAACGAGGGGTCAACCGTTCCAACGAGGATATATCCGAGTTAGAGTCCTTAAGCTCTCTTCTTAAGCCTTGATACGGTACTCTCTATAAGCTTCATGTCCTTCTTATCTATGTCGAGCTTCTCAACAACCTTAACCCCTCTCGCCCCCACCTTATAGTAAGGGATGTACAGCGAGGTGTACCCTGGTCCCGCCATGTAAAGCTCCCTAAGGTACCCCTTCTTGGAGAGCTTCCTAAGCTCCTCATCCAGCTCAGGTGAGTAATCATCGTAGAACCTCAGCTTAAACCTCGCTCCTTTACTCATCAAAAGCCTGATGGCTCTATGTATCTCGGTCCTAGGAACAGGCTCCTCGTAGAGATGTATTAAATATATTATCCTCTTCTCAGTAGCGTTCAGCTTTACTCCCATGCATTACCGCCTAGCTTATATTTAGATAAAACTTTTAAATATTAGGTCCCTAAGCCTTGAGATGCGAGATATGCCGAGAAAACGAGCCAAGCCACGTATGTAGGCTCTGCGGAAGAAGAGTCTGTGATGAGGACTACGATGAACGAGGAGAGATGTGCATAGCCTGTAGCGAGGTCATATGCCAGATATGTAGGGAGAACCTCTCCATAGGTTACTGTAGGGTATGCGGCAGGCTTGTATGCGACTTATGCTCCGTTAAGAACGGGGCTACGTTAGTATGCGTTGAATGCTTACCTAGATACAAGGGTGACAACGTAGCTTCTTCTGAACCTTGAAGGCCTCTTAACAACCCTGACGTTAGAGTAGTCAGCAAACATCAGCTTTATCCTAACCTCGTCAGGCAACCTCCTTATCTTCTTTAGCTCAGATCTAAGCCTAATAAGCAAGCTGTCCACAGCTCTTTTCAAAACTTCTCCATGCCTCTCAACCTCCTCCTTTCTCTCAAGGTATATCCTTTTTATCTTTGAGCTAGCGTAAGTCCTAAGCACGTATGAGATATTAGTGACCATGAAAGCCGAGAGTAGCAAGGAGAACGAGAGTGCAGGAGCCATTCCTGTGAACATTAGAACACTAGATATTATGACCTCTATTATCCCCAGAAAGGTCATCGAACTTGAGATCCTCACCATAAGATCTATGTTCTTGAACGAGGGATCCTTCCTAGGTATCTTAGCTATCTCCTTAGCCTCACTAAGCACATCATCCCATTTAACGGGGTGATCGCTGAGTCCCAGCTCCTCTATCACTTCCTCTACCTTACTAAGGTCGGAGTAAAGCCCTGCTCTTATCCTATCTAGGGACCTTATTAGGAATAGTATTTTCCTTATACGATCCCTAACCACGTCATAGGGGGATACTCTCCTCATCACCCCACCTTGCTAAGCAAGTACTCCAGTATGTCACTTTTAGCTATTAAGCCGTTAAACTCCTGGTTCTGAATAAGAAGAATAGCTTTAGCACCCTTAGAGAACTTCTCACACACGTCTGAAATTGTCACATCAGGTCCTATGACTTCAAATGTATGTCTCATAACATCCCTCATAATTATTCTCGTTACTCTCTCCCTTCTTAACTCCCAAGGCACAAGCTCGTAGACTCTGTATAGAGCATACATAGCATCTAGATCAGTAACTAAACCCAAAAACTTTACATGTTCCAGGATAGGAATCGATGATAACCTATTCTTACTGAGTAGGACTAAATAGTTTATTAACCTCTCCTGGGGACCGGAGCTTAAAGGCCTTCTGTTAATCACCATCTCTGTCTCCATAGGAACATCCTCTGAAATTAAAGACGCTAGTATATCCTGTTTAGTCAGCACACCGACTATCCTACCCTCGCTAATAACAGGCAATAACCCTATCCCTTCCCTTAACATAACCCTTACAGCCTCCTCTATTTCTGCGTCTGAGGGTATAGTGATAACAGGTTGCGATGATACAGAGGATAAGTGTAAACTACTTACATTAACCCTCCATGCACTTCTGCTAACTAATCGAAATATGACATCCTTCTCACTGACAACCCCGAAGCTTCTATCATCAAATTCAACTAATAGATGACTTATAGAGTTAGAGTACATGGCTTTAACCCCTTCCCGCAGATCCACACTCTTCTTTAAGATTAGAGGACTTTTGTTCATAACCTCTCTTACAGATCTTTTCAATAGGTTACGTAATCGCCTCATAACCCTACCTCACAGATAACGCTCTAGTCCTATTCTGTCTTTCTCTTTAGTGATGACATCCTTGATTCTCTTAAAATCTTCTTCCAGTATCCTTCTTAAGGAAGGGTTATACAGAGCTGCGGCAGGATGAAGCGTTGGTAAGAGGGTAAAAGTTACATCATTAAAGCTTAAACTATAGAACTTACCTCTAACTTTCATTATGGAGTTAAAACTCCTTCCAGATATGTTAAAGAAATATCTGGTACTGTGTCTGCCTAAGGTCACTATGAGGTAAGGTCTTATCACAGCTACTTGCTTTTTAAGATAGGGGCTACACGCCTTAATCTCAGAATCTTTTGGATCTCTATTCCCAGGAGGTCTACATTTAACTAAGTTCGTTATGTAAATTTCATCTCTACTAAGACCTATAGATTGAAGCAGAGTGGTAAGTAGCTTTCCTGCAGCACCTACGAAGGGCTTACCTTGCTCATCTTCATACACTCCAGGAGCCTCTCCTATCATCATTACTCCCGAACAAGGATCGCCCTCACCAGGTACGGCGTTCCTTCTCGAAGCGTAAAGCGGACATTTAGTACAAGAAATTATCTCGTTAGCTATCTCCTTAATTTTTTCCCTAACTTTCTCACAGTTATTCATAAATCACCTTTAGAAAGGCTGAGTCCTTATTAACTACGAGCATCGCTCTTTTATCGTTGATGTCGTCTCTAAGAGACCTCTCCGGCCTGTCCATAAGAGGTATGGAGGCTAAAACACATCCCACTACTATTATGGGCTCGCTTTCAATGTTAACTATACCGCTAGGGGCAACACCCCTTTTACTTAACCTAAGTAGTACATAGGAGCCTACTGTGCTACCTTTCCCATATGGAAAGATCAATATCTTGTCTTTAACGCTTTTACCCTCAAGCGGATGTCCTCTTTCGACTATCGCACCTGTTAAGGGATCTACGCCTCCATAGAAGGATATAGGTTCCTCTGAGAAAAGTATCCTACCTATCCCCTTTCCGTTAACTAAAGGCCTACCATTAATTATCTCTACAGGCATATCTCAGAGCCTCCTCACGCCCCATAAGACGCACATTATACCCCTGTGATTGAAGATAGTAAGCGGCTTTTGCGGAATCGACGATCACGCTGTTAATACCCATAGACCTTAAGTCCGCGACTACCATACATGTATCATAGAACACTTTAACACCCTTCATTCTGAGCCGCTCTATATGATTACTAGCTACCATAGCGGCCCTCCTCGAGGTAAAAATTATCAGCCTCTTCAGGAGTTTGTCGCAGTTCTGTAGCTTAGTAACGATGTCCACTAGTTCTTCAGGAAATAGATGAGGGCATCCTAAAACGATTACATCAGCATCGGCAGAAAACCTCTCTCTAACATCAGCGAGCTCTCCTATAGAGGGTCTTACTACCTCTAGCCCCTTTAAATCCTCCTCCTTAAACTCAGGAGACAAACCCTGAATAAGGACCATGGCTATGCTACCTGCAGTACCTAAAGCCGCTAAGAATAGCTTAACTTTTCTCTTACTCAATAAGCCTTTTGGGGGATTTATTACAGCTGGTATTCCCTTTTTAACCTCCATACCTATTAAATATCCTAACTCGCTGAAAAACCCCTTCTCATCAACTTTCTCACCTACCTGGGCAAGATCGTAAACTACTGTAGGCCTTCTGTTTTCCTCCACATGCATACCTACTAATGGAGCACGACCTACTATTCCTTCAAAGAGAGCTAACGGTCCTCCGTCTCTATTAGTTCTAGCCCCTATCACGGAGTTTGCATAGAGCACAGCGTTGCTCTCAGACCACGCTATGTGATCCCTATATTTAATCTTAGAATATTTATAGGGTGTGCAGGAGAGTAGGGGGGTAGCCCCCATCTTCTTGAATACCTCTATTATTTCTCTCTGCTTATAAGCAAAAGACTCGCTCACACCCATCTCTTTCCAATCCTCCAGGTCTATGCCAGCAGGGTTTATAGTAGTGGGTACTGAAAACCTAACGCCGCTTTCCAGGATAGATTTAAGAAACTCTAACCCCTCATCTCCAATATTCTTATATGATATACCTGAGATATGTGCGTTAGTTATCCTCACTAATCTTTCAGCGCCAAGTGCCTCTCCCACCTTAACCACAACATTCATAGCTACTCTCACTCCTTCTCCTTTATCTCCTTCTAGCATCTTTTCCTCTTCTGAGGTTAAGTACAGTATAACATCACCTAAGGAAAAATGCTCAGTCAGGGTTATATAACGGATACTTTATCCATCAGGAGTACAAAATGTTTAAATATTTTTTGGCTGAATACCTCGTAGAGTGAGTTATGATGCCCAGGAAAAGTAAGGAACATGCAAAGAGTGTTAGTGAGGAGCTTGAAAAGGAGTACGAGAATATGCTAGATCAGGGATTAGAGGAGCCTGCTCTCTCAGTTAGTTATGAACTAGAGGATTTAGAGGGTGTGGGTAGAATAACGGCCGATAAGCTTAGAAAAGCCGGTTTTTACTCGCTTAAAGACATAGCCTATGCCTCTGCACATGAGCTAGCTGAAGTCTTGGGCTCCGAGGACAGAGCGTTAGCCATCATACGTTCAGCCCAGAGGCTCATAGGAGGAGGTAAGATGTTCATGACAGCTAAGGAAGTGTATGAGAGAAGACAGAAAATAGCTTATATCTCCACAGGCGTTAAAGCGCTTGATGCTCTTCTCGAGGGGGGAATCGAGACAGGAGCTATAACCGAGTTTATAGGGGAATTCGGAGCAGGGAAGACGCAGATATGCCATCAGCTAGCTGTAATGGTCCAGCTACCCAAGGAGTCAGGTGGTCTAGGAGCTAAAGCTCTGTACGTTGATGCGGAAGGTACCTTTAGACCTGAGAGAATAGCTCAAATAGCTCAGCATAGAGGCGTTGATCCTGAGTCAGTACTTAGCAACGTAATATACGCGAGAGCCTATAATAGTGATCATCAAATGCTGATAGTGGACGAGGCTAAGAAGCTAATAGAGAAGGAGAACGTTAAGCTACTCGTCGTTGATAGCTTGATCAGTCATTTCAGGTCAGAGTATCCAGGTAGGGAAAACTTAGCCGCTAGGCAGCAGAAGCTTAACAGGCATATAAGCCAGTTACTTAGGCTTGCCTCATTATATGACATAGCGATAGTCGTAACAAATCAGGTGTTAGCGGCACCTGACGTATTCTTTGGCAATCCCTTAAGACCTGCAGGAGGAAACATAATGGCTCATGGATGTACTTACAGGATATGGCTTAGGAAGGGTAAAGAGGGTAAGAGGATTGCCAGGATAATAGACTCTCCTAAACACGCTGAGAAGGAAGCGGCTTTTCAGATAGCTGAGGAAGGAGTCATAGACCTATAACTCAGCAATGGAAAGTTACATAGTAGTTAGATCTAACCATAATACTATACCCTTACACGTGGTAAAAATAGGTAATAAGCTGAGAAAACGCCTTAATATCAAGCCAGGAGACGCCGTGGAGCTATACTCTTCAAGACCTATGATTTTTTGGGTCATACCCGGAAATGGTGAGTGGGACGCTATGATAAACAGTGGAGTAGCTAGGGTTCTTGGTATGGGTGAGAGATACATGGTGAAATTAAAAAGAGTTAAGGTCTCAGCAGCTGAGTACGTAGAACTTAAAGCTCACAGGTTCGTAAAACTCTCCCCAGAAAATTTAAAGGAGATAGCGATGAGCTTAGTTCACACCCCATTACGCGAACAGGGGTATGTCATTGCTGAATCAACTAAGGGTATCATACCTTTTAGAGTTGAGAAGTGTTATCCTAGTTACTCCTTTATAGCTAGAACAACTAAGATAATCTTCGGTTAGCTGCTCTTTTCACTAAAAGTCTATAGCTAGATACAAATTCCTTTAAGGAGTTAGCCTTTACCTCATCAAGCCTTTTAATCGATAGGTTCGTGGGAGAAGATTTAACCTGCTCAGGATTCCTATATGCAGCCTCTATGATCTTCCTTAAATACCTAGCATATCTCTCTACGTCATCCACGGACTCGGTCTCCGTAAACTCTATCATCAAAGCCTCTTTCACTATTAACGGGAAATATACTGTGGGCGCATGGACACCTTTATCCATTAATGCCTTTGCTACATCCGTTGCTGAAACACCAGTTTCCTCCTCAAGTTTTTTAACAGAGATAACTACCTCATGCTTTCTCAACCTATTTCTCGAGTATGAAACCTCTATTCCCCTTAATGGTTTAAGCAATGAGACGAAGTAATTAGTGATAAGCACTGAATGATAAGTTACCTCTTTGATACCGTCATAGCCAAGAGAAAGAAGGTAGAGATATGCTCTTACTAGCTGTGCTATATTACCATAGAATGCTCTAACTTTCCCTATAGTTTTAGGAACATTATAGTCCCAATAATACCTCTTTCCATCATACGCTACTAAAGGTACAGGTAGGTAATCTACGAGCTCGCCTTTAGCTAGTACTACACACGCACCAGGCCCTCCTCCTCCATGAGGAGCAGCAAAGGTCTTATGCATGTTCAAATGAACTATATCAAACCCCATGTCTCCAGGCCTTGCTACACCCATTATTCCATTTAAGTTCGCTCCATCATAATAGAGCAGTCCTCCCTCATCATGGACCATCTTAGCTACCTCAACTATATCCTTCTCAAATATTCCTAGTGTATTGGGATTGGTTAACATTATACCGGCGGTCCTCCTGGACAACGCTTCTTGAAGGGCATCAAGATCGATCGTACCGCTTTCACCGGTAGGGACGGTGATTACCTTAAAACCAGCCATAGAAGCGCTTGCAGGATTCGTTCCATGAGCAGAGTCGGGAATTATTATTTCATCCTTAAACCTTTCTCCTTTATCTATGTGATATTTTCTTATCATAAGAGCGCCTGTAAGCTCACCATGCGCACCTGCAGCTGGCTGAAAACTCCCTCTTTTCATTCCCGTGATCTCGGCAAGCCATTTTTCAAGCTCATATAACAGTTTTAGGATACCTTGAACAGTTTCGACCGGCTGAAGAGGATGCACGCTCTCTATTTTCTCTAAAAGTACGTTTCTCTCAAAATACTTAGGGTTATATTTCATAGTACAAGAGCCTAAAGGATATGTACCCAAATCTACACCCCAGCTCATCTGTGAGAGCCTTATATAGTGTCTAACTACCTCAACCTCTGACACGTTGGGTAAGGTTAGCTTATCTCTTCGCATGTTTCGAGGAATAAACTTACTTTCAAACCTCACACCTCTGGGTGTTAATGGCGTTAATATCCCCCTCTTTCCCCCTCTACTATACTCATAGATTAGAGGCTCGAACCACTTAGCTTGTCTAAAAATAGTCTCACCCCATTACCTTGCTTAACACCTCTACTAAGTAGTCTATATCCTCCTTTGAATGAATCTCCGTTATACAATAAAGTGCCGACTCCCCTAACTCGGGAAAATATTTACTGAGAGGAAGCCCTCCAATAATTCTCTTACTAAGTAGCTCTTTGTTAATCTCAGTTACGGTTCCAGTATCGAAGTATACAACAAACTCCTTAAAAAACGCTGACTCAAACAACGGAGCCTTTACCCCCTTGATCTCATCAATTCTCTCTGTAGCGTAGTGCGAAAGCGACATTATAAGCTCTCCAAGCTCTTTAAGTCCGCTTGATCCGAGTAAAGAAAGGTAAACCGCTGAAGCTATAGCACAAAGCGCCTCATTTGTACAGATGTTTGAGGTAGCTTTTTCTCTCCTGATATGTTGCTCTCTAGTTTGTAATATCATTATAAAGCCAGTTTCGGAACCGTCCAGGGTGGTGGTCATGCCAATAAGTCTTCCCGGCATCTGTCTAATCATCCTAATATCGTCTCTCACAGCGAATATGCCCAAAAGAGGCCCTCCGTAGTTTAACCCTAAGCCTAAAGGTTGTGCCTCTCCAACTACGATATCGGCTTCGTAATTACCTGGGGGTCTTAGAACTCCTAAAGATACGGGGTCAACACCTACTATAAACATTGAATCATGTGAGTGAACTATATTAGCTATGTCATCTACCTGGTGCTCTATAAAACCGAGAAAAGAGGGGTTTTCTATGTAAACAGCCGTTACGTCGTTCTTCATTTTATTTTTCAGATCTTCTATACTTATTAAACCGGTCTTTAAATCGTATTTAACTTTCTCTATTACTATACCCTTAGGAGAGGTTATCGTTTTGAGTACCTGGAAATGTTCTGGGTTCATTGAAGCAGGAACTAAGACTCTTTTTCTATGATTAATTCTCACACTCATGAGTACTGCCTCAGCTAAAGCTGTGGACCAGTCGTACATAGAGGAGTTGACCACGTCCATTTCCAATAAGTCAGCCATTAAACTTTGATACTCAAATAAAGCCTGTAATAACCCTTGAGAAATCTCAGCTTGGTAAGGCGTATAAGCTGTACGAAACTCCGCTCGGGAAACTATTTCTTTAACAACTGCAGGAACATAGTGAGGCCATGTACCTCCGCCTAAGAACGATATGTAATCTTCTATACTCTTTATATCTCTAGCTAACGCTTTCACAACCCTATCTACTTCTACCTCAGAAAGAGGTCTTCCATAACCTACCTTCAACCTTCTTTTAATTTTTAACTTGTCAGGTACGTCATCAAAAAGATCTTCTATAGAAGATACACCTATAGACTTAAGCATTCTTTTAACAATTTCATCGTTAGAGTTAGGTATCCAAGGCAGTTTACTCATAGGTCTCAGAAGTAAAAAAGTAATCTCAAAATAAAACCTAGCTTAAGTTAAACTAAAAAACTACCTTCTTATTATGGTAAAGGTAATAAAACGGACTTAACTATGGAAGTTTCTCTCCTTAAATTCTCCATTCGAGGACTTTTCCATGAGTTTTTCTCAAAATGCCTGTAAAGACTTAGTTTAAAATGCGCAACTCCATCATGTAACGCGGTTAAAGTGTTTATTTTTACCTTTAGCTCTTCTTTATGTGCGAATTCATACATTTTATTTATGATGGCATTATCAGGTTGGCCAACTATTACTGCGAGATCTCTCCTCCTATCGATTATTACGCCGTCGAAGCCAGGTAAACGATATATGGATTTGGCAAAATGAGAAGCTTCTTCTCCTTCTATCAAGAATATTTTATAGGGATATGTCTTGGGGTATCTGAATATGACCACGGAGTTATATCTCCATATTTTAGATACTTTACTTCTGAAATGATAGCTTAATAATTGCTTAGAAACGTTTACCTTAAGCTTTTTAGCTATATCTGAGACCTTAGCAAAGGCGTAATGTATCTTCTCAGATATAATAGCAACGTCCAACTCGCTTATTCTCCCTCTAATTGCAGGATCTTTACTACTGGAATCCTCATTCTTCTCTAACATTTTATTAAATACATCTTTTATTTTAGAAAATGTATAGGATATGTTTTTTGTTTTTCTATTATAAAGTATGATATTATTATCAGGATGCCACGGGTAAAATTCATGTCCTTCAACTATCGCTAAAGGATCCTCATCTATTAATTCCAGATAATGCCTTCTATACATGTATGGAACTAAAGCATTAACCATCGTATAAGCTCCGTTTCCATATAAGTTAATTACACGTACCGTATACGTGGGAAACAGCGAGTTATCCATAAAACCATCATATAAAGCCATTATGGGAATTAATCCTAGTTCCTTAAAAGAGGGTATAAAAGATATCCTAGCTCTACTTCTTAGTCTCATTACAATAGTCCTTGTACTTGAATAGGGTAATCCGGTTTTCTTAGCTATATCCACTATCCTTAAAGAAGAGGGAATATTAGCTAAAACCTTCCACTCAAGAGGACTAATATTAGCATACCCATCTTTAAGAACTATCATGAAAACTCTGCATTTAGACTATTAACACGAAAATATATATTTTGTTGTTTTCATAATAAATTAAATAAATCTCATTTTTATTAAAAACAATTTTTTATTTTTTATTTAATCTGTTAAAATAGATGAAAAACGTAGTATGTCAAACTTCATTCAAATAAATCTTTATACCAATAGATTTAAATAGACTGATGATTGGAGGCCTTCTCAGAACCTTGAGAAGTAAGTTACCGAGTATAGCTATCGTTACTATACTACTTGAAGTTATGCTTACAACCATGGCTGTCCAGGGATGGAAAATAGTTAGTGAGGAAGGCGGTGGGAAGAATAGCCATAGGTAACTTCCTACTATAATACCTACTATGAGAGATCCAAGTATTCCTGCTACGTAAGGCTTCTTTCTCATGTAAAAGATTAACACAGAGGAGAGAAAGTTGGCTAAGGGTCCTAGGAATATATCTAAGGGACCTATCCAATAATAAAGTATGTTTGTCATGATATTGCCTATGAAGCATCCAAGCGTAGCTCCTACTATTGCGGGCCATCCTATCAGTGCGGATAGCATGATTAACGCATCTGCTATCCTTAATTGGAGGGGACCGTAAGAAAAAATACCTAGTATCACGACTAAAGCAGCATACAGACTACTCATTACTACGGCAACTACCATCTCCTTTATGTTCATCCTGCATCAGCTTCAATATTAAGACTAAAATATTTATGAAGCGATCTTGGGTAAGGAGGTGATTAGTATAGCTAGAAGGAAAGCTGAGATAGGTATCATAGGAGGGTCAGGAATATATGACCCCTCTCTCTTAAGGAACGTAGAGGAAATTAAGATTTACACCCCTTATGGCTCCCCCTCAGATCTAGTATATTTAGGTGATATGAACGGTAAAAACATAGCCTTCCTTCCTAGACATGGAAGAAGACATCAGCTTCCCCCTCATAAGATCAATTACAGGGCGAACATATGGGCTTTAAAGGAGTTGGGAGTGGAGAGGGTGATTTCCGTATCAGCTGTTGGAAGCTTAAGAGAAGATTTCAAGCCGGGGGATTTTGTGTGTCTAGATCAGTTCATCGATTTGACGAGGAACAGGAATTACACTTTTTATGATGGCCCTCAGGTCGCACACGTATCGATGGCTGATCCGTTTTGTCCCGAGCTAAGAAAGCTTTGTATGGAACTATCTAAGGAATTAGGAATAAAGGTTCACGAGAAAGGAACGTATGTATGTATAGAAGGTCCGAGGTTCTCGACGAGGGCAGAGTCTAAGCTTTGGAGAAACATGGGTGCTGACGTAATAGGTATGACCCTAGTCCCTGAGGTTAATTTAGCTAGAGAGGCTAGGATGTGCTATCTAGGTATCGCTATGATAACTGACTACGATGTATGGGCTGAGAAACCTGTTACAGCACATGAGGTGGAAAAGGTCATGTCTGAGAACATAGAGAAAGTGAAGAAGTTGCTATATCAGCTGGTGCCTAAGGTTCCAAAAGAGAGGAAATGTTACTGCGCAAAATATCTGGATGAAGCGTTAATTTAGGTGCCTTTTTTGGAAACAACGTATAAGATCAGAGACGTTAATCTGGCAGAAAGCGGATACTTGAAGATACGATGGGCTCAGGCCCATATGCCAGTGCTATCTAGGATTAAGAAGAGATTTCTTAAGGAGAAAACTCTTAAAGGAATAAGGATAGGTGCTTGCCTTCATGTAACCAAGGAGACAGCAGTTCTCATGTTAACTCTCAAAGCAGCGGGTGCTGAGATATATCTTTCTCCTTCTAACCCTCTTTCTACACAGGATGATGTGGCTGCGGCTTTAGTTAAAGAGGGAGTGCATGTTTTCGCGTGGAGAGGCATGAGTAGGGACGAATACTACCAAGCTATACTCACTGTAATTAACTCAATGCCTAACATTACTATGGATGACGGAGCGGACCTCACCGGTTTGATACATAAAATATACTATAGGGAGTTTCACGACGAGGTACGTAACCTTAGTTATACAAAAATGAAGCCTGAAGAGCTTATAAGGAATCTAAAAGGAGGTACCGAAGAGACAACGACAGGTGTGATAAGACTTAGGTCTCTTGAGAAGAACGGAAAGCTCTTATACCCCATTATAGCTGTTAACGACTCTCAAACCAAGTTTATGTTTGATAATAGGTATGGAACGGGCCAGTCTGCGTTAGATGGAGTTATAAGAGCTACAAACATACTTCTTGCGGGTAAAAACGTCGTCGTAGCTGGTTACGGATGGGTAGGTAGGGGGATAGCTAATAGAGCTAGAGGATTAGGGGCTAGGGTTATAGTTGTTGAGACAGACCCAATTAAGGCATTAGAAGCCTACTTTGACGGCTTTTTGGTCACTAATATGAGTGAAGCTGCCAAGATAGGTGACGTTTTCATCACAGCTACGGGAAACATAGATGTCATCAGGAAAGAGCATTTTCTCAAGATGCGAAATGGCGTAATTTTAGCCAATGCTGGACATTTTAACGTGGAAATAGCTGTGAAAGAGTTAAAGGAAATATCTGTAAATAAGAGAAGAATAAATGCATATGTTGAAGAATATGAGCTACCTAATGGTAATAAAGTATGCCTTATAGCTGAGGGAAGGTTAGTTAACCTAGCTGCTGCTGAGGGGCACCCGAGCGAAGTCATGGACATGTCTTTTAGTAACCAAGCATTAGCCGTTGAATACCTAGTAAGGAAAGGACGCTCACTTAAGCCTAAGGTATATAAATTGCCGAGAAGAATAGATGAGAGAATAGCCAGGTTAAAGCTTAACTCTCTTGGAGTTAAGTTGGAAAAGCTTACAGAGAAACAAAGAAAATATCTAGCTAGTTGGGAGCTTGGAACGTGACATTTAAAATATTCAGCATAGCTAAAATTACATCTAATTTTAGCTTAAGTTATAAATTATGTAATTAAAAGTTAACAAGAGAATATTTTCTCATTACAGGAAATTTTAAGAGGATGTAGCAGCATCGATCTGCTAGGTGATTTTTACAGTGAGAGAAAAGTGGATGGTGTTTTCAGCGTGGCCATATGTTAATGCGATACCTCATCTAGGAAATTTGATAGGCTCTGTTCTCTCAGCTGACATAGCGGCCCGTTTTCTCAGGATGACAGGGGCTAAGGTAATATTCGCTAGTGGCTCTGATCAACATGGTACACCTATAGAGGTTGAGGCTATTAAAAGAGGCATAGATCCTAAGGTTTTAGCCGATGAGATGCATGAGAGGGTTAAGGCTTTATTCGAGAAGTGGAGGATATCCTTCGATAATTACTCTAAGACTGATAGCGATCATCATAAGAGATTTGTCCAGGAATTCTATAGGGAGGTTTACAGGAAGGGATACATATTTGACGAGGTTATACAGATGCTTTACTGTCCTAAGGACGATATGTTTCTCCCAGACAGGTTCGTGGAAGGTAAGTGTCCTTACTGTGGATATGAGAGGGCCAGAGGGGACCAGTGTGATAACTGTGGAAGACTGTTGGACCCCTTGTTGTTAATAGAGCCTAGATGTGTGATATGCGGCTCAAAACCTGTTGTGAAGGATACTAGACACTGGTTCCTTGACCTGCCTAAGCTAGAAGAGAAGCTAATGGAATATCTAAGCAATAACAAGCATCTACCTGACAACGCCAGAAGCATGAGCCTTCAGATGTTGAAAGAAGGTCTTAGGCCTCGCTCTCTTACTAGGGATAATAAATGGGGTATACCAGCCCCGTTCCCTGAAGCTGAGGGCAAGACTATATACGTGTGGATGGAAGCCGTTCTGGGATACGTCTCAGCCGTGATAGAGTACTTTGCTAAGAAAGGTGATCCAGAGGGTTGGAGAGAGTTCTGGCTTAGCGACGACACCAAGTCTGTTTACTTTATAGGTAAGGACAATATACCGTTTCACACGATAATATTTCCTGCTCTCCTCCTTGCCTCCGGCAGGAACTATGTTCTTCCCTGGACAGTGGCATCTACGGAATACTTGATGTTTGAGGGTGAAAAGTTCTCTAAAAGTAGGGGGATAGGTATATGGATAGATGAGGCGCTGGAGCTTCTACCTGTAGATTACTGGAGGTTCTCTTTAGTAGCCATGAGACCTGAGGTAAGGGATACGGACTTCAGATGGAAGACGTTCCAGGAGATCATTAACTCACAGCTTAACGACATAATAGGTAACTTTATTCACAGGGTCCTGGTTCTTATTTGTAGGAGGTTTAAAGGTATAATAGAAGAGCCTAAGGAGCTAGATGAGGAAGATAAGGGGCTGTTAGAGAGAGTGAAAAAGCTTGTAGATGAGTGGAAGACGGAGATGTTTAGGTTCAGGTTCAAGGTAGCGCTTTCTAAGACTCTCGAGATCGCGTCAGAGGGTAATCGCTATATAAATGAGAGAAGGCCTTGGGAGCTTCCTGAGGAAGAGTCTAAAAAAGTGTTGTATGTGGCCGCGACCCTGGTGAAAATACTTGCTATCTTACTCTCACCTATAATACCGGAAGGCGCTCAAAGGATATGGGAGATGCTCGGCATGGGAGGTAATATAGAGAAGGTAAGCCTGGAAGAGGCTTATAAGCCGTTAAAGAAGATAAAGGTGAGCAGTCCTCAGCCTCTGTTTAAGAAAATAAGCAATGAAGACCTCGAGAGGATGAAGAGTAAGCTTAAGGAGATTAGGGAAAGATCAGTTAGCGCTCTTTCCCACTAGGCTTACGGGAGTTGCTCTAGTTATCACCACCTCTACCTCCTCTCCTAGGTTAACATGCTCCTCTAAAATCACAGGTTTATACTCCTCCGTCCTAGCTATGAAGCCTCCATCTTTACCCTGTCTCTCCACTATGGTTATCTTTCTCTTACCCACGTACCTCTTATTTACTTCATAGGCAACCTTAAGCGCATGCTCACTCAAAATTCTAGATCTTTGCTTCTTTAACCTTTCAGGTATCTGGGGTAGAAGGTAAGCTTCTGTAAACGGTCTTAAGGTAAATCTCGCTACATGAACTTTATCAAACCCTACTTTTTTAACAAATGAAAGAGTGTTTTTAAAAGCTACTTCGTCCTCACCGGGGTATCCTACTATTATATCAGTTACGATACATAACTCTCCTAACCTATTTCTGAGAAAGTTTACTAGATTTTCATATTCATTAACCTTATACTTTCTATTCATTAACTTAAGTATTCTATCATCTCCAGATTGAGCAGGTAAATGGAGATACTTGAAGATCCTCTCATCTTGCATGATCTTTGCAAGGTCGTTAGCAAGCTTACTTACCAGCCATGGCTCCATCATTCCTATTCTTATCCTATAATTACCATTTACGTCTTCTAGGATTACTTTGAGTAGATCTGTAAGTCTGATACCCTTGTCATACCCATAAGCTGCGAGATCCTGTCCTGTGAGGAATACTTCCTTAGCTCCCTTTATTACAGCTTCCTTAACATGTTTTACTATAACGTCAATAGGGTAGCTCTTCACAGTCCTTCCTCTTGAAACTCGTTCTATGCAGAAACTACAGGAGCCTAAACACCCTGTCTCTATAGGAACAACGTATATAACTCCCCCCTCATAAACAGGCAATCTACTCAGATCCCTTTCGTACTTTCTAAGGATGATCTCTCTTTTTCCTGAAATAATCACCTCATCTATTTTTCCAATACCATCAGGCTCTATTAGCGATGCCTCAGGAACAATCTTAAGTATGGTGTAGGGTCTAACGTTAACTAAACAACCAGTTATTATTAACCTCTTATCATCAAAATTACTAAGTTCTCTTATTCTTTTTAACATTCTAAGCTCGGTTTCTTCCCTTACAGCACAGGTATTAAGTATAACTATGTCACTTTCCTCTATTCTGTTCACTATCTTTCCTCCTTTTTCCCTTACTATGCCTCTAATTATCTCGCTCTCTGCCTTATTAAGCCAACAACCATACGTCTCTATATATACCTTCGTCATAGAATTTTAACCTAAATTTCTATCAAAGTAGCATCCTTATAGCATTTATTCTCCCCTGAAAACTATTCGCTCTTTTGCTTTTTGGCGTTTTTATTGCTAAATCTTATTTAGCCTCGAGC
>CAZKLN010000028.1:0-17073 GCA_964553765.1 uncultured Thermofilaceae archaeon
AATAGATTTTAATGAGAGGTTTTTTGATACATATAGTTAGTGATATAACAGTGGTATACATGCTGACTTCCTTTTTAAGCCTTAGGCGTGATAAGGCCCTAGCTAGTGAGCTGAGGAGAGTGATTAGGGAGTGCTCTGAGAGGTTTAGGGATACCTTGGTTAAGATCATGAATTTCTGTGGTACGCATGAGTGGACTACGGTTAACTTCGGTATAAGGAGCTTAATGCCTGCTAATGTACAGCTTGTGGCGGGCCCTGGTTGTCCTGTATGCATAACTCCCTCCTACTACATCGAGGAGTCGATAAGGCTTTCACTGGATGGTGTAAGGGTGTATTGTTTTGGAGATGTATTTAAGCTTCCGGCTATCAGGGAGGTTAGGGGAGCTAAGAGCTTAGAGGATGCTAAGGCGTGTGGAGGGGATGTTAAGGTGGTTTATAGCTTTTTAGATGCTATAAAGGATGCTAGAGATTATGGGAAGGACTCTGTCTTCTTAGGAATAGGTTTCGAGACGACGGCTCCTAGCTACGCTGTCCCTATGGTTAAAGGACATGTCCCTAGGAACCTCCTTCTTCTCAGCGTTCTGAGACTTACACCTCCAGCAGCTAGGTACGCGCTGGAAAACACCGTCAAAAGAGGTGCTGCACCTGTTCAAGGGATAATAGCTCCTGGACACGTCTCTACAGTTATAGGGGCTAAGCCTTGGAGCGACATAGCCGAAGAGTTTAGAGTACCAACGGTAGTATCAGGGTTCGAGCCTTTAGACGTCCTGCTCTCAATCGCCTTAATCCTCCAAATGAGGGCGAGAAATACTGTTAAGACGGTAATAGAGTACTCTAGACTGGTTACCTGGGAAGGAAATAGGTATGCTCAAAGAGCGATCTATGAGGTATTTGAGAAAACTGATGCCGCGTGGAGAGGGCTAGGTTTCATACCTGAGAGCGGGCTTGAACTTAGGGGAAAGTACAGGAAGTATGATGCCTTACATGAGTTAGGGCTAAAGGAGCTAACAAGGGAGAGATGGGCTTATGACCTCCTACCTGGATGTAAATGCTCTGAGATAACGTTAGGATTAGCTAAGCCCTCAGACTGTAAGTACTTCATGAAGGCTTGCACACCAGAGAGGCCACTAGGCCCATGTATGGTCTCCCTAGAAGGTACCTGTGCTATATGGGGTAGGTTTGGTGGGGGAGGAATAGCTGAGGAAGTAGCTAGGGATATAGGTTTAGAAGGTGGATAGGAGTGTGCTGGGGCGTTCCAGCTAAGGTAAGGGAGGTTAAGGGGTTAACAGCAATAGTTGACTTCGGAGAAGGATCCTTAAAGGAGGTGGTCATAGCGGTAGATGAGGTTAAGGAAGGAGATTTAGTTATAGTCCATGCAGGAGCTATAGTAGGTAAGATGAGTGGGGAGGAGCTTACAGGGTATCTAGAGCTTTTTAGAGAGATGGTGTTAAGCCTATCTAATGACTCCGAAGAAGTTAAACGTTTAGATAGGGAATTACATAGGTATAAGGAGTACTTAGGTGTAAGAGAGTGAGTAAAAGAGCTAGGGTAACATTAGCTCACGGTTCTGGCGGAGTAGAAACAGAGGAAATCGTTAACAAGCTAATACTCTCTAAGGTGCCTAGCTCCTTAAGAAGCGCCATGAATGGTGTTGGTCTAAACGAGTTAGACGATGGTGCTTCCCTGGTGATCAATGATCTTCATGTAGTGATATCCTCGGATTCTTACACGGTAAACCCCCCTGTTTTCCCTGGAGGTAACATAGGTACCTTAGCAGCTGCAGGTACGATAAATGATGTGTTAATGATGGGGGCTAAACCAGTGGCTTTAATGGACTCCATAGTTGTGGCTGAGGGGTTCGAGATAAGCTTGCTAAGCGAGATACTTGAATCAATGATGAGCGTCCTAAAGGAGAACAAGGTAGCTCTTATAGGTGGAGACTTCAAAACCATGCCAAAGGATGATCTTAACAGCATAGTTATCTCGACAGTGGGTATAGGTGTAGCTAAGAAACCTATAGTTGATTCGTCCCTAAAACCAGGGGATAAGATAATAGTTAGTGGGTATGTCGGTGATCATGGAGCAACAATATTAGCTTTACAACAGGGAATAGAGCTAAGTGAGTCAAAACTAAAAAGCGATGTGAAGCCTCTTACTGATCTAATGATACCTCTTCTGGAGGAATATGGTGAGCATATTCATGCAGCCCGTGATCCCACTCGAGGTGGACTAGCTATGCTCCTTAACGACTGGGCCGCAAGCAGCGGCACTGTTATTGTTATTGAGGAGGATAAAATACCTGTTCGAGAGGAGGTACTGGCTTACTCGGAAATGCTTGGTATAGATCCCTTAAGCTTAGCTAGTGAGGGGGTTGCTGTTTTAGGAGTTGCTAGAGACGTAGCAGAGGACGTTCTTAACTTCATTAAAGAAAAGGGATTCAGGGAGGCAAGCATAATAGGTGAGGTGAAGGCAGGTAAGAGGTACTCAGGCATCGTCTTGTACAAGAGCTCTATAGGAGGTACTAGGATACTCGAACCTCCTCGAGGAGAAATTGTGCCAAGAATATGCTAGGTAGTGCTTCAGGAGCTAATGGGAGAGCGAAGTTAATAGAAGATTTAAAGAAGGTTATAAGTAATAAGCAGGTAAGGACTACTGTTAAGAAGAGGATTCTCGAGTTTAAGGAGCTGGGAAGCAGTCCTAGTGAGGAGATGTTTAAGGAGCTGTGTTTCTGCATTCTCACCGCGAACTTCAGCGCTGAAAGGGGGCTACTTATTCAAAAGGAAATAGGTGATGGGTTCCTTAATTATAGTGAGGAAGAATTAGCTAATAGGCTTAGAGCCTTAGGACACCGTTACCCTGAAATCAGAGCACGGTATATTGTTAATGCAAGGAAGTACTCTACTAATCTAAAAGATATAGTGAGATCCTTTAAGGATGTGAAAAACTTAAGGGAGTGGCTTGTGAAGAACATTAAAGGAATAGGATACAAAGAAGCAAGTCACTTTCTAAGGAATATAGGGTTCGAAGAGGTTTCAATAATAGATTTTCACATAATAAACCTACTTACTAAGTATAGCCTTATAGCTAAGCCTAAAACCCTTACTAAAAGAAGATACCTGGAAATAGAGAAAATTCTGAGCGAAATAGCTAAAGAACTTAATTTGAGCTTAGGCGAGCTGGATTTATACCTATGGTATATGGAGACAGGTAAGATTTTAAAGTGATAAATGTGAGAAAGGCTCTAAGATTAAGGATCACAGGGATAGTTCAGGGAGTAGGTTTCAGACCCTTTATCTACAGACTAGCCATAAGTGAAGGACTTGACGGATTCGTAAAAAACATGGGAGGTTCTGAGGTTGAAATATGGGTCGAGGGAGAGGAAGGAAGGTTACTGAGGTTCATTCAGAGACTTAGAGGAGAGAAGCCTCCTTCTGCAGATATAGAGGAGTTAGTCGTGGAAAGCGTTACTCCTAATGGTTATAGTGGATTCGCCATAGAGAAGAGTGCTGAAAGTAGAGTTAAGGTCTCGATGATTCCACCGGATTTTAGCATTTGTGACGAATGTCTTAGGGATATACTTAATCCTAAATCAAGGTTCTACAGATATCCGTTCCATAGCTGTGCTTGGTGCGGACCTCGTTTCTCGATGATAAGGAAGATTCCTTATGATAGGGAGAATACCGCTATGTCAAGATTTCCCCTATGTTCTGAGTGCCTATCGGAGTATAATGATCCCACTGATGTAAGACGTTTTCATGCACAAGGTATTTCCTGTCCCTTATGTGGTCCTAGGCTGTTTCTAGTATCAAGCGATGGGGATCGATTAGACGTAAAGGATCCTATAGAGGAAGCTGCTAGGCTTATTGAAGAAGGATACATAGTTGCGATAAAGGGCATAGGTGGTTTCCATCTAGCTGCTAAGGCCACCGATGATGATGTTGTCTCTAAACTTAGAGAGAGGAAAAAAAGAAAAACTAAACCTTTTGCCTTAATGGCCCTAGATATAAGGATAGCTAGTGAGCTAGTTAAGATAGATAGAAAGGCTAAGGAAGTCTTATTAAGCCCTGCTAGACCTATAGTAGTACTTCCCAGGAAAACTGATAGAGTATCTTATCTGGTAGCTCCAGGACTTAAGACGATAGGAGTAATGCTTGCTTATACTCCACTACATTACCTTCTTCTAAATAGTACCAGAGATAGGTTTCTGATAATGACGAGTGGTAATGAGAGGAAATTGCCTATAGTAATTAGTAATAAGGAGGCTGTGCAGAAGCTCTCCAAAATAGCTGACTATCTCCTCCTTCATAACAGGGAAATATTTAACAGGGTTGACGATAGCGTGATAAGATTTTCAGGGGAGCAACCTCTCTTTATCAGAAGGAGCCGTGGTTATGCGCCCAGATGGCTGAGAACTGTAAGGAGGATATCAAGACCTGTAGTAGCTTTAGGAGCTATGCTCAAAAATGTAGGAGCTATAGGTTTCGATAGATATGTTATTCCTACACAGTATATAGGGGATGTAGACAACCTTGAGAACCTGGAGTTTCTTAGGAAGGCTCTTGATTTCCTCATCACAAACTACGGACTGAACCTTAATGATGCGCTTGTTGTTATTGATAAGCATCCTAGATATTTAACTAGAATACTTGCTAAGTACTATTCAAGGAAGTATGGATGTGAGGTTCTCAGCATACAGCACCATGTAGCCCATATAGCATCTGTGATGCTAGAAAATAACCTTAGTGAGGTTCTAGGTATAGCAATAGATGGGGCAGGTTATGGTGATGACGGGAACATATGGGGAGGAGAGATACTATATGTAAGTGGGGAAGAGTATAGGAGAGTGGGACACTTAGAATATGTACACCTCCCTGGAGGGGACCTAGCAGCTAAGTACCCTGTAAGGATTATACTAGCCTTATTAGCTGATCTAGGGCTTGAAGATCCTGTAACCCTCCTTAAAAACTTAGATCTTGTCAGTAAACTTCCCAGAGGCGAGAGAGAGGCTAGATTAATAGTTAGAACTTACAAGAGATCCCCTATGTCATCTAGCCTCGGTAGATTCCTGGATGCGGTCTCAGCGTTATTAGGTATATGCGTCTTTAGGAAGTATGAGGGAGAGCCTGCTATAAAATTAGAGGAGAGTTCTTGGGGAGGAGAGCACGTAGGCATCAAGCTTGAAAGAGAGGGGGGAAAGATACTGATTAAGGAGTTCTTTAATAGAATAGTTGAAGAATACTTAACATTTAAAAAGAGTATAAGAGATATAGGTTATACAGTACAGTACGAGGTGGGCAAGGCCTTAGCTGAGGTTTGTAATGAGCAAGGTGAGAAAGTATTAGCTCTATCCGGTGGAGCAGCCATTAATTCTATAATACTAAAGAGTATAAGAGAGAACTTTAAAGGAAAAGTTATTACAAACAGAAAACTGCCTCCAGGTGATGGAGGTATAAGCTCTGGACAGGTTTTTCTATCAAGTTTTTATCTATAAAGTTCAGTCTATCTTAGGTATGAAGTTCCTTATTTTCTCAGCAACCTTAAGCGCCATGTTCTTCGCACTACTCACTTCTTCAAACGTGAGGGCTCCGCTGCCACTCTTTTGAATGGCACATATGTTCTTATCCTCATCTATTGAGAACGTTAGCATACTGTCAGCCACTAACTCCTCCTCATAACTGGGATCGACAACAAGAGCATCTCCTATTTTAGCAATAGTTACGAATATCGGTACTTTACCTATAGGTATAGGCTTTTCACTTCCCTCAACTATTGTGATCTCCTCCCCTTCCACCTTTATGTCAAAGATATGCCCCGTTAAGACAGCTGAGACAGCTGCAAGACCGGATGCGTCAATTAAATTTCCATAGTGATCAAGAGGGTAAATATCTATGAAGATAGTCCACACCTTCTTACCGGGTATTATGGAGAGCTCCTCAAGCCTTATCATCTCTGAGCTCCTCAAACCTCTATCTACCACCCTTGCTAGTTCTATACCTTCTTCTCCAGGAGGCCCTGCTTCAAAAACAGGGGAGGCTACAGGTATCAATTCAGCGTTAACTATCTGAACTCCTTTATCCGGTGTATCTGGAAATGGGGCTCCTATGTTGGCTTTAACTCCAGCGATCACCTTCGTGTCTCCTATCCTGACTAATGCTGATCCCTCAGCCTTGCTTATAAGGCCGGTTTCCACACTGATCTCTCTGAACTCATCCACTTTTCTCCCATCTAATCTCTCCCCTTTCTTAAGCAGAGAGACTATGGAATCTCTTTTTATAAGAGGCAACACGCCGTAATGCCTATCCACCTTCGCTCACCTCCTTAGCTATCTCTAAATATTTCCTTCTTAAGGCCTTTTTCTGCCCCTCATAAAGCCTATATATAGCCTGTCTAGCCATTGCTAACCCTCTTTCAAACTCTTCTGGAGTAAAGCTTCCATCGGCTTGTAAGAGAGTTATATAACCTAGTTTAGGCATCATAGCTACTGGCATATCACCCTCGCCATACTGATCCTCTATGCCGTTTAAATCTACCACAAGGGTATTCTCTACCTTTCCCACAGCAATCGCCGCCACGAGATCTCTTAAAGGTATTCCGGCGTCAGCTAACGCAACAGATGCTGCTGTTATAGAGGCAGTCCTGGTACCACCGTCAGCTTCAAGTACCTCAGCATAAACATCTATAACTGTCCTAGGAAACTCTTCGAGAAATATGGCCGGCTCAAGAGCCTCCCTTATAACCTTTGAGAGCTCAATCTCCCTTCTGGAGGGGGATGGGCTTTTTCTCTCAGCAACTGAGAACGAGGCCATCGAATACCTGCATCTAACTACCCCTCTATCAGGTAAAGCTATATGTTTAGGATGCGCCTCCCTGGGACCGTACACGGCAACTATTACCTTAGTATTCCCTAATTCAATATAAGCTGAGCCATCCGCGTTCTTTAAGATACCTACTTCTATCTTATAGCTTCTCATGTCCTCTGGCTTTCTCCCATCAACCCGAAGACCTTTCTCATCTATAAGCTTAGAAGGTATCAAGCTTAACCACCTTTTAACCTACTCAAGACAAAGTTCCTTACTCTATCTGTAAGGCCTGATACGTGAGCCTCTCTTTCTATTTTCTTTATAGTCAAGATAGCAAGTGTCTCCTTTTCAGGGTCATCAGTTATTATAAGTATTCTGCCGTTTTTACCCACAATGATGTCGATCTGTAATAACTCCTTTAACATCTTTATCATAGAGCCCTTTTTACCTATGACTCTAGGTACTCTGGTCGGTGTTATCTCTATCAACGTTCCTTTAGTAACCTTACCTAACTTAGCCTCTTTTATTGTTAATAAAGGATCTCTGCTGTAGTCGAATGCTATCACCTTCGTAACTATTAAGTCTCCCACGTTAAGTATCTCTGAGAGGCTTGACCTGGATATGCTAGTGGGCTTTGAGAAAACCTCAGTCACCTGTAAAATGCCTACGTAAGGTGAGTTTATATCTACAGTCCAGTTGGTCATCCCGACGTCAACTACTTTGCCTATTACCACATCTCCCACAGACGGTATGTACTTGCCTTTAAGGGGTATAACTCTTATATTATTTCCCTCTACTTCCACAAGACCAAGAATCTTAGAGAAATACTTCCTTTGATAGGTATAAAATCCTCCATTTACATTGTAGTTTCCTTCAGCCAGAAGCTCCCCTGGAACAACTATCTGCCTATTAGAAACATATACAGGCATCGACCTACCCTTTACTTACGACTTTAACCTCTCCCTCTCCCTTAGTCAGACTATTAACTTGACCGATCACACTCTCCTGAATTCCGGCAGGTATCTCTATTTCAACACTCCAAGAGCCATCAGAAAGATAACTACTTCTTATAATTTTTCCTAGTTTCGATATGGTACCATAAGCCCTACCCACATACTTAGCTGGGATAGTTATACCTAAAACAACCTTAGCTATCTTAAGAGGTAGAGTTCGCTGCAGAGATTTGATGATGCCATCGATCTGTTCCTCAACGGGTTTAAAAGGATCAACGCCCACTTTGGCTTGTTCAAGAGCTAACTCTATTCTCTTTGGCGGATGAGGAAGGCCTGTTCTAGGATCAATAGCGTTCCTTGATAAGAACTCGATAATCTGCCTTCTTTTCTTCTCCACCAGCTCTCTTCTCTGCTCAGCCGTAAGCTGAATCTCACCCTCTTTAAGTATTCTTTCTGCTATCTTATACACGTCATCAGTTCCAAACATCTTCCTTAGTTCTGTCTCCGAAGCTTTAAGCCCCTGCTTTATGTCCGAGTATATAAACTCTCCTTCTAAAATTTCCCTTATGTCTATCTTCTCCCCGCTTCTATACTTCCATGCTTTATCTAGGTGGACTAATATCTCAAACCTCTTACCACCCTTTACAAGCCTTACTGTCCCCAGTTTTTTCACGTTAAGCACCTTTAGTGCCCAGATAGCTCTCTACGTACTTTGCTATTTCTTCCCTTGAGAGTATTCTAAACAGCTTATCTTTAACATTTATCACGCCTATCTCTACCTTGTCTTTATCTACCTTACCCTCCATCACGTTATCTAGCACCTCAATAGCCAGTAGAGTAGCCTTCTCCAAGCCTATCTCGTCATTATACTTTTTCTCGAGGATCTCTAGTGCCTTCTGAGCGCCTGCCCCTATCGCATACGCTCTGCAGACAATGTAGCTTCCCCCAGGATCTGTATGAATAAGCTGAGGGCCCCTTCTGTCCACACCTGCAAAGAGTAGCGCTACTCCGAACGGGCGAACACCCCCATGCTGCGTATACGCCTGTTTAATGTCACATATTCTCTTAGCTAGCAGCTCTATAGGTATCTTTTCACCGTAGAGAAGCCTATGTATCTGAGCATAGTACCTCGCCTGATCTATCAGTATCCGTGCATCACCGAATAAACCTGAGAAAGCTAGTCCTACATGTTCATCTATCTTCTTTATCTTCTCCGTACCCTCTACTAGAGGTGATGCCCTTCTTTTCTCAACGGCAAGCACTACGCCATCAACAGCTTTAATACCTAAAGTGGTTAGCCCTTTCTTTACAGCCTCAAACGCGTACTCCACCTGAAATAGCCTTCCATCAGGGCTGAATATCGTTATAGCTCTGTCATAGCCCATTCCACTGGGAGTAAACATCTCTTCACACCTTTTTAAACAACCACTATTTGAGAAAACATAACAAGCTTAAATCTTTATACCGATGAAACAGCTTTATGAGAACTACAAGGATTTAGCTATGGATTTGGCCTTTCTAACTGTCCCTGTTACTTTTGCTATGTGAAGCCTTAATCCCCCCTTTAAAAATCCTTTAATACATATCATTGCTCTTAAAGCCTTTAATCCCTCTAAAGAGAGACGGAGAATGGCAATCTTTCTCTCCTTTTCAAAGTAAACTATCTTTAAATTCATTTTAGAAAGACCTAAAGCCCCGTACATGTATACTAATTCGCTTACTAAGATATCCTCAAACTTCTTTTTATCTAGCTGGTCACTTAATATAACTATTACGTATCTATATCTCCCAATACTTCAACCCCCCTGACAGGCATCTTTCCGCAGAGCTTTTTCCTATTTCTCTCCACTATTTCTGCTATGTTAGTGGAAGTAGCGTTTAAGGCCTCATCCGTTTTTACACCTAAGACCTCTAAAAAAGCAGCTTTCGAGTAAGGATCGGGTATTTCTTCTGCTCTTTCAGCTCCAGTAGATACGATCAGCTTTATTTCCTTTTTAATTAATTCATCTATCAGCTTACTGTAATTATATAGTGCACTAGCTAATTCCCGAAGGGACAAGTCTCTAAAGGGGCTTACAAGTAGCTCTATTACCTTACCTTCTTCTCTAATATTTTTAAAATCACCTTTGTATAATCTGATAATCCTCATAGGTAAAATCGTCACTATGTCTATTCGCCCATCTCTACATGCAAAAACCATCTGCTCTCTATTAACAGGAGTCATAGATATAAGTTCAAACCGTCTCCTAACCCTCCTTAATATCCTCTTGGTTAATGAAACACTTGAGATTGCTATCTCTGCCCGTGTTATGAACTCGACTTTCTCTACCTCTCCTATTTCCTTTATCTGTTTAAAGAGATATGATGGTATCTTTTCATTAAAAGAAGTAATTTTATATATTAAGGAGAAACCTGAATACCCTAATTTTTTAATAACCCTAATTAATTCTGATGCTTCTTTCAATATAATTGAGTTCTGAGTTTTCCAATTCCAGGAGATGTACGCTTCGATAAATCTTCTCTTCAAATCTTAACCCTTAAGGTTTAAGACCTAGGGCAGATAGTGCTTGCTTTATCTTTTCTATACCTCTTATATGAGGAAGAAAACATACCCTGATTTTTATTACGTCATCTCCTTGAAGAAGCTTAAAAAGTCCTAAATACGCACATTGTTTATCTAACCTTAGGTAAAGAGATCTTTTGTCACTTCTATCCTCCAGGGATGAAATGAGAAGCTTTGAATCAAAGCTTTCCATTTTTGAGAATATATTCCTCGCTATCTCCTGAGCCTGATCCCCCTCAACCTTCAATCTGTATAACGTTATAGGATTTCCGTGATGACCTTGAAGATTTACATATAAAATATTATCCTTTAAATAATCCCTTATATTCTCAGGTATTAGATTAAATATTGCTTTAAGAACTTTTTCCCTGTCTTCCGTAGCATGAGCAAAAGTCTCAATCTCCAGTAACGCTACTACTTTCTCCTTCCTCATTAAGCTCAAGTATCCTACCTATCTTCCTACTATATTTTCTTTTTTTAATGAAGCCTGCAACCCATCCTCTTTCAGGATCATTCTCCACAGCGGGATGTGCCGGGTCAATCATGACCACCTCGTACCATTTATACATACCATCCTCTCCTACCCAATAGGATCCCAATACAACCATGTTAGGATACTTCCTTGCGGCTCTCTCCTCCGCTATAAGCTGTGTACTTTTATGTGGGGAGTAACCATATACACCCATTCTTTTAGGCCTTCTACCACTCCTTGGTCTAGGCCTATTAAGCCCTCCTTTTCTTACCCTAACTCTAACTACAATGAACCCTTGTTTAGCTTTATATCCAAGAGCTCTAGCTCTATTTATCCGTGTAGGCTTCTCAACTCTAACTATAGCTGGTTCCCTGCGCCACTTTATGAGGCGTTGCTTATAGATCTCAGCTAACATGCTTTTCTTGGGTCTTTTCCAAAGCTCAGCAACGTATTTATAGTATCCCAAATCTAGACCCCAAAACTCACTATAAGACCCCTATATATTTTATATCCTGTGAAATTGTCATGAAAAAAGAAAAGGTATTTTTACATTAACAGTATTTTCTTACCTACTAAGGGACTTATGAGGGCTGAGGTGAGAGCTAAAAGTATTAGCATAGAAAATATGTTATCATTTAAAAGTCCCATTTCATAGCCTATTTCAGCAGCTGCTATGATCAGGCTTAATCTGGCTGAGTGAAGAAAGCCTAAGGACAGACTCTCTTTCACATTAAGCCCGTTTAACCGGGAGGCAAGGGTCACTCCTATAACTTTAGAGAATATCCCGAAACATATTATTAGTAATAAAATACTTATGTTTCTCATGTTAGAGAATAACAATGTTAGGTTGACTTTTGATCCTGTGAAGATAAAGAACAGAGGTATGAATAGGCCGTAGCCTATGCCTTCCAGTTTTCTTTTTAAAAATATTATCTTTTCACTTATTTCAGAAACAATTAATCCTGCTATAAAGGCGCCTATCATAGAGTGAAAGCCTAGCTTCTCAGATACAGCTGCTAAAATAAGTATGAGAGCGAAAGAGAGCCTGACCTCTGTTTCAAAATGAGAATTCTTGCTAATCCATGATTCTATTTTCTCACCCAGTTTCCTTTTACTCGCCATAAACGGTATTAGAAAAAGAGAGAGAGCCGCTAGAATAGAATAAAAGAAGGATACCTCTATAGGGCCTTTAATTAACGTTAAGGAAAAAGCTAGGACAAACATGCTAATTATATCTACTAAAATGACAGAAACTAACAGGAAATCTTTCCATCTATTCTTTTCATAACTTATCTCCTTCGATAAAGGAAGCGTTAAACTTAAGGAAGTAGTGGAGAATACGGAGCCTAAAAACAACGGATTAGCCTGGATAATTTTTGAAAGATACATTCCTGTGGTAAAAGGCAATAAAAGAGATGAGATAGAGATAGGGATGGTCCTTAAAACACTAAAACTTAACTTACCAAAACTGACTTCTAATCCAGCTAAGAACATTAGATATGTTAGTCCAAATGATGAAAGAAACTTAATTATAGGCTCTTCTGTGGGTACAAGGTTAAGAAACGATTTACCTAGTATAATACCTGCTATTAACTCAGCCACAACCACTGGAAAACCGGTCTTTCTTGAGAAAAAGGGTATTAACGATATTATGGCAAATATCACTATTAATGTTAGAGTAAGAGGCTCCATTCTTTTCACATCTACTATGAAATAAGATGGTTTAGTTAAGTAAATTAAATACAAGAAAATTTTAAACTATATACCTTAAATCCAGGTATGTTTATCTTTAATCTTCCATCTTTAGAAGAATTTACCTCCCTAAGCTCTTCCTCTAATGAGTTAACCTCATAAGCTTTCCTAATTTTATTATATGAAAGCTCAACTACCTTATCTATTCCTTCCGGCTCATGTAATCTTAATATATAGCAATTTTCATCCGTTTCACACCTTTTAAAAGCTGTTAATATTACCTCACCCTTTAAGTTTAGAAAAGAGCGTTCGTGAATAACTTCACCTTCTTGATCTTTAAGTATAATTGGAAGAGCCTGGTAATTGTATTCATAAGCTTTTCTAATGGTATCTATGAGCTTGTATTCCCTTCTGTGAGGATAAATAGCTATTTCAAATTCATGAACACCTTGGTCAGTCACTTTTTCCTTAGGCTCTTCACCTGAGTAGGGTTTAGGATACTCGGGGCTACGTAACAAAGACAAACGTATGTAATTGTTTCCAAAGTCATAGCCATAAATACCTCTATCTATAACAGATAGCCCAAGCTCACCATTACTCCTCATCTCAGCCCATAGTTGACCAGGCACTTCCCACTTAGCTCGTTCACTTAGAGAGGCTTCGGGAGATAGAGGACTTCTCCTCATAATCCAACCGTATGGTTGGTCAAATTTCACATACTCTGAGATAAAGGAAGTAGGTATAAGTAACTTAAGCATTCTGTGTTTAGCATTCCATGAAACTTTAACTTTTATTTCTAACCATGGAATCTTATGATAAACACAATAGCTAACCTCGAAAATAGAGTCCGGTCTCTCCTCCTGTTTATATATGTACTTTACCCTAACGATACCTCTTACAGGGCCTCTCTCGATGATACTTAGCTCTAATGGATTAGTAAGATCTCTCTTTTTAACCCCAGAAGACTGCTGGAATATATATATCTCCCATGCGTCGAATAGCTTGGCATCAAATCTCTCTTCTAAAGTCTGTCTACCAATAACCGGTTTATCTTCAAAGACCTGAAGTTTGACTCCTTCCGAGCTATTTATAAGATTAGTATTACTTCCTTTCAAATAAAGCCCTTTAAGCAGGCCTGTTTTCTTTTCTATCTCAGCTTTTAACGAGTCGTTCTCTAAAACTATTTTCTCATCTTCTTCAATAATGTTTACTCCTCCATTAAGTTCATCATTATTTCTTTTAGAGGAAAACTTAAATACCTTATATCCTATGGGAGGCAAATCCTCCGCTATAAACATTAATCCTCTTTCAGTTTTTTGAGTGAGTAAAGCTTTTCCGTTTAAATCTTCTATAGATTCCACTTTTGTATCGAGTTCTATAACTTCATGTCTCCTCCACGGGAGAGTATTAAATACCATTAACCCTGTTCCCTTAACTTTTACTCCTTTAGACAGGCCTTTTAATGAATCAACTATTATAGCACTAGCACCCTCTATAACCTCTCTGAGATCTCTAACGGAATCCTCGTAAACCTCTGGTATGGAAGACCCTGCTAGTATATCATGAAACTGATTAAAGAGAAGTTTAATCCATAGCTCTTTAAGCCGCCTATAGGGATAGCTGACTCCTTTTTCTATAGCTGCTAGCGAAGCGAGCTTCTCTCCTTCTATTAGAAGGCGTTCTGCAAGCCTATTGAGCTTCTTTATCTTTGCCTGTGTAGTATAAGTCCCCCTATGGTATTGAAGGTAAAGCTCATCTTTCCATACAGGTAAACCTCTTTCACTAGATATTCGTTCTAGTTCCTTAAAGAAATCATTAGGAGTAGAGAATAAGGCTTCATGAGCGTGGTTTTCAATATATTTTAAGGCTTCTTTAACCATGTCCTCCGTAACTCCGCCTCCATGATCCCCGTAACCTATCAAGTGGTATATTGTATCTATTTCCTGTCTGAAAATACTGAGCATTAGCTCTCTATTAATTACCTCCTCGTTTATATAGCCACTATAGCTACCCGGTGTTTGATAAGCTAGAACTCTGCTACCATCGGGTGATTCCCACCAGAAACAATGATAGGGGAAAACTGTAGTATCGTTCCACCTAAGTTTCTGGGTAAGAAAGTATCTAACATCACAACTCCTCATTAGTTGAGGCAAGGTTATAGGGAAACCAAAGGTATCAGGTAGCCATAATACTTTAGGATCATAACCTAGCTTTTCCCTAAAGTATCTCTTAGCATAGACTAAATGTCGTATAATTGCTTCTCCAGAAGACAAATTAGCATCAAACTCTACCCATGGAAGAGTCGGTTCCCAGGCTCCTCTTTTAACATTTTTAGCTATGCTATCGAAGATTTCAGGGAAGCGTTCTTCCATCCATAGATAGTAATGAGCACTGCTTTGAGCGAATTTGAATTGAGGATATTTTTCCATTACTTTAAGAACCTTTGAAAATGATTCTTTACAAACCTTAACAGTCTCCGTCCATCTCCAGAGCCATGCAGCATCTATATGTGTATGACCAACTATATGAACCCTGCCCACTTAATCACCATGTAAGCATCTGTAAGCTGGGTAAGGGAAGTTAATATTATTTTACTTTGCTATCTCTTCTTTAGAATCTCAATTTGAGGGAAGAAAACATGATACATATGCTTGGGTTTAACGGTTCTCCTAGGAAGTATGGTAATACATTTAAGATGCTCCGTGCAGCGCTTATAGGAGCTGAGCTTGAAGGAGCTACGACAGAGGTTATACACCTTTACGATCTTGACATTAAACCATGCCTAGGGTGCCTCTCCGATGAGGAAAGGGTATGCAAATACCCTTGTGTTATAGAGGATGATATGAGAGAAATATATGATAAAGTTCTCAAAGCTGACGCTATTATAGTAGCTACTCCTATCTACTGGTTTAATGTAAGCGGCGTTGTGAAGAATCTGATAGATAGATTAACCGCCTTAGAGAATATGGTACATCACAGCGGATATAGCTGGCTTGAAGGTAAGTATGGTGGTGTAATAGCGGTCGGAAATGACGGGGGAGGAGCACAGGTCGTCTCTAATGTAGCAGCGACTATGATCTCTATGGGAATGAGCGTGCCTCCCTGGGCGTTAGCCTATTACAACAGATGTGAGGATGTAATGATGGTAGAAAGTAGCATTATGGACGCTATAAACGTAGGTAGATCTCTAGTATTAGCCGCTTCAGGCATGAATGTAGATAGGTGGTATAGAAGGTATAAGGAGGACCTTTTAAATAGAATTAAGTCTAAGATAGAGGAAGAGGTGAGAATCAACTATAAGATTCAGTCAGAAATGAGGAAGAAGATTAAAGAGAGACTAAAGTCACTCAAATAACTTGGCTAATTCCCTAGCTGCAAGCTCTGCATGTTCAAAGGGTCTGGTTTGGGGAATATTTCTTAAATTAATCAGCTTTAAAGTAGCCTGTACCTCGTTAGCTACTACAGCAGCAAAGTATCTGTTAACATGCTGATGTATGTCTATCTGTTCCTCACTTTCTATCTCCCTTATTCTATGCTCACTTACTGTGCCGGCGGATGTTCTAACTTTACCTTTGATGACCAGATCTTTTCTTCTCCTCTCTAATATAACTTGAGGATCAAATTCTAAGAGGACTATCACATCAGGTTTAAGCTCCTTTACTACGTCGCTTGGAAGACCTGGATAATAACCCTTCTCCATCCTTATGGCTAAATGGGTATCTATTATAATATTACCTTTCAGCAAGGCTATCTCTCTAGCAGCCTCTACCTGTACCTTCCTATAGGTCTCTAAGTCAAGCTTTTTCCTCATATCATCTCTCTGCTTAATACCGTATTGTTCCTTAGCTATTTTAAACATGTAATCCCCAAAATTTACTATCTTAATGTCAGGTTTTATCTTAGACAGGATTTGAAGAGTTGTGGTCTTACCTGCTCCCGGAACTGCAGCTACTACGACCCTCATCCTACCTCAAAGATTATTTAAACATCTCAATTTATAACTAGCTATCTCTAATTTCTTGTTGGAAAGTGAGAAGAATGAAGTTTGGTCTTATTACCCTCTGACTTGGTCCTCGAGAACGTTTGATAGTAAAGATTGTTAAGGAGGTTGAGAGACTAGTTATGATTTCATATGGTTCTTTGATCACTTTCATACAATACCTTATCCTGGCGCATTTCCACTTTTCGAGTGCTGGTCGACGTTAACAGCTTTAGCTGTTTTAACGGAAAAGATTAGATTGGGACAGTTGATAACATGTGCTTTATACCGTAACCCCGCATATTTAGCTAAGATAAGTAGCATAACAGATATAGTTACCCATGAGCAGGGGAAGGTTTGAACTAGGAATAGGAGCATGTTGGTATGAGCACGAGTTTAAGGGGTATGGTTTCCTAAACTAAGAGATAGAATAACGTCGAAATAATTAAAAGAATGTGGACAGAGCCTGAGGTAAATTTCACTGGTAAGTATTATAAAATTGAGGGAGGGCTTAACTTTCCTAAACTCATTCAAAAACTTCATCCTCCCATACTTATAGGGGGAGGTGATGAGAAATTTACCCTAAGAGTAGTAGCCATGCATTACCTCTTTTC
>CAZKLN010000029.1:0-16821 GCA_964553765.1 uncultured Thermofilaceae archaeon
GTAATGCTCAGAAAGCAAGAAACCTTACATGAGAGAAATAAGGAAAATAACCAAAATATAATATTTGTTTATATTTGTTCAAATCTCAGTTATTACTGAAAATTCACTAAAATCAGAGATTGAGATTACTACTTTTTGCTACTAAAGACCTGTATTTCTCTACTATTTACTATAGTTAAGGTAATGGCGGCTATTAGATGAATCACTGCTAATTATCTGAATGACTGCTAGGTTGTCATCTATCTCGTTTAACTACATCCGCAGGTATACATTAGTGAGCTATCATTTTAAGAGTTTATGAGATATTAAATTTGAATTGACAGTGTCATAAGAAATGCTTATATTTCATTATAACACTAAATTTTGCACTTAGTTTGGTGCATGAGATTAGAATGTATAAGGAGAGTTCAAATCTTAAAGAAATTAAGGTAAATGAGTTAAGACCTGGTTCTAAGTGGTTTATGGTTACTGTTAAGATACTTAATGTGGGTGAGGAGAGAAAGGTTTTCTCTAGGAGGGATGGAGAGGAGCATAGAGTCGCTGAAGCCTTGGTAGGTGATGAGACAGGTACCATACTTGTTTCATTATGGGATGAGGACATAGATTTGTTTAAGGAGAAAGAGGGGGCTTCAGTAACTATAGCTAACGGCTACGTGACCGTATTTAGGGGATCTATGAGGCTTTCGCTTGGGAGGTTTGGAAAGCTCGAGGAGGCTAAGAGAGATATAGAGGACGTTAAGGAGGATTACAACCTTTCTGAGATAGAGGTTGAGGATAGGGGGAGAAGAAGAGGGGGACGTAGGAGAAGATACGTTTAGGAAGATTTTTCAACTACAATCACTATAAGGTCATTAACGTTAGTGCCTGTGTAGCCTGTAGTAACGTGACCTCCTACAGCCTTGAAAAACTCATAGCTGTTATTCTCAGCGAGAAAAATATATGGGTCTAATCCTCTCTTCTTTGCAATAATAGCTGTGGTTCCGTCAACAATAGCTCCGGCAGCATCAGTTGGTCCGTCACGTCCATCACTCCCAACGGAGGCTATAGCTATACCTTCTAGGTTCTCTATTGTTAATGCAGCAGACAGTGCTAGTTCCTGATTTCTACCACCTCTACCCTTACCTCTCACGGTCACAGTCGTCTCACCTCCAGCGAGTATAACTGCCGGTGGAGGTATGGGATTTCCTGAGGCTTTGACCTCTTTAGCAATTCCAGCTATTACCTTACCTACTTCCCTAGCTTCCCCTTCAAGCATAGAAGTTAGTATGAGGGCGTTATACCCTAGTTCAGAGGCCTTTCTTCTCATTGAGTTTAAGGAGATTATATTACTAGCTACGACTCTATTTATCACTCTCTTAAAAATGGGATCCCCGGGCTTAGGCGTCTCAGGAACCTCATTCTTAACACCTTTCTCAATATAACTTATCACCGATCTAGGAGCTTTATCGTAGAGCTTGTACTTCTTTAGAACTTTAAGCGCGTCTTTAAAGGTTGTTGGGTCAGGTACGGTAGGTCCGGAGGCTATTGTGTCCATTCTATCCCCTACGACGTCAGATATCATAAGGCATAGCATGCTTGAAGGGCTCGCGTGCTTAGCGAGCCATCCTCCCTTAAAAAGTGAAAGATGCTTCCTAACGGTGTTAAGCTCGAAGATGTCGGCTCCAGCGTTCATTAAAGCAATGCTTACCTCGCCTATATCCTCTATACTTACTCCACTAACTGGGTACTCCACAAGCGCTGATCCTCCCCCTGAGAATAAAGCTATCACTAGATCTTCCTCACTAGCGTTCTTTACGAGGTTCACAATCTCCTTACCTGCTCTAACACTCTTCTCGCTAGCTTTAGGATGAGTAGAGCCTAGAACCTTAATTTTAGATAGCTTAACGTCGTTCACGAGCTCCTCGGGAACAGCTATAATACCAGCTTTGATCCTATCGCCTAAAACCTCCTCTACAGCTTTAGCCATGCCTCCAGTTGCTTTACCGGCTCCCACAACGTAGACATCTCCTTTAACCTTCTTAATGACTAACTCATTGCCCTCTTTTTCGAAGAATCTCTTAATAGCCACTAAAGGATCCGCGGCCTCGATTCCCTCAAGGATAAGAGTTAGGGCCACCTTACGTGCTCTTTCGTTTGAGGATTCCAAGCCTTACACCCAGGATGAATTGATGACAGGATTTAAATTAAGCTAACCTCTTACCTGTAAATAGTTTCGACCTTAACATTAAATTATCATTATCAGCGTTCACATAAGTGAAATTAGTAATGAAGGTCTACATAATGGGTTACCTGAAGGATTCAGAGAAATTAACCGCGTCCATAGCATGGTCTTCTATCTCTCTCTTTCCATCATCTGAGATGACTGTTCCTTCAGATAAGGAAATTGAGAGAATATTTAGGTTATCAAGAGAGATGAAACTAAGTAGCGTACTTGACTTCCCCTTCTACATATTTTCTTTTAAAGACGTTTCGAGGAGTTTTACCCATCAATGGGTTAGATACAGAATAGCCGCACATGTACAGCAGAGTTTAAGGTTTGTTAAGGTAGATACGGAGATAGAAGGAGGTAAGCCTTGGTTCGTGATACCGCCAAGTGTTTTAAAGCAGGGTGCTGAAACCATAGTTAAGTATGTGAGAACACAGCTTGAAATGGGAAGAATGTACAGAGAGCTGCTTAAAAAGGGTATACCTCCTGAAGACGCCAGATTTATACTGCCCATGGGGGTAAAAACACACATATCCTCTGTGATGAACGCTGAGGAGCTTTTACACGTTATAGATCAGAGAGCGTGCTTTGACGCGCAGTGGGAAATAAGAAGCGCGGCGTACGCGCTTCTAGCTGGCTTGTACTCTATATCCCCTAGGATATTCAAACACGCAGGCCCTTACTGTATGTCCGAGAAAACTTGCAGAGGTAAGAGTAAAGGCTCCTGCTATAAACTTGCGGAAAAACTAACCAGGAAAATGTTCGAAAAGGGAGAGGAACTAAGGGATCTACTGAAAGATTCGGATAAGGATGAGTATGTGGGAATAGACCTGACAGGGGAGCTAGGCTATATCGTTTCGCGGGATGTAAAAGAAAAGGTAGCAAGGCTATTAGGCTTTCCTTTAGAGCTGGATTATAGAGTTGAGCTGTATGTTAGGAAGCTCTAATCTCAATACTAGATAAGTTAATAGGAGGTATGCTAAGGATCACCCTCTTTAATCCTCTTACAGGAATGTGAGCCTTCTCCTGAGCGTGTGGTGTAAGAGTTATAGTTAACATCATTAACTCATTATCGTCATCACCGATTGAACGTAGAACTACCCGGACAGGATGACTAAGCTCATTCTCTAATGTGACTATGATCGTATCTTTGGTTTTTGAAAAGCTTACTATTCTGACTTTACGTAACTGCTCCAAGGCTATCCTATATGCTTCATCAGCCCATTCTCTTATAACCTGTTGTTTCTCCTTAAGTTCTCCATACCAATAATAGTCACTGTCCAGAGCTATAGCTGCTGCCTTGAATGCTTTGAAGAGCGGTGTTCTCTCATCTCTAAGCATTTTCTCTCTCTCCTCCTCCCTTAGCGAGTTATAGTAAGCTGCAACCCACTTAAGTCTCTCTAAAGAGTACTTCCATAGCTTAATCTTCCCGTGAGCTGTCCACTGCTCATCTGAGAGATTGATCCAGGAACCGTAAGGAACGTAGTTTAACACTCTTTTTCTCCTCACAGTCCTTAGATACTCGGAGAAAGTAACAGTCTTAAGCACTCCCTCTGAATTTTCAATAAACTCCCATACTTTATCTAGGAGAGAAGCTGAGTACTTCTTTGCATAGGGCACGGTCATCCAGTTTTCACCATTAAGTGCTATGACACATACATCTCCCTCAGCTTTCCTGTACCTATCGTAAAGAGCCAGCACAAACTCTCTTGCACTCCTCACTGCTTCCTCTTTGGACGAGCACTCAGCTTTCATGCTTAGCCAGTTACTTAGCTCCATGTCTCTAAAGAATGCCGTTATTGAGCTGTTAGTGAAGGGGTTTACTAAGGTATAGGGCTCGTATATACTTCCCTTATCCCCGCTAGATCTTGCGAAATGTTGCTCACATAAAATAGTGTATTTTATCCCTAGTTCTTTGTATATGTCTATAAGCTCCATATCCCAGAACATCTCGGGAGTCCATCCTCCCACAGGTCTTACTCCGAGAACTTCCTTTACGATCTCTAATCCTTGTTCCCACTCCCATTTAATTAATCTCCTTATAAAACTCTGTACGTATTGTGACTTAGGAAACTTTAAGAGAAAACCCTGTATAGAATGAGCATACGTAGTTACAAGTGGCTCGATTTTTCCCTCCTTAATGAGCCTCTTATACCTAATTAAGGTGTCTTTAATCTCCTTAATTCTGAAATCATCTTTCTTAACTAATTCCTCGCCAGTCTTATACCCTTCACTTATAGCAATACTCCATTGGTCAAGAAGAGAGGGGGAAAGGTTATCTACATCCCTTATTTTTTCATGTTTTTCGTGAAGCTCTACATGTACCCTATACGGACCTTTTTTCCCAAACCCCTCAAAGCCTCCTTCGTAAACATGTTTAAAAGCCCATGTGGAGTGAAAAGTACCATCAGGTAAGTAATCAGGTGGTTGATGATGATGCCATACAAATATAACGTTAAGTGTTCTATCGCTAGTAGTTACAGCAATAGGTAACTCAAAGGTAGCTATCTCCTTCTCGTTCTTCTCAAGAACTCCTCTCAGAACACCTTTTCCTTCAAACTCAGGAACTTTAAGTTCTACTTTGATTACAGCCTTCTGCCTTGGAGCCATTTTTAAAGGATCTAAAACCTTAAGCAAAGCCTCTTTACCTTCAACCTCTAGTTCTATAAAAGGACGGACTTCCTCGGAACAATCTCTCTCATTAACAATTGATAGAGTAAGAGGATACCTCTTTCCAGCTCTTAGTATGACTTTATTAAAGAGTAAAGCTATCTTCATTAGAAATTGCCCACTAATAGAGTAATAAAAATTCTTTAAAAACGATAACTAAAAGGGGAAAGTAGAGAAAATAGTAGAGAAGATTAAAAAAGGCTTTTTATTATACCGTAGATTTCTCTGAAGGCCTTACTCTTCCTCTTTCTGTATCACTGAGATCTCTATAGTTGAGACCATTCTTTCCTTTCCGGGCTCACCTACTTTCTCACTTCCTATGTTTACTCCCTCTATATCTACTCTATTTGTTAGGAAGCGTTTAAGGATTAAAGCTGCATTAACAGCTTTTGAGATAGCTCTTCCTCTAGCCTTAAAGACTACTTTCTTTGAACCTTGGCTAAACTGGGTAACAGCGGCAAGAACGTAGTTTGTTGTAGGTTTCTGCCCCACGTAAATTACTCCTACCTCTTGTGACATCAGCTATACACCATATGTCGTTTTTAGTCAGCGATAATAATCGCATTAATATATTAGTATTTTGCCTTTAGAACACGTTCTAAATCTTGTTTAGCTATAAAGACTAAGAAAGCTCTCCCTACATTTCATTATCAGAGTATTCTTATTAAAACAGTATATTATAACTAATAATGTTTAACGCGTTCTGGGAAGTAAAGAATGGATACTCTGAACGTTTTATCCTATTTTTTCCTTCAGCGCTTTTTTCATTTCAGTCTCTCTAATCACAGTCTGAAGTATTAGCGCTATAATTATAATAGTACCATATACTAAGTTTATCCAAAAACCCGCTACGCCAACCGCTAAGAGTCCCATCTCTATCAAACCTAAAGTCAAGCCTCCTATTAAAGTCCCGATAATAGTACCGCTGCCTCCGAATATGGATGTACCCCCTATAACTACTATTGCTATAGACTTCATAAGGTAAGCTTCACCTAGCGCGGGCCAAAAGGTAGCCATCTCTAATGTAGCTAGCATTCCAGCAAACGCTGAAATAACTCCGTGAAGGGCAAAAACGGTTATCAAAATTTTTCTAGTGTTTATACCCATATATTCAGCGGCTATTCTGTTATCACCTGTAAAGTAAACATGTGCGCCGAAAATGTGGCGATTTAATATTAACCAAAGGAGTGTTGTGAAAATCAACATCCATATGGCCTGTGCGGGAATAAAACTAAAAACTCTTCCCACGAAGAAATCGTAAGTAACGGTTCCTTTAAATTCGCCTAAAGGAATACCAAATCCCTGGGAGCTTACTAGGACTACACCTCTCCAAAAGAACATGGTAGCGAGTGTTGCTATCATGGAGGGTATTTTAGCCTTTGTTACTAATACACCATTGAGAAGGCCGGCGATCAGTCCTGCTAAGAGAGCAAGTATAACGCCTATTATATGAGCGCCTCCCATGCTCTTCCATGTGACAGCTAGTACAAAAGATGCTAAGGCCATTACAGAGGGGAACGAGAGATCTATCTCACCACATATCATTATGTATGTTAAGCTTAGGGCAGGTATTACACTAAAAGGTAGATAGGACGCGATAGCTGTGTAAGTGTTTAAGTTAAGGAAAGCTGAGGGGTTTAAAATTAGGAAAACTAACCAGAAAGAGATAAATATGAAGAATATCGCAAACTGTATTTTATATCTATTCCATATATATGAAAAATTTATCATTTATCTCCCTCAAGTACTTGTCACAGGTATGGTTGAGAGCTTCTTGAAGCGTGGGGGCACATCTCCTGTCTCTGCAACCTCCATTAGAACTTCCGAAAGCTCGTCTATTGTCAGATCTTCTTTTTTAAACTCCGCCACTATCCTTCCTTTATCCATTATAGTGATTTTATCAGCCACGGGATATACATGATAAATATTGTGGCTTATGAAAATGCAGGATTTATTCTCCTTTTTTAGCATTTTAACAAACTCTAGAACTTTGCTAACCTCTTTCAATGAGAGCTGTATAGTAGGTTCGTCGAGAATTACAAGGTCAGCTCTAAAGTATACAGCTCTTGAGATCTGTACACCTTGTTTATAACCACCGGATAGTGTTTTAGCAAGTTTCTCAGGTGATATGTCAGATTTAAACCCCATTTCCCTTAGGAGCTTGGTAGTAATCTCCTTCATTTCGTTGATTCTGAGGAAGCCTAAGGGACCCTTAAGTTCCCTACCCATGAAGACATTTCTCCATAAAGATTGATTCTCAGCTATAGTTCTTTCCTGGTGAACTATCTCTATCCCTAGCTCACGTGCCTTCCGAGGGGTTAACCTTTTAAACCTTATACCCTTGACGTATATCTCTCCTCCATCAGGTGCATACGTACCTGTTATGACCTTTACTAACGTGCTTTTACCTGCACCGTTATCTCCTACGAGGCCCACTACCTCGTTAGACCCTACCTTAAAATTCACCCCTCTTAACGCAACAACGTCTCCAAATCTCTTAATGAGGTTTCTTGTCTCAACAATATACTTAGGTCTAGCCTTTATACTCATGATCCGATCAAAAAAAGAAAAAGAGTGGAGTTAAAATGTTTATCTAGTTTTTACCTGTAACCTTGAAGAACCAGCTCTTCAACTACTCCAACGTTGGAAGCGTCAATTATGGCTCCTCCGGTGTCTATGTAAAGGCCTGCAAACATGTACTTCTTGCTTAGAAAGATGTTCAGGACGGTCATAAATCCTTGGAGATATGGCTGCTGATCTATAACTAGTTGCACGTAACCGTCCTTTATACCCTTGACAGATCCTGGTGTGAGGTCGAAACCTATAACTATTACCTCGCCAGGCTTCTTCCCTGCAGCCTTCATATAGTCCTCAGCAGCCGCTGTAGTGCCACCACCGTCAAAGACCACTAACTTAACATCTGGATGTGCAGCAAAGTACCCTGTTACGTATGGTATTCCCTCTGCAGGGCTTCCGTAAACCTCTGGTGGGTGGGAAACACGGTCAACGATCAAGCCCGCTTCCTTAAGTGCGTCCTCGGCTCCTACGGCCCTTAGTGCTCGTGCAGGCTGCTCCCAGCTTCCTGAGAAGATAGCCGCTCTGTCACCTGGCTTCAGGTTATATCTTTGTACGGCAGCTTTAGCTAACATGTAACCTGACTGGTACAGGTTTTGACCCACGTAACCGCAGTACCAGTATTCCTCTCTGAGCTCAGGGATGTCAACGTTAGCTAGTGTTACGTATATTCCTGCCTTAGCCGCCTCTTCAAATAGAGGAGCTAGAGCTTCATACCCAGGATGGCCCATGACCACTATACCGTCGGGTTTAGCTGCTATAGCCTTTCTAAACTCCTCGACCATTCTCTCCGGCTGCCACGCAGTATGCACATATCTAAGTTCTATGCCAAGCAGCTCAGCAGCATCAGTGGCTCCTTTAAGGAGCCTAGCATCAAAGGGGTCGCCGGCACCGCCTCCTATCCAGTATATCACCATTCCTTCTCCAGGTTTTTGAGGAGCTGCAAGGACCGTTACGCTGACTAGAAACAGTAGAGTTAGTGCAAGTGTAAGAATTTTCTTAATCATGGATTCCATCCCCTATTTAAATCTGAGAGTAACGATATAAAATTATCTATGCCAAGGTCATATTTTTATATATTTCGACTTAAGGTTATATATCGCTAGTCCTAATACAACCTAAGGGCTTTTAAAGGTTGAAAAAACTATATAGTTCTCAAGCGAGTTAAAGGCTAGGAGGTGATTATATGGAGTACTATCCCGGAGCTACTACCGTGGGCATTAAAGTGAATGAGGGGGTTGTGCTAGCGGCAGATAAAAGGGTTACATATGGCTTCATGCTTTTCAGTAGAGCAGGTAAGAAGGTATTCAGAATTACTGATAAGGTAGGTATAGCTAGTGCAGGTATAATGTCAGATATGCAGACCATAGCAAGAACTCTCGAGGCTGAGATGCGAATATATGAGCTTGAGACAGGCATGCCGATAAGAGTTAGTAACGTAGCTAAACTTCTCTCAATGATGTTGTTTAACAGGAGAATATACCCTTATCTCATTGAGAGTATTGTTGGAGGGATAGATGATGAGGGCTCTCATTTGATAGTATGTGATCCTATAGGAGCTATTATAGAGGATGACTATGCAGCATTAGGTACGGGTGCTCAAGTAGCTATAGGTATAGTTGAAAATAACTATAACAAGGGTTTAAGTCTAAATGAGGCAAAGGACCTAGCAGTAAAGGCCGTTAAGGCAGCTTTCAGTAGGGACGCCGTAAGCGGTGATGGAATAGACCTCCTGGTAATCTCTAAGGAAGGTTCTAAGGAGGAGTTTGTTCCTGTCCCTGCCTGAGGCAATTTTTTAGCTTATTAAGGCTATTTTTACTGGGGCTTAGTTTTGGCTTCTGAAAAGCTGAGATTTTGGATACTTGATGTTAACTACGAGGTTGTAGGTGAGATACCTGAGATAAGGTTATGGGGTATAGATGATAAGGGTAATAGAGTCGTTGTTATAGATAGAGAGTTCAGGCCGTATTTCTATGTACTTCCTGAGAAAGAGGAGTACGTAGACGAGCTTGCCGAGAAAATAAGAAAGCTAGGAACTAAACATAAGGTTCTAAAAGTTGAAGTTGACGAGAGGAAATTTTTTGGAAAACCTGTAAAAGTGCTTAAGGTAACCTGCCAGATACCGGCACACGTGCCCTACCTTAGGGAGGAAGTTGCAGATCTTAAAGGTGTTAAGGACGTTCTTGAGGCAGATATAAGATTCTACATGAGGTACATGGTAGATAACGACATATACCCAAGCGCCTGGCACGAGGCAGAGGTCGAGGAGGTACCTAACTCCCATGGGTGGAAGGTTGATAAGGTTTACTTAACTCGTTCACGGCCTAGACTGAGTGATGAGGCTCCTCCGCCCGAGCTTAGGGTTTTTGCCTTTGATATAGAGTGTTATAGTCCATTAGGAGAACCTAAGCCTTTGAGGGATCCTGTTATAGTGATCTCTACCATGAAAAGTAACGGAGAAGTCAAAATCTTCTCAGCAAAAGACAAGGACGATAGAGAGGTCATAGCTAGCTTTGTTCAGGATCTTAAGGAGTATGACCCTGACATAATAGTAGGGTATAATAGCAATAGGTTTGACTGGCCCTATTTAATAGAGAGAGGTAAGCACCTTAAAGTAAGGCTGAGCGTAAGTAGAACAGGAAGTACACCTGCGCAAAGCGTTTACGGACATTTCTCAGTAGTTGGAAGAGCTAACGTAGACCTGTATGACTTTGCAGAGGAAATACCGGAGGTAAAGGTGAAAACCCTGGAGAACGTTGCCGATTATCTAGGTGTTAGAAGAAAGAGTGAGAGGGTTCTAATAGAGGGGGCCTATATCTATAAGTATTGGGAGGATGGAAATAAGAGAAAGATCCTTCTCCAGTACGCCAAGGACGACGTGGAAAGCACGTACGGGCTTGCCGAGAAATTTCTTCCCTTCGCTATCCAGCTATCCAGCATCGTCGGACTAACCCTTGATCAGGTAGGTGCTGCCTCCGTAGGGAACAGGGTAGAGTGGCACCTGATAAGACAGGCATATAAGTTTAATGAACTAGTACCTAATAGAGTAGAGAGGCCTTTCGAGACCTATAAGGGAGCTATAGTTCTTAAACCTAAACCAGGTATACACAAGAACGTTGTTGTGCTTGACTTCTCAGCGATGTACCCGAACATCATGATATCTAAGAACATATCCCCGGACACATACGTACCTCCCTCTGAGGAAGTTAAGGAGGACGAGGTGTACGTAGCTCCTGAGGTGGGTCATAGATTTAGAAAGACTCCACCAGGATTTTACAAGAAGGTACTTGAGAGGCTTCTTAAGGCTAGGGAGGAGATAAGGACTAGGCTTAAGGATCTAAGTCCTGAAAGCCCTGAGTACAGGATTCTAGATGAGAGGCAGAGAGCCATAAAGATAATAGCTAATGCCACCTATGGGTATTGCGGGTGGCTCGGGGCTAGATGGTATAAGAGGGAGGTTGCAGAGGCGACTACTGCCTGGGGAAGAAGCATCATAACTAAGACGATAAACTATGCTAGGTCCTTAGGCCTTAATGTGATATATGGTGATACGGATAGCATCTTTGTTTACAACGATGAGGAGAAGATAAACAGGTTGATAGAGTTTGTTGAAAAGGAGCTAGGGCTTGAGATAAAGGTGGATAAGGTTTACGATAAGATATTCTTTACTGAGGCTAAGAAAAGGTACTGTGGATTACTCAGTGATGGGAGAATAGACGTGGTAGGTCTTGAGGCGGTTAGAGGGGATTGGGCTGAGCTTGCTAAGGAGGTTCAAGAGGAGGTCATCGAGATAGTCCTGAAGAGAGAGGATCCTTTAGAGGCTGTAGAACATGTTAGAAGCGTTATAGCTAAACTGAGGGAGGGAAAGGTGGCTATGGAGAAGCTCATAGTATGGAAAACTCTATCTAAGAGGATAGATGAATACGAGGTTAAGGCAGCTCACGTAGAGGCTGCTAAGAAGCTTATAGAGATGGGCTATGAGATAGGTAAGGGGGACAAAATAGGATATATAGTGTGTAAGGGTGGAGGAGAGAAGCTAGCTACGAAAGTTAAGCCGCATATATTAGTCGAGAACTTTGATGAGGTAGATGTAGAATACTATGTTAAAAAACAGATAATACCCGCAGCTCTAAGGATACTGGGTTACTTTGGAATAAAGGAGGACCAGTTTTTGAGCGAAAGGCCTCAGAAGTCTCTCTTGGAGTATTTCTAGGATCTATGCTAGGTCCAGCATCACTATGTAGAGGTCGTCAGCTACAGCATTAATGGTGTCTGAGACGTCCTCTAACATCTCAGCTATGTTTAGTAGTAGTATCATGCTTTGAAAGGAGAGGTTAGCTTCAAGTATGGAGAATGTGGATCTTCTGAAATAGTCATCAGCCCTGGACTCGGTCTCGGATACCTTCTCCCTGTACTTAAGGGCTTTTTCGACATCAGTGAGCATCAGGCCTAAGGACTGATAAAGGTTGTCAAGTATCTCTGAGACAGAGTCTGAGAGAGATAGCAGGTTCTCCCTTATCGTCAAAGGTATTCCCCATCCTCTTTTAACAAGGTACTCAAGTCTGTAAGCTATACCACTGAACTTATCCACTATATTGCCTACTTTCGATAAAGCTCTAATCCAATCCTCCCTATGGTAGAGGGCTGGAGTGACCCTTGATATATAGCTTAAGGTTTCTCTCTGCATCTTCAAGACTTCTTCCTTAGACCTTTCAAGATCCTCAACCAACTTACCTAGCTCTTTTTGAACGTTATCTATCCTGGATATTATCTCTCTCAATGTCTTGACCATCTTCTTAGATATGGAAAGCTCTCTTTGAATGAAGCCTATAAGCCTTTCATCAGCGATTGCTCTTCCAGAGATCTCAAGTTCCTCTCTTCTTAAACCCATCTCATCACCCCTCACCTGATCTCACAGTAGCTATTGTGTTGTCAGCAACACCGTAAACCCTAAGTTCCTCAGCATTACACCACACCTCTCTTTCAGGTACTGATTCAAGCCCTAGAACTTTAAACCTCAGCCTTTTCTTACCCCCAACAACCACCTCTATGCTACTGGCTATCTTAAGCTCCTCCATGGTCTTAGGGTTCATCCTGGCCTGACCTTCAGGAACGTCCTCTCTTCTTCTCAACCTTAATCTTCTCTCAGGTCTCTGCATCGACTCGCCCTCCCGGAAAGACCTATTACAACAAAAACCCCCACTACTATTTTACTATTACCACAATACCTCCAAGCCTCCTCTAATTTTGGGTTCACATCCAGTACTGAGGGGGTGTGGAGTCCCTAGCTTTATCTGAGGGATCATCCGAGAATCTCCACTTTCCTCTAGCAAGATCTAAGAGAACTATTCCTAGTTCCCCACCAAGTTTATCGTTTATAAGCACTTCAAACTCCAGGTTGGAAATGACCGCGTCGCAAGTTACGGGACCTACACTCCTATCCTCTGCTTCAACAGATGCCTCGAGGGCATCACGAACAACGTAGTTACGTGTGGGACCTCCTGCTGTACCGAACTCCTCAATCTGCGCCTCAGGTGGAGGAGGCCATAGCTCTATTTCCCTAGCTAGTTTAATGGGTATAAGCAGCTGAGGCTTTTCCGTTTCAAACCCAGAGTTTACTAAGGCGGACGTCCTTACAACCTTCCCCGCAGTTTTAGTCCTTAACTTCAGATTTACTCTTACTGCCAACTTTAGCACCTGGCAGATATATGTGCCCTATCCTACGTCTCCTTCTATATATGTGCCCTATTCTTCTAACGTCCTGGGAGCTCACCTTATTCTCCCAAGGAATAGCTTGGTATCGGGGTTAATAAATCGTAGTGATCAACCTAAAAAATGGAAAAAGAGCTAAAGGAGTAGGTAGTTAAGGCAAGTTAAGGTTAGGAATCCTACAAGTGGCACCGTTATGTTGTCATCTATTATCCCTGATATCTCGAAATGCTCTACTATACTTGATAAAAGGCCTGCTATAGCTCCCGGCAACCCCATCGCTAAAGCTCCTATGGGGACCGTTACTAGTAACATAGCCAGGTTTCCATACCATGACTTAGTTCTTTTACCATACATGAGGTTCCTCACGATGCCTGTCACGCCATCTCCAAACGACATGAAGACCACTGGTATCACCCCATACCAGTATGCCTTTTGATCCATGCCGAAAATTATCCATGAAAGAGCTATTATCATCCCCCACATGAGGCAGAAGTTTACCTCATACATGTTGTCCTTAACTTGGAACCAGTACATCAGCTTACCTACTCTATGAGGAACGTAAGTTAACACGGCTAGTAACGTAGCTAGTATGAAAGGTAGTAAAGGTGTTTTGAAGACGTATGGTACGATGAGAGCTACGAGCCCTCCAGCTAGCATATGTATGATCTTCCTGTTGTAGTACACTACCTTATTTTCCTCCATGCCTCGCCTCTTAGCCCACCTATAGAAGGCTGGGGTTATGGCCCGCACTACTATGATCACCCATGAAAACAGGATAAGCGTCCAAAATATCTCCCATGCAGTAAAGGGGAGCATCGTCGAACACCTTTCTTCCTGTAAATGAGAATAGTGGAGATTATTAAGCTGAGCTTTAAGTATAAACAAGATGAAGGTTATAGGTCTTATAGGCGGTATTAGCTGGGAATCCTCACTAGAGTACTATAGAATCATAAACAAGGCTGTAAAAGAGAGACTTGGAGGTTTCCATTCAGCTAAATGCATATTGTACTCACTCGACTTCGATGAGGTCGTAAGGCTTCAGCATGAGGGAAAGTGGCACGAGCTCGCTAGGTTAATGACGAACGCTGCTGTCAAGCTAGAACGGGCTGGTGCTGAGCTTTTACTCATATGCGCTAACACTATGCATAAGGTTGCGGACCACGTCCAGGAGAGGGTAAGGATACCTTTGATACATATCATCGATGTCACTGCTGAAAGGATCCTGGAGAGGGGAATTAAGCGTGTTGGACTGCTTGGAACCAGGTTCACGATGGAGGACGGGTTTTATAGGAAGAGAATGGGAGAGAGGTTCAACATCGAAGTGCTACTCCCAGATAAGGATGAGAGGGAGCTTGTTCATAGGATAATCTACGAGGAACTATGTCAGGGAGTTATTAGACAATCCTCAAAGGAAAGTATTAGGAAAATTATAGAGAGGTTAAAGCTTAAAGGTGCTGAAGGAATCATCCTGGGGTGTACGGAGCTGCCTCTTCTGATTAAACAGGGAGATGTGGACATCCCTGTTTTCGACACAACTAAGATACACGCCATAGCGGCAGTGGAGCATGCTTTAAAGTAGTGAACAGGTACATTAGGGTAGTTGAAAGCATGAGAGGCATTAACCTTTTAGGGATAGTTTTCATACTCATCTTTGCAAACGTGTGGCATGTTAGTGCGGTAACTAACCACGCTCTAATAATCCTTGAACCTGTAAGCTACGCTAAGGTAACAGTACTGGTCGATAATAATCCATTCAAGGAGGGAATGAGCACTGCATGGGGCATATCTATGTATGTAGAGACGTCGTCAGATGAGCTCCTGTTTGATGCAGGCCCTGATCCTAAGCTCTTAACAAAAAACGCTGAGAAGCTCGGTGTAAGTCTAGAGGATCTTAATGCGGTGTTCATTTCCCATGGTCATGGGGATCACGTGGGAGGTTTAGAAGCCCTAGTGGGGAAGAAGTTGACCGTTTACATCCCAACTGATAAGGCACTTGCTGAATATGTCAGGTCGCTTAGGTTTAAAGTTATAGTGCTTAATGAAACCACTGTCATCTCGAGGGGATTTATCTCAACTGGTCCAATGTATGGACCGCCATACGAGCAGGCGTTAGGAATCTACGTTAAGGATTTAGGCTTGATAGTTTTAACCGGCTGCTCCCACCCAGGTGTGGAGAACATAGTTAGGTACTTGCATAACGTAACCGGTCTCAAGATATACGCCGTAATAGGCGGCTTTCACCTCATAGGAGCTAATGAGAGGAGGTTAGAAGAGGTAAAGAAGGTATTTGAGGAGCTTAATGTTACTAAGGTATACCCTATACATTGTACAGGAGATAGCGCCCGTAAGTACTTCAAGGAAGAGCTGGGAAACAGGTACGGAGATGGAGGGGTGGGTTTAGAGCTGGAGTTTACGGCTCACAATTCCTCTATGATTAAAGGATAACGTGTCAATGCTTCTAAACATTCTCAGCTCGTACCTTAGCTTTACTACCTATGACTTCTTCAATTTATATAGAGTGTATCCTATCACGGGTATGGAAAGCGCTAACGTCAACCATATATGGGTAAGCTTTCTCGCTGCGGATTCCCTATAGTAACGGTAAGTATCCATAAGCAGCTGTCCCTCACAGGTCCAGCATCCACCGCCCCGAGCCACCTCTAAGAACTCCTGAGCCATACTCAGATCTCTAAGGTACGAGCTGAGAATGTTTAGAAGGATAAACGAGGTAATCATGATCTCAATAACCACTATAATAATCCAAGCTCTTCTCATCCATGATCACTAAGCAGGACTTTACTTAATAATTACGGTTAAAGAGCTAAAAAGCTGTTACCTGAAGAAAATAACGCTTTAAGGTAAAGGATGGTTAAGGCAGTTTTTAAGGGGCTACCTTTATTCCTCTCCTTACGGCAGCTCTCCTTAGATTATAGTCATAAGTCGCTAGGACAAGCCTCTCCCTGTAAGCCACTGCTAAGATTAGGTAGTCATTTACCTCTCTTGGGCTAGCTTTATCCTCTTGGATCATCGTTACAGCCTTACGATAAACATCTATAGGCTCCATAAAGTATCTCGTCCTAGAGTCCTCTAAATACTCCTCTATCTTTGAGAGGATGACATCAAGGCTCACGCCGAGTTTGATCATGACCCAGAAGTACTCATGAGCTATTATTGATGGAATAAATACCTCCTCTGCAGAGTCAAGCAGCTTACAAGCCTCAACGTGATGACTTGAGTCCTCAACGGTTTCATAGACTAGAACGTTAGTGTCAGGAAGTAGCCTCATCTAAAGCCTCCTCAACCAGTCTTTCAACCTCCTCTACACTGACCTCCCTACCTAGCTTAATGGTTATCCTCCTTTTCCTTACAGGTATTATCTTTGCCACGCCCTCCTGCTCATCATAGACAATCCTCACAAGATCCCCCTCCCTAACACCGAGCCTGTCCCTGACATCCACAGGAATAGTAACCTGATAGTTCCTAGTAACCTTAACCACATCCCTCATATTACTACTAGATTAAAAATCCTACTAAATTATAAACATTGCTAGTAAATTGCTAGCGATAATAAAACAAATAAGATCATCAAATAAAACTAATTATCAGTAGCGGGGGTGCCCGAGCCAGGTTAAAGGGGGCGGACTCAAGATCCGCTGGCG
>CAZKLN010000030.1:0-16586 GCA_964553765.1 uncultured Thermofilaceae archaeon
CTGCTTTTGGATCAACGTAGCTAAAATCTCCCAGGGTTAGCCTTTATCTATTCCTTAAGTTCATCGAAGGCATTCGGAGGATCCTCTACCTTATCCTTAGTTATAGAATATTGATATTGTAGGTCTGTAGAGTGGTTAAGCCTTATAAGAATTATTATAAGAGACTTCTTCAGTACTCTGGGGCTTCTTCGAGAGTAGTTATCACAAGCCGTTTGCTTGAACCCCTAATAAGTGCTAGCCGAACCCACTCTCCTATTCTCCTTTCCTTTAACTTGCTGATAAACTCTTCAAGGTTTTCAACTGGTTCATTATTTACCTCTACGATGACATCTCCTTTCCTTAATCCTGCTCTGTAGGCTGGAGAGCCTTCAACCACTCCAATAATTAAAACGCCTTTCTCAATAGGTAATCCTAGTTGTTTAGCAAGCGGTTTAGTCAATGATACTCCGTAAATCCCTACCCAGGGTCTTCTAACCTTCCCGTATTTAACAAGTTGTTCAGTGACCTCCTTAACCTCATCTATGGGTATAGCAAAACCTATACCTTGAGCAAAGGGTATCATGGCTGTGGTAATACCAACTACTTCTCCATTTAAGTTAACTAACGGACCCCCACTATTACCAGGATTAATAGCAGCATCTGTCTGTATAAGGTTCTCAAAAACCTTCTCTTTAGTCCTAATGGTTCTTCTAAGTCCACTTATAACTCCGAACGTCATGGTAGGACCTCCTATTATATGAGTTAAAGGATTCCCCACGGCTATAACAAACTGTCCTACCTTAAGCTTCGAGGAGTCACCTAGCTTAGCTGACTTAAACCCTTTTCCTTGAACTTTTAATAAAGCTATATCGGATCTCCTGTCTATACCTATTACCTTTCCCTCAAACCTCTCTCCACCGTACAAACCTACGTATATCCTCTCGTATTCAGAGATAACGTGTGCATTAGTCACTATATATCCATTATTATCTATTATAACACCTGAACCTATACCCTTGATAGGTCTTATAGTGAATATAAAGTCAATAAGTTTAATAGTACTGACTGTTACAACACTTTCCTTAACTTCTTCATAAGCGTTTATAACTTTTTCCTCTAAGCTGGACATGTGATCACTATTTTCACAAAAGTTAATACTTAAGGATCAATAAATGCTCTGTATTATACATTTTTAAATATTTATAAAAATATACTATAATTTATATAATAATATCGAGTTTTTAAGTCCGTTAATGTTAAATAGGATATAAAGTGTACTATGTTTTGATCAGCATGTTAGAGTTAGTAATCGCTGCACTAGCATTTATCGTAGGATTAATTCTCATAGGAGTACTAATATCTATCTATAACAGGTTCCAACAACTTAGGAACGCTGCTGAAGCCACGTTAGGACAGATAAGAGTAGCATTAAAGAAGAGACTTGACATGATAAATGAGTTAGTTGAGACTGTGAAAAGCTATGCTAAGTTTGAAAAAGAGACTTTAGAGAAGATAACTGAGATGAGGACTAAGGTACTTAAAGTGTCAGATGTGAGTGATGTGCAGAAGATAGATAGGGAGTCTAGAAGAATCCTAGGTAACATACTTGTAGCCGTGGAAAGATATCCTGATCTCAAGACCTCAGAAACCGTGAAAAGCTTAATGAGTGCTGTAAAGGAAGTTGAGGAGGAAATTGCAAGGCATAGATATACCTTTAATAATATAGTACAGGAATATAACACTAAGGCAAGTACGTTCCCCTCTAATTTTGTGGCAAGCTTTTTCGGTCTGAAGAAAAGGTTAGAGTATTTACAGTTTGAGGAGGAAATTGAGAGAAGGCCTGACTTAGGATGGTACTAAATGAGCGAGATAAAGCGGCTCTTATTACTTATCTTTCTCCTTTTACTAATACCACTTTTAGCCTATATCCTGGGCTATAACTTTCCTTTCATAGAGGGGTTAACCGCTGACTACCAAGCTAGGTTGATATTGGAGAATTTTCCGGTATTGAAAGAAAAGTACGTATACCATGTTAAAAGTGAAGGCTATACTATGCTTTATAGAACATGGAAAGTTCCTCTATACTTTAACGAGACACCTTCAAAAACAGGAGTGGTCGTTAAGGAAATATCTGTTATAGCTCCCTCTAAAGCAGGTTTAATCCCCTATGTCAAGGATCATAAGGGAGATGTTTACGTGCTTTCACATACCAATGAGGATGTAAGAGAGTTAATAGCTAAAAAAGCCGAAAGGAACGAAGTGGGGGTCCTTAATCCTCAAGGTATACACCCAGGAGACTATACAATAAGTTACGTCTTCAAACTGTATTTACCCATAGAGACAATAAGAGGTGAGTATTATCATTTTAATCTTAAGCTAGCTGATGAGCATATTCCTTATCCTTCGGTTAAAATAACAATAGAGGACTTTAATGGGTATTTAATCGATCTTTATCCCCATCTCTCATCTTTTGCGACCTATAAAGAGGAGAAAGCGTGGGTAGTTGAAGGTAAGGCACCTAGAGATAGCCTTGTAGAGATAGAGATGGTGCTCTCACCTAATTCTATTAAAGGAGCAGTTATTAGCATACAAAGGGATGATCTTAACGTAAAGGAATTAACAGCTAAGCTTAACTCAGGATATTATATCACATATAATGTATTTAACGTCATTAAGTATCTAGCCGTAGGTTTCTCCTTAAGCTTTCCTTTAATAACCTACATTATATATCAGAAATATGGTAGAGAGAGAAAGTACGCTGTCCCAGAATTCTTAAGCTTTATACCTAATAAGAATAGAAAACCCTGGGTAGTTAACCTAATATTTAAAGGTAGAGTTAATGACTTTGATGTGGATGGCTTCTATGCGACGTTACTGGATCTCCACATGAGAGGTTATATAGAAATAGAGGCTTACGATGGTGAAATAAGGATAAGTGTTTTGAAAGAGGACGAACTTTTGGATGAGTATGAGAGAAAGGTGCTTGCTTTCCTAAATGATTTCTCGTTTAACGGCGTGTTTGATAGTTCTAAGCTTAAGGAACATGTTACATCTATTAGAGATAACAGAGGGTTAATTAAAAGGGTTAAGGAGAGATTTGACGAGGTTTTAAAATATAGGAACCCAAGGTTAGTCAAGGAGTTTATAGAGCTTACTGGTAAGAAAGTAATTAACGGGTTAGCCTTTACCTTAATAGCTTTCTCAGTTATTATACTAATAATGTACTTTTTATTAGCTCAGGACTATTCAAGCTCTTTTGCCTCGTTCAACGCTTATATGAGCTCTGTGATGTCGGCAGCTATCTTTTTACAGTCCCTTGTATGTCTTGTTTCGCCTCCTTCACTCTTCGGGAGGTGGAAGGGAGAAGCATACAATGAGAAGCTGCAATGGGACGCTTTTAGAAGGTTCCTCTCGAATATAGTCTTGATAAAGAAGTACGCGCCTGAGGACCTTGTTATATGGAAGGAGTGGCTTGTTTACGCTACTACCCTAGGTGTAGGTGAGAGCGTTATAAAAGCTATGAAAGCCTTAAACATAGAGATACCTGAGGTTAGGGTATCGGAGAGGTTACCTGCGATATACATCATTTATCAATCTCAAATACTTCCAGCTACTTCTTCTGAAACATCGCCGAGTGGGGGTACAGGAGGTTTTGGTGTAGGAGGGGGGCATGGAGGTGGAGGAGCTGGAGGTAGATGATTAAAGGAGTGATTACTGCTGGGATTTCCCTTAAATCTCTAGCCAAGTATTAATTACGGTGATCTCTGTATGAAGTGGGAAGAGCTTACCTCTAGAGATATAGAGAGTATCGATAAGGATAATACAGTTGTGATCCTTCCTGTGGGAAGTATAGAGGTTCATGGTCCTCATTTACCTCTTGGAACTGATACGATAATGGTGTATCATGTTGTATTGGAAGCAGCTAGAAGGGAGGGAGCTATAGTCTTACCTCCTCTCTATTATGCATATGTTCCTGAGAATCGCCATTTCCCTGGAACAATCTCTCTAAAAACTCAGACTTTCTTAAACCTTCTTGAGGATATACTAGATGAGGTCTCAAGGCATGGGTTTAAAAAGCTGTTAATAGTTAACGGACATGGAGGTAACCGAAGGCCCTTAAGACTTTTTATAAGGATGATGTTAGAGAGAGGAAAAAGGGTCCAAGTTTACATATTGGCTGACCCTTTAGCCCTGGTTAGAGACGTTATAGACAGAATAAGGGAGACTAAAGTATATGAACATGCATGTGAGATAGAGACCAGTATAGTTATGTTCCTAAAACCTAGCCTTGTGAAGATGGAAAGAGTGAGGGGAGAGGCAGAGCTCGGGAGGAGGAAAGTGGATGAACATGTAGAGACTATGGTTGACTGGCAGGGATACGCGGTAATGGGGTACGTGGGCGACCCCACGAAGGCTTCAGAAGAGAAAGGTAAGGAGATAGTAGAGCATTGGATAAAGGAGATGGCGCGTATAATAAGAGTAATTAAGGAAGACACAATGTATGAGAAGTTGCTCTCTGAATATTATTCACAGGTATTCAACCCGAAGCTATAGTTTGGGTCCTTTAACAGCTTACAAACTTCTTGTACTTAATTAACATCAATAACAGTGCTACTATGGTCCAAGTGACTATACCTAACACTCCTAGTCCGTCATAAAGCTCGTTGTCAGGGAAGGCAGAGATAAGGAGTGTGAATCCCCATATTGCATTTATTCCCCCATGGAATGAAGCTGCAGGAAATACGTTTCCCGCAATATTCCTTATCATCATCATTGGAAAAGTTAAAGTTATAGTGAGTACTGTGAAAAGTAGCACTCCCTCAACTCTATGAATCCTATAGTTATGACCAAGTAAAAGTATGGCTGACGCATGCCATAAACCCCATAAAAATCCTATGGTTAAACATTTCTTTACAAAGTCCAGGTTCTCAAGCTTCTTAGCCAGGAAACCTCTCCATCCTATTTCCTCTCCAAGAGCAAAGAGGGTGTTCACTGTTACAGCCGCTATATAGGAATAGGGAGGTAGCATTAAGACATATGTCATAGGATCAAGTGAGGGAGCTTGTTGCTTTAAGATATCTATTAAGGGATCTAACGTATAAGCACCTAAAGCAAAACTCATTACTACGTATAATGCTAATGCGGAGAAAGGTACAAGAGGGGCTATAAGAAACCACTTAACAATCTTAGAAGATTCTCCTGTGGTGACTCCTGTAAAGCTCAAGGCTTCCTTAAAGCTGTATCCCTCCAGCCTAAGAGTTACTAAGGACGCGATGGCTGGGGTGTACATACGTAGAAGGCCCCATATCACATACATTACTGAGGAAGAAGTAAACACCGTTGCGAATACCAAATCTATCAATGAGCTTAGCCCAAATGCTATGACTATGTAGAGCATTAGAGATCCAAGCAAACTCATACCTTAGATAGTCTTAATAGATTAATTAAACCTAGTGATCTAATGTTACTAGGTGAGCTCCTATAGTCTCTAGAGCTGATGATTGGTTGAGACAAGCCCTAAAAGGTCTAAAACACGCAGCACAACAGGCCGCCGAGAAGGCAGTAAAGGCTCTTTATCAAAAATTAAGGTTAGAGGTTTGGGGGCATTCCATATCCAGAATGCTATCCAGTCTTCCGAAGGAATATAAGCCTCCACAAGAGTTTGTGGAAAAGGCTAAAGAGCTCGATGGACATTACATACTTACTAGATACCCTAATCTCCATCCTGAAGGAGCTCCCCTAGACTACTATACAGAGGAAGACACTAAGAGGGCTATCGAATATGCAGAGAAGATTGTCGAATTCTGCAGAAGTAAGGGTTTTTAAGCTAGATTACGAGCGAGTGATTAGGGAACTCGTTAATTACGCTAAAAAAGTACTGAAGAGGGGAGCTGAAGCTGTCATACTTGTAGGTTCATTAGCCAGAGGAGATTACACACCATTCTCAGACGCTGATGTAATCATAGTTGTTAAGAGAGATGATAGAAGGGCAATCGACAGGGTTGTGGAATATATGGACCCAGAAACATCCATAGACATAGAGCCAAGGGTCTACACAGTTAATGAGCTCCTGAAGATGGCTATGGAGAGAAGGAAAATTATCAGGGAAATGGTTGATCACGGCAAGCTCTTAGGGGGAGACGAGAATATACTAAGAGAGCTTAAAAGACTGTATCTTCATAAAGCTCCGGGTGTATAGACCGCTACGTCCTCAAACCTCCTAGTATCAGAGAGCAATACGTTGAAATCCTTTCCTATCAGCTCTTTAGTTATATCCCTGAAAGCTCTGAGGGTTGTTTTCTCTAAGCTTTTTAACGCTTTATCCCTTGAATCTCTTATAACCCTAAAACCATGCACTAACAGTGAGACATTCCTGGTTTCAAGTCCTCCATAAAGCTCTGTGTAACCTATGTTATTAGCTATTGGGTCGTTTAGAGACCTAAGTAGTAGATAGCTATCTACGAGTGATAGCTTACTTGGAAGCTCCTTTTTAATCCCTCTTTCTCCTATGGCTTTCGAAAACTGCTCGCTTTCAGCGAGAAACCTATGTCTTAACTCGCTTATACTCATATTTCTCTCTTTAACAAGTCTCTCATAGTCTGGATCAGAGGGATCGATACTATACTTACATATTAGAAGGGTTTGAAAACACATCTCAAGAGCTCTGTAGTAGTAGAGTGCAGCTATTAGATACTCATCTTTTTTCTCCAACCTAAGTGCTCTGTTTATCAGGTCGGCTATGAGATATAATAAGGATTGAGGCGTTTTAGCAGCCACTTTTAATAATGTAGAGTTACCAGTGAAGACTTTCTCTATTTCGCTTAGAAACCTTAAGGAGTCATACAGCTTGTATATTTGAGAAAGGGCTTTGAAGCCGAATAATTCGCCTATCTTCTCCTTAAGGTCCTTTAAGGACGTTAACTTAGCTTCGAGCATCTTATAGGCTGCGATGTAGTGGAAGGTCTCCATGTTATTTTCTATTACTGCCAAATTGGATAGAAAGGAGTAGATGCCGCTTCTTTCATAGCTACTGGTAGCATCCGAGAGTCTTGAGAAAAGCTTACTAGCGTCATCATAGTTACCGGCCTTCATGAGGTCTAATGCCTTAGTGATGACCATATCGTCTATTATCTCAAGTGGATCACCTATGAAGATCAGTTTATCCTCGCAAGGTATAGGCTCCCTTATCTCACTATCCATGGGTCCGTAGCTTATGTATGTTAGGTAAATGTTCCCCTTAGTGTTTAAGTACTTAAAAGTTAGCATGGAATAGAGTAGCCCAGCTGACATTAGCTTCGTTCCACCAGTTATGTCAGCTAAGATAACTCTGTTAACGTCTATAACCTTCCTTATGTCTGAAGATAGCAGCTTTCTCTCTATTTCCTCAATATCATCCTTCTTCTCAAGCACCACAGTGCTTGAGCTTTGAATTTTTACATTAAGCTTCTCAACGGCCTTCTTAGCCATCTCTAGGTACTCAATAGTTTCTTCTGTGCAAATATAGACTAAGGAAGGTACTTGACCTATTTTATATCCATACCTTAAAGCTGAGCTAGTTATCAAAGCTACCGGTTGCCAGCTTTGACCCACAGTAGCTAAGACAAGAGAGGGAGGAGGTTTTAATCTTTCGTTGAAAAATCTCTCATAATGGGAGTAGATTTTATCAGCAACCTTAGGTAGTATTCTCTCACAGTAAAAGACGTATGCTTTCTCTAAGTTAACCATTCTAAGCCTCTTATAAGCTTCAAACTCTTCCTTTAGACACATTACCTTCTCTGAAATAAAATGATATTAAAAAACTTAAGTTTTAAGTGAGTAAAAGGAGTAGGGCAGTATAGCGCCATGATATTAGGTCCTTTGGGTAAGATTGGGGGCGTGTTACCAACTCTCGACCTCTAAACCTTTAACACGGCTGAAGTGCTCTATGTTCCTCGTCAATACCCTCTCGTTATGGGCTAAAGCTATGCTAGCAATCAGTGCATCCATCTCCCCTATAGGCTCCCCTCTTTTCTCAAGTTCCGATGTTATCTGGCCATAGAAGTCTGAAGCCGTTAGGTTGAAATCAAGCAAATCCAGCCTGCTTAACAGCCCTCTGACCTTCCTAAGATTCTCATTCACGTTCCTCGATTTATACGCTCCCCTGAAGAGCTCAGCAGCGTTCACTGGCGTAGTTGCAAGCCTCTCACCCCTTTCAACGAGCCCCCTCAGCTTTCCAATAGCGTCCGGGTCTTTCCTCATCAGAGCTATGAGGAAGTCTGTCTCCAGGCAGGCCATCCAGCTCTACCTTAGAGCTTAACAGCCCTACTCTTTACGCGCTCCCTTGCCCTGTACACTTCCTCCACTCTATCTGCCAGCTCTCGCGAGAACTCCGTTGACTCCACGTACTCTAACAGACTCGTGCTCTTTGTTATCCTTAGTATGACATCGCTAAAGGACTCTCCTTCCTTTTTTAATCTCTTCAACGCATTGTAGGCCTCCTCCGATATAGTCAGAGTCCTATGCGCCATATTTCTCTAAGTGTATTTAAATATATTTAAGGCTTGCTCAAATCGTTCCCCTAATCCATGCATCTACCAGTAGTGAGGTCTGTACGAGCTTCTAACCCTGTCCACAGGGTCGTCCGTGAACCTCCAATGCCCCCTCTTAGGGCTTAGGATTATGATGCCCAGCTCCTCTATCAACGCGTCGCTAAGCACGACCTCCCTCTCAACAGGGGATACTACGACGTCCGCCTCGATCCACTTGGGCTTCCTGTCCTCCTCTAGGACACTCACCTTACACGAACGGGGGTAAACGAGCATGGCTATGGGTCCTCCGGCTGTATCGTATTCCATGGTCACTGACCTACCGAGCTCCGGGCCTATGTCCCTAGCTGATAACATTGTTCTAGGCACTATGACTTGGGGCGTGTCAGTCTCGAAACCGCTGTTTACCAAGGCTACTGTCTCAATTACCTTGCCCCCTATGCTCAGCCCTACTCTGACCCTCACACCCATCTAGCTAACCTCTGCTGGGAGCTTGCCTCAGAGCTATGTGCCCAATCCTGTACCTTTTCCTCCTAATCTTTACGTGCCCAATCCTGTACCTGCCCATGATGACGTCCTCAACCTAATAAGGACATTCTCCTAGCTAAGAAGATATCGTTTACATACGAGAAGACAGGTGAACTGAGAGGATTTTTCATTAGAAACTAATGAAAAAATTCTAAAGATCGTTTTTAAAGGCTTTTAAGAAATATATCTCGAACGATGTTCTCATCAACTTTAAAGGGGGTGTTCTTATGTAGATACCTAAGCCCGTTAAAGACCATTTCAAGCACTTTCGGTACATCCTTTTCTTCGAATCCGTAGTCGCTGAGCTTATCTGTAAACCCTATCTCTTCCTGAAACTTTCTAACGACATCTTCGGCTTTTCCTGCATCATCTGGAGAGGGCTTTATGTTAGGGTCTAAAGGCTTGAGAGCCATAGCTGACTCCTCCGGCATGGTTTTATGGGTGTAATAGACGCTTCTGGGACCTAGTATTCCTAGCCCACATCCGTGAGCCAGCTTAGGGTTTAATCCGCTTAATGCGTGCTCAATAGCATGTATTATGTGTGTAGAGGAGGTATCTATGGAAATGCCGGCTATCATGGAGGCGTAAAGAAGCCAATACCTTGCCTCTAAGTTGTTTAAGTCATCTAAAGCTTTAGGCAACCATATGTTAACAAGGGATATAGACTCGATAGATAGGAGTTTTACATAAGGTGACGTTAAGGTGGAGGTTGTAGCCTCGTAGGAGTGATAAAACGTGTCCAATGATGTATAAACCGTCTGGTTCCTCGGAAGCGTTAAGGTGTACTTCGGGTCATCAAAGCTTACATCTGGGTATAGGATAGACATGCCTCGCTTCTCCCTGTTCTCGTCAACAGTTAGAACAGAGTACCTATCTATCTCAGTACCTGTCCCATGGGTAAGGTTAACAGCTATGAAAGGTACATGTGACCTGGGCTTCATTTTCTCATAGAGATAGTCAAGAGACCTCCCACCGCTAGCAGCCATGACTGAGGCTACCTTAGCTGTATCTATAACGCTTCCGCCGCCTATAGCTATCACAGCGTCACAGCCCTCGTTCCAGATGAAGTGAGCTAGCTTGTCTGCCTGACTTGCCCAGGGGTTTGGAGTTATCTCATCATAAACCTTAAACTCTATGTTGTGCTCGTTCAATATCTTTTCAACGTCATTTAAAGCGCCGCTTTTCTTAGCCGAGGTTTTACCTGTAACAACAGCTACCTTCTTATAATCATTAAGGTGGTTGGATAGGTTCCTTATTGAGTTAGGACCGAAGTACAGCTCCACGTTAGCATGTTTTAATGTGAAACTTCTCATCTCATAAAAATTATTATTGGTAAAATAAATAGTATTACATTATAACCTAGCCTTTTAGCTTAAGCATTAATTTCTCTACTTACTAAGCAATTCGCTAATAAAAAGGGATTCATTATCCTGATGTTGGATATGCAGAGGAAGTTACTGATCACGTTCATAGTTGGGGCTTTTCTCGCTAATGTAGGATGGGCTCTTTACTTCACTCGGTCAAGGATAGACCTTAAAGTCGTGATGAGGTCAAGCTACTCAGAACTGATGTTATTGATAACTGCTGAGAGCTTCTCAGGGTTGTTATCTCTTATATGGGGATATATAGGTGATAGAGTTAGTAGAAGAGGTATGATAAAGCTAGGTCTCCTCTCAGTAATACCGATGATGCTTCTTGGGTATTCAAGTGGTTCTCTCTTATTCATAACCCTTGCCGCCTTAGCCAATGTCTTATATTCCATAGCTCAGCCCTCAGTAATGGCACTTGTAGTGATTGAGAAAGAGAAGTCTGGTAGAAGACTCGGTGTTTTTAATGGAGTAGGGTCCCTTGGATGGGCAGTTGGCTCTCTACTCATGGCTTACTTAAGCAATACATTGGGTTCGAGCGTTGTTTACTTAGTCTCGTCTTTACTCATGGGTCTTTCATTGCTGGTCTTCCTTGTAAATTACCCGGCGAGTCACATTAAGAGAGAAGGAGGCATACGAACATTCCTCAGAAAACTGCCTTTCCTAGCTATTGGGGTTTCATTAGCCTACATAGGGATAGCTGGTTCCTCCACAATACTCTCCATAAAGCTATACTATGAGCTTGGGATGAACGATGCCCTCTTCGCACTTTTCTATGGTGTTCTACCCTCCGTTCTAGGGGCCAGCGTTGACGTGATGACAGGTATCTTTGCTGATAAGGTTGGTGGGGTGATCGTAACTCTTATTTCCATGATTTCTTATGCCGCGATATTTCCTCTGCTTTATATGGTCACGGGAATACTTATGGGTATTATATGGGTAATACCTATATACCCACTCTTCTACCTAGGTGTAGGCAAAATGTACTCCGACATGGCTTCCCCTGAGTATAAGGCAACAGCTATGGGTGCTGTGAGCACAACGCTAAGTCTCGGGGGTATGGGAGCGGGGTTAATAGGTCCTTTAGCAGATCACTTTGGTCAAGCGTTCTCTGTAGCTGTGTCAGCCATGCTTATCCTTTTAGGAGCCCTAGTGGTGTTCCTTTCATATAGAAGTAAGATAGACATCCCAGCTTCTTCCTCATCATTACACATAAGCTTAAATACGTAGTGTAAGGCTTACTTGTTAGAGGTAAAAGGTAGGTTGTTTTGAGCGTTATACCTGTGGGCACTGGCCACACGAGAACTAAGTCCTACATGACTATATTGCTTATGATAGCTAACGTTGTAATATACTTACTAACTACTTACGATAAGGCCTTCACCAGCATAAGTGATTATTGGGTCAGCAACGCCGCTCTTATACCCGTCATTCTCCTTGAGCCCTCTGAGTGGTACAGGTTTTTAACCAGCATGTTCCTTCACGGAGACATATTTCATATATTCTTCAACATGTACTTTCTTTACCTGTTTGGTAAAGAGATAGAGGATGTGCTGGGTCCAGGAAGGTTCCTTACTCTTTACATATTATCAGGGCTAGCGGCTTCTATGTTTCACATAGCATTCATACCACTTACAGGTATTCAAGGGCTGTTCATACCCGCCTTAGGTGCTTCGGGAGCTATTAGCGGCGTATTGGGAGCTTACCTTCTTTTATTTCCACGTAAGAAAATGAGCATATGCTGGTTCTCATGGATACCTTTCTGTTTCACCACAAGAGCCGCATACTTCCTAATCTTCTGGTTCGCAACTCAAGTACTCTATGGGTATTCCAGGTTAGGTGGGGTAGCCTTCTTCGCTCATGTAGGAGGGTTTGTCGCAGGCATGTCGTTCCTTGCTCTTCTGGTACCGACGTGGGTGAGGGAGCTGGGAGTTAAGGTGGGTTTAGGTACTTGGGGGTTTGGACAGTACATCATTAAGAGGGGTCTTGGAAACGTTAGCAAGTGGATCCTAACTCTGCTGTTAGTCACCCTAGTAGGGAGCGCTCTTTACGTAGCGATCGAGGGAAGTGGAATGGGAGCAGGTATGTACGTATACATGATAGAGGCTATTATGGACGGTATCAGGGACAGCGATATAGCGGTCTTCGATATGAGAAAGATAGTGGTTACGCCCTCATCGGATGCTGTAAGAGTTGCCCTGAATAGGCTTTATTGGGCAGGTATTCTTAAAGGAACACCTAATACGATAAATGATGTTTACAGGTATGAGGGAATCGTTCAGACAACTATAGGAGGCATACCTATCAAGGTTAAACTATACCTCACAGCTAGGGTGAGATATGATAAGTACGGAGTACTTACAGAGCTCACAGGTAAGATGGTTACAGATGTAATACAGATATCCGCGTTAGGAGGAGTAAGACTGGAAAGAAACGTTCCTATAAGCATCAGCCTAAGCGCTAAGGGGCCAACGGAAAACATTGGAACATCATTGATAGTTCCAGCAGCTATACTGGCATTATTGATTACCCTCTCTTCTACCTATACTGTTGTATCGAAGGATAAGGAATTATCCCTAGTATGAGGATTCTCACTAGTAAAAGTATAAGCTCTTGTATTGCTAGCATTTTATCGAAATGAAAGGTAGATTTGAAAGAGAGCTCATTCTTGTGATCTATGATATTAGTGATGATAAGCTAAGGACCAGAATCGCTGACTTTCTAAGATCCAAGGGTCTTACAAGAGTGCAGAAAAGTGCGTTTGTTGGTCCTGCTTCCAGCTCATTAAGGATTGAGATCGAGGCGGGACTTAGAAGGCTTGTTACAGGTGAGAAAGGAGTTAACATACAGATATATCCCATTCCTCCTTCGAGCTATTCTAGGAGAACTATTATAGGTGAGGAGCTTAAGTACGATTCCGAGGGTATTGAGGTATTCTAGTCGAGGGACATATTCGCACATAGTTACAACCTTTACATCTAGTAGGGGATAGCCTAGGCTCTGGAGGTGTAGCTGAAACAGCTATTCTTCTCATATCTCCTACCACGTATTCTACCTCTTTTAGAAGACTCTCGGCTATCTTCACCTCTATAAGTCTGGGGCTAGGTCTTAGGTAATAAACCACGCCCTTACCCACTCTTAGACCTAGCTGGCATCTGGAAAGTAACGCATAACCTCCTAATTGTAATCTATGATCCCTTTTTACTCTTTTTCTTGCAGGCTCAGCCCACTTTACCTCCATCACTATCCCGTGACCTGTTTTCAACACTAACAGATAGTCAGGGCTACCTTTTAGTTTCAGCTTTTTGCATTCGAGGTAAGGGTTCTTCAATACCCTTACTGGCTTATACTTAGCTATGGCAGGTGATATCTTCCTTTCATCATGACTTTCCTTCCCATACCTCATGTATTCCGTGGTTGTTTCTGAGAGACCTACTACGTACTTGATGTATATTATCACGGGGCAGTATGCATAGTGCTTAATGTCCGTTACAGTGAACATTTTTTCAAAAAGTACTAATAGAAGGTTTTAATTAAAATAATTCTTGATGTAATGTTCTTCACATGGAAGGATATTAAGGATATAGCTGAGAGAATAAGGAGGACCCCATTTGAGGGAGTTTCAGAGGAGCTTAGAGGATGGAGGTGGAATGAGCCTCCTGTGGCTCCGATGTATAATGTAGGTCTTGGAGTCTCTGACATAGTCTCAGGGTTCTGTGACACAGGTAGGAATGTGTACCTTAAGTACGTACTTGGAAAGAGAGAGGCGCCTAATTCCATACTGAGAAGAGGAAGCGTGGTTCACATGGTACATGAGAGAGCGGTTTCAACTGCGAAGAGGCTTATATATAGCTTAAAGAGGCTTACAGGTCAATTTTTCCTCAACTATTTTATGGCTGAGAGGGAGAAAGTTCTCGCAGATGCATTAGTAGCCGTTGGAGAGGAAGATAGAGTTGAAACAGAATGGGTAGTCAAAAGCCTATGGCTTAAAGCAGGCTTAACCTATTCCTCTCAATTAGAGCAGGCACTATCCAGATCTAAATACTTAAGCAGGGAAACTATAGTCTCATTAACCATTCCTGAAAGTGCTGAGTTTGCAGTAGATGGTAGCCTCATAGGGCTCTCACCGACCTTAAAGATTGATTCCCTTCTTCCATCAGGAATTATCGTCGAGATAAAGACAAGACCTTACAAGCCTGTATATGAGCTGACATTAGCAGGATATGCGCTGGCATTCGAGAGCGTTTATGAGGTACCTATAGATTATGGGCTACTTTTGCAGGTTGTCTTAGATAGAAAGGATAGGGCTGTAAGGTTCTATAGGAGGATGATACCTCTAGGTGATAGAGTAAGGATGGAGTTTATAGAAAGAAGAGATAGGTTAGCTGAGGTTGTGGCTAACAGGGAGGATCCTGGAATGCCCGAAACTTGCAGTCCTGCATGTCCCTATCAACATGTATGTAATCCCTCCCCGGATAGGGTGTCTAGGAGGCCTTGAAGAGGATAGTGGTCCTATCTAGTTATGGTATAGCTCTTAGAGCCAGAAAGGGAATGTTCCAGGTATGCGAAAAGGATAAGAAAAAGGAAATATCACCGGTCGAAGTAGAGGCAATCGTGATTGCTAACAGAGCTGTATCGATTACCTCCTCGGCTGTTATGCTGGCTGCAAAGCATGGGATAGACCTTGTATTTTTAGATGGATGGAATCCAATGGCTAGGCTCCTACCCTCAACCTATGGCTCAACCCTTAAGACGTGGATAGCTCAGATAGTAGCCTCGAAAAGACGTAGACTTGAGTTTGCTAAAGCTTTCGCTGAGGGAAAGGTGTATAACCAGAGGAACGTCTTATACCAGCTTTCAAGAAGGTATTCTAGGATGGAAGGTAAGTACAGATCTGTGAGGGCTGTCATAAGACAGGCAATAGACAGTGCTACGTTAGCACTAAGGGATATAAAGGAGGCGCAAAACGTGAAAGAGGTTAGGAGCGCTGAGGCGCATGCAGCCAAGGAATATTGGGAGGCAGTAGCCTCAGTATTGCCTGAAGAACTGGGGTTTAAGAGGAGGCTGAAGAGGTATTCTCTCCCTAAAGACGAGGAGCCCGACCCGTTCAATAAGGCCTTAAACATAGGGTATGCCGCCTTACTTAGAGAGGTATGGAGAGCGATCTTTTTAACAGGTCTAAATCCCTATTACGGTTTCTTACATGTAAAGAGACCCGGTAGAATGAGCTTAGTTCTAGACTTAATGGAAGAATTCAGGCCTATAGCTGTAGATAGACCCTTGATAACACTATCGTTAAAGGATAAAGATGTAATAGTGAGATTAGAAAGGGACTCTAAGGAGGCCGTAGGTAAGGTATGGGGGGTTGTTATTAATGTTTTAAATAATCCTCCGAGACCCTTAAAGGAGCTTGTACTATCACAAGCTAGAAGGCTAGCGAGATCCATACTTGAGAGAAAACCTTATACACCGTATAAATCCACTTGGTGAGAAACAAGCGTTTACCGGGACATATCTTTAAAGATATAACTCAGAAAGTTCTTCCAGAAGTATTTTTAATAAGTAATACCTAAGTCTATGCTTACTATATAGTAAACTTTGGTCATATTATATTCATTATAAGGGTTTCTAAGAGCACCCTGGAAACTATTAATAGGCTTTCTTAGAGATGGAGAAGGCTAGGCTAAGTGACGTGCTAGACGTAGGACTAACCTTTGACTATACCTATAACTTTGGTTCCTCCACGAATCTCAGGCTTAAGGTCGTTGATAAGAGGCCGAGCCCTTTGAGAAGGTGAGGATACTCGCTAGGAACGAACCCCCGAAATACAGCTGTAACGAATGTGGTAAAGAGGCGAAGTGGATATGTCAGCTCTGCTTAGAGAGGTTGCCTATGTGACGAGTGTGCCGAGAGACATGAGTGTGGTGAGGAGTTTCTTTTACTATGGTAAACTCCCCCAGAACGGGGGTGTGCAGCTATGAGGGCTCAGAGGTTTACAGCAACTACATCTAGAAGTTTTTATCTTTCTAGTTAGCTTATGAGGATCCTCACTTAAGCCTCATAGGCTTATGACGGAATGATATTTAAGAACGTTCACTTCTATTAGATTGAGAAAGAATGGGGAGAATAGGCAGGCTATATAGACTGGCTAAAATACCGGTTCTCAAACGCAGGATCGGTAGGTTGT
>CAZKLN010000031.1:0-16576 GCA_964553765.1 uncultured Thermofilaceae archaeon
CTCTTTTCCAGCTTCATGGACGATAGTTTTACTCATGGCTCTGTAGTTTTATGGCTGCCTCTATGCACGCTAACGGGTCTACCTCAAACCTGTAGCCCCTAGCCCTGAAGAACTCCTCTACAGCGAGCATGAGCTCCTCGACGCTCAGGAACAGCCTGTTAGCCAGGTGCTCTGAGAGCTTCGAGAACAACACCTCCACGGGGTTGAGCTCCGGGCTGTACTTAGGCATGTAGACCATGTGTATGCCCTTCCTCCTCGCCTGCCTCAGCACGTACCTAGCCCTATGAGCTGAGTGGTTGTCGAGCAGTAGGTAGATCCTTCCCCTGCCTTACCTCCCTCTCGAGGAGGACGCGCCTGCGCCTAGGCATGAGTAACTGACCGCGAGGGCCTAACTAAAACTATCGTCCACGAAGCTAGAAAAGAGGTAATGATCTGGGGAGGAGTTCCAGGGCATGGGACACCATTAGGGAGATCTCCATTAACCATCCTTAAACTAGCATACGATTTCCTCGTAATATCGATTTAAGCTACCTTTCCGTGTAGGAACTTGATACTCAGGTAGTTTAACTTGAGATAGGGAGGAGAGGCTATACAGAATCATCTTATCATAAGTTAAGGCATTTGAATCTTAAAGTATGTGGCGGGCCCGCCGGGATTTGAACCCGGGATCTCCGGCTCCGGAGGCCGACGCCTTTCCAGACTAGGCCACGGGCCCTAATACCCCTCTTAACTTTTATTTTTTAACTAAATTTATACCAAAAGTTATTATAGTGATACCTAATGCTATCAGCCCTGTTGCTACGAGATATGTTATATATTCCTTAGGTATAAAACCTAGTAATCTAAGTCCTCCTAGTATAAACAAAATGCCTACTATTACTATAGCCACTCCTCCTAAATTCTTTGGAACGTTTACTTCTAGTTTTTTTAACTTTACTAATGAGCCTAGTAAGAATCCCACACCCATTCCTATTAAAGTAGCAGCACCAGTAGCATTAAAGAGCAAACCAATCCCGATTCCTATAAACATGCATGCTATAAAGATCTCCCATGACCATTCCTTTTCCTCTTTTCTATACTCGCCCATAGGCTCCTCCCTAGTTACTTCAAAAAATGAGATATAAGCCAATTTAAGAATGGCGCCGGGGCCGGGATTCGAACCCGGGAGCCCCCGAAGGGGCATGGGCTCTCCAGGCCCACCCCTTAGTCCACTCGGGCACCCCGGCTCTGATGTTACTTTAAGAAGATCACTTAAATTACTTTATCTCTATCTCTACCCTAACCGATTGCGGCACTCTTATCCTCATGAGCTGCCTCATCGCTCTTTCGTCAGCATCCATGTCTATTATCCTCTTATGTATCCTCATTTCCCAGTGATCGAAGGTGTGTGTTCCTTGACCTGAAGGGGCTTTCCTCACGGTGACCATGAGCCTCTTAGTAGGTAGTGGTATTGGACCGTGCATCTTAACGCCTGTTCTTTTGGCTATTGATTTGATTTCATCACAAACAGTGTTGAGATCCTGAATCGAAGTACTTACAAGTTTTATTCTGACTATTCTTGGCATTAAAAAACACCAAAAAGAGGTTAAAAAATACGCTAAAAGTTACGTTTTCACCTCCTTTACCTCTATAACCGTGCCCGCGGCTATTGTCCTTCCTGAATCTCTTATAGCGAATCTACCTAGTGGAGGAAGATCCTGATATCTTTCGATGACCACAGGCTTCATTGGTTTAAATCTTACTATCGCTGCATCACCTTGCTTAATAAACGATGGTTTTTCCTCGGCGACAGAGCCTGTTCTCGGGTCTATCTTCTGTACTAGCTCCATGAACGTGACAGGCGTAGTTGCTGTATGTACATGAAGCACCGGTGTATAACCAGCTGCTATGGCGGTGGGATGGTATAGGACGAATATCCTTCCTACGAACTCCTCAGCTACCTTAGGCGGGTTATCGGTGTGACCTGCGACATCACCTCTTCTGAGCTGGGTACGCTCTACACCTTTAACGTTAAAACCTATGTTATCGCCTGGTATAGCCTGCTCTATTCTAGTATGATGCGTCTCTATGGACTTTACCTCTCCGACAACCTTAGGAGGCATGAATATCACTCTATCACCGACCTTAAGCACGCCTGTTTCAACTCTTCCCACAGGAACTGTGCCGACCCCTCTTATGGAGTAGACGTCCTGTATAGGTATTCTCAAAGGTTTATCGGTGGGTCTGGGAGGCTCGTTAAACATATCAAATGCCTCATATAACGTGGGACCCTTATACCACGGTGTCCTATCGCTTAATGAAACTACGTTATCACCGTTCCATGCAGAAGTAGGCACGAAGGGTAATTCCGAGACCTTATAACCTACCATTCGTAAAAGCTTTGAAATACCATCCTTGACCTCTTCATACCTTTCCTGCTTATAATCCACAGTATCCATCTTGTTTATAGCTACTATAAGCTGGTCGATTCCCATGGTCTTAGCTAGGAAAACATGCTCCCTTGTTTGTCCTGCGGGGCTGATACCTGCCTCGTACTCACCTTCCTTAGCTGAGACAACTAACAATGCACAGTCAGCTTGGCTAGCTCCGGTTATCATGTTCTTAACGAAGTCTCTATGTCCCGGAGCATCTATTAACGTAAAGAAGTACTTTTTAGTCTCAAACTTGTAAAAACCTAAATCTATCGTAAGCCCTCTTTCCCTCTCTTCTTTAAGTTTGTCGAGAACCCAAGCATACTTCCATGTCTCTCTTCCAAGCTTCTTAGCCTGTTCTTCATACTCTCTAATTATTCTCTCATCTATAGCCTTTATCTCGTACAGGAATCTACCCATCAGTGTAGATTTTCCATGATCCACATGCCCTATTACTACTAGATTAAGGTGGGGTTTTTTCTGCGAAGACATATCTCACACCTAACATATCGTTAAGCGTCTGCTATATCAATCAATCGTATTTATAAATCTATCACAAAAACCTAGTCTTTATTTTATAACTTATTTTAAAATAAGTTATAAAATATAACTAAATATTTTTAAATTATTGAAGTTTCCTTCTAATCCATACTATCATAGGACCTTTTTCTCTATTAGCCCACAGGAAATACGGTATAGCCGTGAACTTGATGTCCTTTGTTGGTATACTTATTTCATTGTGCCGAGCACAGAGTTTATCTTTCTAATGGCTTAAATCCATGTATAGCACTTCTCCTTTGATGACCACTATGCCATCGAAAAGATCATTACGCTTCTTGATCGATAACCTGTTTTCCGTTATCACCTCAGTTCCACACTCTATGAATCTCGAGGAAAGAGCTATTTTATCTCGTCTATTTCTTAGTAAATTTTTAGATAGTGAAAAGGCAAGGTTTATTAATTTATATATTTATATATTCCAAATATGGCAGAGGAATATAAGGTTCTCCATAAACCTGTTATGAGAAAGTTTTTAATAAGGCTTAAGCCAGGTAAATTTGCTTTTCTAAGTTACAGTATAAAGAATGCAAAGCTGTACATAGAGAGCGTTTATACGCATCCTGACTTTAGAGGGAGGAGGATTGCGAGGAGGCTTGTGTTAGCGGCTTTAGACTTCGCTAAGGAAAAGTCTCTTAGGGTAGTTCCTGTTTGTTCATATGCTGTAAGTTTTTTCAAGAAAACAAGGAACTTATAGAGCTGTTAGATCCTGAAGAGGGACTTAAGGCTGTAAGCTAATTTGTTGATTAGAGTTTTACAGTCCATTATTAAGATACCTAGTATCGAGGATATTGAAAGAATGTAATCGAGAAAGGGATATATCATCCTTTCTAAGTTTCTCTCTTTAAAAGAGTATATTAAATGATAAACCATTAAAAAAACAAAGTGAAGCGCGCTGAGGCTTAATGCAGTTATTTTATTGCCATAGAACATTAGGTAGGCAGAGAGGAGATAAACAGAAATTATTCCATAGGTCACTGCTGAAGATACTAGACTAAGCAAGGTTAATGGATGCTTAAACCTATACATTGAAAGCCCCTTTCCATATTCGTAAAACCGTTTGATAATGTTCCACAATCCAGTTCTCTCTATATGATAAACTACGGGTAAGGGGCTTAGAAGTATTTTATACCCATTTTTAACTAATTTAGTGACTAAGTCTATATCATCGCTTCCATATCTATAGTACTCTTCATCAAAACCTCCTATCTTTAAGAGTACGTCACGTTTTATAGCGAAGTTCGAGGTAACGGCTATATTAATGCCCATTGACTTACTGAGTATTTTTCTCTCTTTGAACTGCGTGGGCCTGAAGAATGACTTACCTATATACCGTGCAATAAAACTTTCTTTATTATAGGTTTTTACTACACCTGCAACAGCATCTACGTTAAAATTACTGAATTCTGTCATTAAAGAGTTTATCCACTCATTATCGGGTATACAATCACTATCAGTAAACGCTAGTATGTCGCCGCTAGCTACTCTTGCTCCTCTATTTCTAGCATAGTTGGCTCCCTTTGCCTCCTTGTCTCTTAAAAACCTCACTTTATTTCTATGTTCTAGGAGTATAAAGTCATTATCAACATCATTATATACTACTATTATCTCATGTGGCTTCAAAATTTGTTTGTTTAAAGAATCAAATAGAAGCTTAAGTTTCTTATCTACGTTTTTTGCAGGTACTATGACTGATACCCTCATTACCTAAAGCTGAAAAGATATCTTAAATAAATAGTTTGACGGTTCTTTCACTTTTGTGTACTCATGGCGTCTTGGTGAGTTGGATAAATGCCAGTATCGTTATTAGCGATATCAGATATACATGGGAAAGAAGGAGCTGTGAATGCGTTCTGTAAATGGGTTAAGGAGAAGAAACATGCCTTTGACGCTTTAATAGTAGCTGGGGACATGGGGAATCCTCAGAAGATAGGAAGCATGTGTAAGATACTCCGGATGCTTAAAGTCTTAAATAAACCTATCTACTACGTAAAAGGTAATTGGGATGTAAGAGAGGACTCTTGTACTGAGGGCATAGATTTAGAGGAAAAGCCAGTGGATCTAGGCTCCGTGGTTATAATAGGTCATGGAAGGCGTATGTCTCCTTTTAAAAAGATACCCAGTAACAAACCCATATTGTTAGTTACGCATTATCCACCTTTCAGTATAATGGATAGAAGCCTAAAACCCGATGCCCCTCATGGTTTTAATAGATCCGGTCTACCTGAGGTAAATTACCTAGTTGACACCTATAAGCCTAAAGTACACGTATTCGGGCATAGTCACTCGCTAGGAGGCATAGATCTAGAATTAAACGGTGTAAGATATGTTAACGTAGCCAGATTGGATAGGGTAACTAGAGAGGGTGAGTTCATAGGTAATTACGCTCTCATAACGTTCAGCGATAATAATGCTGTTAAGATAGACTGGTTTTTTCTAAATAGCATCAAAAAACATTGCAGCATCTGTGGTCGTAGTTTATATCTACCAAAGAAGTGGAGCATCTGCAGAAAATGTGCTAATAGGAACGAGCTAGAATTTAAGAAAATTAGTAAACGTTTTTCATTATTTAAGCTTCAAGTAGTTAGCTACTCAAACACCGATACTAAAATGATATTAAGTGATAAGATAAAGATACCTATATCTACGATAAAAAATAAAGAGTGCTTAGAAGACTTCTTAGACTTGGTGATAAGGAGAATCACTATCAAAAAATTGAGATCTAATAATGATAAGGTTTTACTTTTACCTAAAGACAAAGTAATAGATTTCTATAGAGTGGAGCACGAGGATGGCGTAATAGTACCTTTTAGCGAGTACTTATTTTCTTGCAGAGAAGATAGTGTGGGTAAAAGACTTTGCGCTTTAATGAAATTATTTTCATTAGAGAAAAAAGTCTACGTAATTTGGACTATGAAGAAGTTAAGCAATAATAGGCATCTAATACAAAATGAATATGTATTATTTAATCATAAACTGATAGTTAAAAGAAAAGATTTGCTCTCAACATTACTTAAAAACGGTTTCAGCCCAATGACGTATAAGCTAACTCCTATAGGAAGTGGTTAATTAAGTAAATTGATGCAGACGTGACTAAGGGAAGAGCAAGGTTGTCTTCCGATGAGAAAAGCTCAGCCAAACATGATATTAAAGAAACTAACGTAGCCCTCTCTGGTCTAAAACCTAGCAAAACTAATGTTAAGTAAAAAACTATAAAAGCTGTTAATGAGCCCTCGAGGCTACCATTTGTATAGGGTATCTTTATTCTACCGTAAACAGCTCCTATTAAAGCTGTTAATGGGTCAATAATAGTTAATGCTAAGATACCATAGTAGGCCTCATTATTGAAGAATAGTTGGGAAAGAGTTACTCCTAACAACCCATAAACTATCCCTATGTAACCTCCTTTTCTCTCATATTCTCTCTCTATCTGTCTTATCTGTTCCTGAATGAGAGATTCCAGCTTACTTAGTTTGGTCTCTAAATCTATTAACTCCTTAATAGCAGTTGATTTATACAAAGTCAATAATATTCTTTTTCTATTTTTCTCAAAATTCTCCTTTAATTTTACGCTGAGAAGAGGCTTCTTAAGTATTAGGGAGTTTATCTCTGCAGCCACTATCAAGAGGATAGAGTAATATAGTAGTTTATTATATTCATTAAGATTAATCAAATATGGTAAAAGTAAAAATAAACACATTCCTATATGTAAAGTTTTCCTAAGTATTATATTTCTAACTATGCTTATTCTATAGCTATCTTTTAGCATCTGATGACCGCCTATTAAACTAAAGATAAAAGTAGCCTCATTAATTATATCTTTAGAGGTGGCTTAATGAAAAGATTTAGAGAACATAGATTTCTTAGAAGTAATGGGAAACCCGCTTTTTCTTCAAGGATATACCAAATAGAAAGCGAGCTTGAAGATGTAATGAACAGAAATGTAATTACTATAACTAAGACGAGATCGATAAAAGACTGTATGGATATCATGGTTGAGAATGGTTTAAGAAGGATACCTGTAGCTGATGCTGAAAACAGACTAAATGGTATAGTTACCGCAACTGATATAGTAAATTACTTCGGAGGAGGAGAATACTATAAAATAATAGTTAATAAACATAAAGAGAATATATATTCAGCATTTAATGAATCGATAAGCTCTATAATGACTAAAGGTGTAATTAAAGCATACTATTATGATAAAATAACTAATATATTAGAAAAAATGATTAAATTTAATATAGGTGGTCTACCTGTGGTGTTAGAAGACGAAAGGATAGTAGGCATTATAACGGAGGCAGATGTATTAAAGCAAATAACAGGTAATGTGCCTGAAATAAAAGTGAAAGAAGCTATGAACGAGAACGTCATAACAGCTACTCCCAATCTCTCACTCATCGATATCATGAAAATCATCGTAAATGAAGGAGTTAGAAGATTACCTTTAGTCGTTAAGAATAAGCCTATAGGTATGGTATCAGCTATGGACATAGTTAGGTATCTTTCAAGCAGTGAACCATTTAGGAGAGCTATAGGAGGAAGTATAAGGCCCTGTTTAGAAGTAAAGATAACCGATGTATCTTCACCCCAGGTAATCTCCGTGAATGAAAATATGTATCTTGAAGATGCACTAGATATAATGTTTAAAAAAGATGTAGGGGGACTAATAGTGACAGATGATAAAGGACAACTTAAAGGAATTATTACTGAAAGAGATATTCTAATCTCAGCTATTATAGAAAAAGAGGTAAGCTAGCTTTCTATTACTCTCCTAATAGTATTTTCTACTTCTTCCTTATTCATCTCCTTAACTAACAACACCTTGTTTCTTTTCCTGTAGCCGTGTATTATATTTATTTTCGATGAAGAGACGTTAAGTACCCGAGAGAAGAACTTTATTAAAGAGGCATTAGCTCTTCCATGTAAAGGAGGTTCCTTAGTGTAAAAAACTAAGTCACCTCCTTCTAGTGCTAGCTTCTCCTCCGTGGATTCAGGCTTCACTACAACTTCTAGTTTAACTCCGTTTCTAACATTCTCTATTTTCATCTCCTACCTCTCACTCTGGCCTCTTTAGCTATCCATTCCTCTTTTAATGAAGGTGCTGACCTGGCTAAGCTTCTCAGGAGGTCATACTTACAGAGCACTCCTAGTACAGTTCCTTCATCATCAGTGACCGGTATTCCGTCAGCATCATATTCCCTCATCTTTTCAACAGCTAAACTTACTCTATCACTTATTCTTACAGAATCCTGAAGAGGTGTCATAACATCTTCTACTAATAAAGGAGTCACCTTGATATATCTCCCTAAAGGCCTCCCCCCTCTCTCAAGTCTCCGTATCCAAATAAGCCTCCTACTCTTTATGCCTGTTCTGGAGTCTTCAAGAGCTAAGAACGGCAGCTTATTCTCAGTAACCACACCTTTAATAATATTCCCCTCAGCTACTGTTAAAGCATCTAAATAATAGGCCTTCATTTTCCTTACTGCATGTGCCAGTGAATGATGAGGATGTACTATTGAAAGCTTTAACGGTACTATCACATTTTCAACCTTAAGATTAGCATGATCAGTTTCCTTGATAGCATTTATAAGAGCGTCCTTAGTCACTACACCCGTCATTACACCTTCCTTATCAACCACTACGGCTATTTCAGAGTCATTGAGTATCATCTGTCTAGCTACCTCCTCTATTGGAGCACTCTCCCTAACTATAGGTACGTTCTCATTTATAACTTCCCATATAAACTCCTTATCGAAAGGCCTTCTCTTCCAGAGTGGACCCTTTATGCCTATCGAATATAAGAGATTACGTTTTGATACACTACCAACGATCCTTCCCTCTTTATCAACTACAATAACTTGATTTACCCTATTTCTTAACATTACCTTAAGTACGTGTTCTATTGTATTGTCTATTCTCACCGCTGGGAAATTAGGTATTGAGACTTCTCCAGCAGTTAAAGCAGACACCTTAGGCGCCTTGGTTTTTACAAGGACTTGACTTAAAGCCTCTCCACTAGATATGTAGGTGGGAGATTCGGTGGCTGGTACCGGAAGAGGTGGTGGAGCAACAGGTATAGGTACTCTTCCAGGCTTAATACCTTCGAGATACGCTCTTATAACATCTTCCTGCGTGACAACACCTACTATCTTACCATCTTTATCCACAACAGGTATAAGGGAAAAGTCATATCTTATCATATAATTTGCTATCTCCTCTATAGGAGTATCTATGTTAGCAACTATCACCCCTCTGGTCATAATACTCCTTACCTTAGCGGGAGAGGTAACTATGTTTTCAGCCTCTCTTCTGAAATACCACCTACCAGTATCTATAAGATCTTTAGGAGTTACTATCCCGACTGGTCGAGGATTATTAGAGCTTTGTGTAACAACAAGTGCCTTAACGTTATCATATACGAATTTTGACCATACCTCCGTTATTTCACGGTTTTGATCTATAATATAGTTTGTCAAATTATCAGTTGTCATGACTTCTCCAGCAACCTTGGCCTTGGGTACGTATCCCACGCTTTTTAGCGCCCTTATTATATCTCTTAGGCTTAAAACACCTATTACTTGAGGGTTAGACCTGGAATAAAGCACAGGAGCAGCATAGACGTTATTTTCTCTAAGGATCTTTATAGCTTCCTCTATACTCATGTCTCTGTATAAGACAGGTGTCTCCTTAGCATATTCTCTAACTTCTCTATCAGACTTCATCGATGTAAGCATTATAGCCTCTCTTCTACCCACATATCCACCGAATTTATTCGAAGCTATGTCGGAAATTATAACGGCTATTCTAGCTTCCTTTTTCCTCAAAAGCTCTCTAACCCTTGTAAGTCTATAGTCAGGTAATACCTTTACGAAAACTGGATTAGAAACCTCCCATACCTTCAATAGTATCACCTAATACTATTGTAACTTTATATAAGTAAAAATAATAATTTCTAAAAACCTCTTTTATGGACCAACAAAGTCCTCTATAGAGGGTAAACGCTTTGAAAGCCCCTTTCTTTCCCTTATAGAGAAAACCAGATCCTGTAACATAGCCTGAGGTACCGGAGCCCATCTGCTAAACTCATAAGCCCAGAATGCTCTTCCTTGAGTAGTCTCCCTCATCTCATCTGCTAAGTTAAAGCTCTCGCTAACAGGTATCTCACCTATTACTCTCATTAATAGTCCTTTTTCTTCCATTCCTAAAACTTTGCCTCGATGCTTGGTAATTACGCTAAGTACGCCGCTAAGCTGGTCGTGAGGTACTTTAACATCTATTTTCAATATGGGTTCAAGTATCGTAGGGCTGGCACTAAGGAAGCTAGCAAATATAGCATTTTTGGTAGCAGGCATTATCTGTGCAGGACCTCTATGAGCTGGATCCTCGTGTACCATAGCGTCTGTGAGAACAACCTTCACACCTCTTACTGGTTCCTGAGCTAGCGGTCCTGCCTCCATACTCCATCTAAAACCTTGTATTATGGTATCCTTTATCTCTCTAAGATACTGTACACCGCTAGTTAGATTAACCATTATATTGAGATTTTCATCAATATCCCATATTCCCCGTGCCTCATCCGTTTCCCATCCAGCCTCTTCCCTTAAGATCTTAGCTCTCTCTCTCCACTCCTGATCGGGATAAACCTTACCCTCTTGAAGAAGCTTTAGTGTTTCCTCATTTAAAGGCTCTACATATATATACAACCTATTATGCTTGTTCGGCGATTTCCCCTCAAATACTTCTCCCCTCTTCTTCACAGTCTCCCTATACCTAACTACAGGTGGGCTTGTTACAATCTCGAGTCCCGTACGTTGATTAAGCTCCCAAAGAGTTATTTCCAGATGTAAGGTACCCATACCACTTATTAAGTACTCGCCAGTCTCCTCGTTTATATAGACTTTTAGTGTTGGATCCTCTATAGCAAGCTTTCTCAGAGCATCCACTAACTTAGGTAGATCACTACTACGTTTAGGCTCTATAGCTATGGTAACTACAGGCTCACTTACGTATGCCATTCTCTCAAAGGGAACCATCTTTTCTTTATAAGCTGCATCTACTAAAGTCTCACCAGCTCTAGCCCTATCTAGACCTAACAATGCAACTATATTACCTGCTGATATGGCATCCGCTCTCTCCCTATAAGGTCCCATGTATAAACCTACCTGAAGTATTCTTTGCTGAGCTTTAGCATTAACTAACCATACCTCCTCTCCATTCCTAATAGTGCCACTGAATATTCTGCCAGTAGCTACATAACCAGCATGAGGATCAACATTTATCTTACTTATAGCAACGACTGTAGGCCCCTCAGGATCACACTCTATCATAGCTCTTCCTAACTCGTCGTTAGGATCTCCTTTCCATAATCTAGGAACTCTATATTTCTGAGCCTCCCTTGGATTAGGCACATGCTCTACTACCATATCCAATAATGCTACATAAAGAGGAAAGTCCTTCGCTAAATCCTCTACGTAACCCCTCTCATATGCATCTATTATGTAATCAAACTTTACTCCTTTCCGGGTGGCTATAGGTATTGTAAGTCCCCATTTATGTAGTGCACTACCAAACGCCACCTGGCCTCTCTTGAAGTCTACCTTCCATTTATCTTTAAACGGTTTTTCACCGTAAAGCTCTATCAGACCATTAAACTCCTTAACTATTTCTACAAACCTCTGTTGTATCTCTTGGGGACTTAACTTAAGCTCCTTAATTAACCTGTCAACTTTATTGATATAAAGTAAAGGTCTCACTAATTCTTGCAATGCTTGTCTGACTACAGTCTCCGTTTGAGTCATGACTCCTTCCACAGCATCCACAACTACTATTCCCCCATCCATCATTCTAAGGCTCCTCGTCACGTGACCTGTAAAGTCTACGTGGCCAGGGGTATCAACTAAGTTTATCACGTAGGGTTTACCTTTCCATTCGTGGTATAGGGACACGTTGGCTGCCTTTACCGTCATCTGTCTCATTTGCTCTATAGGAACGTAATCAAGAGCTAAGGCCTTTCCAGCTACCTTAGGGCTCAGCATTCCTGCTCCCATAAGTAGACTATCACTAGTCGTAGTTTTTCCATGATCCACATGAGCTAGTGTGCCTATGTTCCTTACATGCTCTATATTTCTCATTATTTTGAGGATGTCCTCAACCTGCTTAAACCTAACCACTTCTTAACACCTTATGGTTTCTTATGTAGAAATTTTGAGACTATATATACATTTATTTACAGCTAACAACAAGTTTCGTAACTTATCCTTATACTTATAAAGTTAATAAGGACCATCAATGAATATTAGCTTTTGATGATTTCCAATGAAAATAGTTGTAGTCGGATATGGATCTGCTGGTTTATCCGCTGCTGATTACGCCAGGGTGTTTAATAGGAAAGCGGAAATAGTGGTGTTTGAAAAGAGAAGCTATGCTATATATCATCCCTGCTCTCTACCTGATGCTTTGAGCGGCCTCATTCCTAGCTTAGAGATGTTAAAAGAAAGTGCTCCGAAGATGCCTCGATTCACTGTGTATACTTCAACGCTTGTAGAGGAGATCAATAGCTCGACAAAGAAGGTCTTCGCTAGGAATCTTAAGAATGGAGAAAAGATAGAAGTTGAGTACGATAAGTTAATACTGGCTACAGGTTCTAAACCTTTCATTCCTAGATCTATGAGGATTGAAGATGACGCAGGAGTGTATTTACTAAAGTATGTGGAGGATGCAGAGAGCATAAGCCAAGCTGCGAAGAAATATAAGAGAGTAGTAGTAGTTGGAGGAGGATTTATAGGTATAGAAACAGCTCACGCTCTTAGAAAAAGAGGACTTGAAGTCACTCTTATAGAATATTTTAACCAATTAATGCCAGGTAAGCTTGACCCTGACATAGCTATACATGTTGAAAATGCATTAAGAGAAGAAGGAATTAACGTTATTCTCGGAAAAGGAGTTACGGAAATTACCGGTCCTGAGGGTAATAAAAAGATATCAACGTCTGATCAGGAGTATACATCGGATTTTGTAGTAGTAGCTACAGGTGTAAGACCAGATACATCTCTGGCAAAAAGTGTAGGTCTTGAGGTAGGCGAAAAGGGAGGAATAAAGGTAGATGAGTACATGCGTACATCAAACCCGGATATTTATGCAGCCGGTGACAATGTCGAGGTACCTGAGATAGTAACAGGTAAACCCGTACTGAGTTTATTAGGTAGTACAGCAGTGAAGATGGGCAGGATAGCCGGTATAAATGCGGCCGGAGGTAATATTGCTTTTAAAGGGGTAGTCAATGTATGGATTGTAAACATAGGTTCTCTTCAGTTTGGAGCTGCAGGACTTACTCTAGAAACTGCTAAAAGAGAAGGAATAGATGCTATAGCTGTAACTATAAGCGCACCTGAAAAGTTAGCTATATATCCTGATGCAGGAGAACTAACCGTTAGACTTATTGTAGAAAGGGAAAGCGGCCTCCTTATAGGAGGACAAGTGTTGGGACCAACAGGAGTTCTAGATAGACTTAACATGCTAGCTATAGCTTTAATGAAAAAAATGAATGTAGAGGAATTAGCAGAGCTTGAGACAGCATATACTCCAAGTCTATGTGATGTAATAGATCCCTTACACGTCGCTGCAGATGCTGCATTAAGAAGATTAAGAAGAGGTTAAAGTTAGCTATACTTTCCCTTTAATATATTTTAATAGTGGAGATTTTTTATTATTATAAATTATACTTAATTTTAAATTTATAAGTATGAAGGATCGTTAATAATAACTATGGTTAAATCGCTTTTAAAAATATTCAGAAAAATATATGTGTCTCCTGAAGTAAAGATATATGAAAAAATAATTACCCACTCGAAAGCTTGTAGGGAAGCTGTCAAGAATTTAAGGGACGCTATGGATAACTATGGAGAGAAGGAGAGCTATCTAAGGCTCTTAGGTAAAGTCTTTGAACATGAAAAGAAAGCAGATGCCTTAAGAAGGGAAATACTTGAATTGCTTTCAAAAGGCGGGTTACCTCCTATCTCTAGGCAGGATTTTATCAGGTTAGTGGAGAGAATGGATATGGTAGCTGACTATGCTAAAGAGGCTGCCAGGGTTTTAACTATTCTTTCCGAAAAGGAATTACCTCAGGTAATTATTGAACATTTGACTAAGCTCACTGAGATAGCCCATGATGCATCACAAATGCTTTACGATGCTGTTAAAAGTCTTGGAGAGAGCTACGATAATGCATTTAGGAAGGTTATTAAGGTAGAAGAGATAGAAGATGAAGGAGATACCGCTTACATCAATGCCCTTAAATCTCTTTCAGATATAGAAACTAGACATAGTGTTCTACTAGAAAAGGTAATAGAAGACATCGAGATGTCGATAGATGCGTGCGAAGACACGTCTGATGTGCTTGAAGAAATAATGATAAGAGCGATTAGGTGATCATAGACTTGGACATAATCGTAGTAATAAGCATATTAGTGGCTTTTTACGTCGCTTGGAGTATAGGTGCTAACGACGAAACCATGGCAATAGCTGTGAGTACAGGACTAGCAGGTGTAGGAACTATAGTGGCTTTAGGTGCTATGATGGACTTCTTCGGCGCTCTCTTTGCCAGTGCCAGCGTAGAAGAGACTATGGGCGTTAAGCTTTTAGCCTTCGAAATCACTGAGGTAGATATATTTATTATACTACTAGCTATAGCTTCATGGCTAGTATTAGTTTCATACTATGGATGGCCAGCGTCTACGACGCATTCAGCAGTAGGAGCGGCTATAGGATTAGCCTCTTTTAAGATAGGTTTCAAGGGAGTAAACTGGTCAGTATTAGGAGAAGTTATGGGGGGATGGGTACTTTCACCTGTTATAGGCTTGATAGGCGCTTATGTTTTTTCAATCCTTATAGATTCCTTATATAGGAAACTTAAAGTAAGAAATCTCAGGAGAGACGTGAGAATTCTTAGAGTAGCCGCGTATGTGCTTGTATTATGGGCTTTATATACATCTTATTATAGAGGAGGAAACGATTCAGCTAATGCCACTGCCTTTCTCTTAAGAGTATACAATGAACCATTAACTGTGAGGTTTATAGGAGGAGTAGGTATAGCGCTTGGCCTGATAATTCTGGGAAGAAGAGTTGTAAAAAACGTAGGAAAGGAGCTTGTTGAGTTAGATCCTTTAAGCGGTCTTGCTGTTCAACTCTCAGTTGCTTTAATACTCTCCATAGGTACGATACTGGGTTTTCCTCTTTCAGGCACCCATATACTTGTAAGTGCGGTCGCAGGTGTGGGGCTTGCAAGACGGCTATGGATAAACGTTAAAAACCTTAAGGAAATTATCATAACTTGGATAATTACCTTTCCCGGTGCCGCTGTATTTGCAATCCTAATATCGCTTTTAGTCTATGCATTTATATATTAAATTAGAGAAGTAGGGGTGATGAGGTCTCGGGGATAGATAGGTGAAGAGACAACTCCGTACTGACGCACCAATTTCTATTTTCAAAAAATTCTCTAAGATAGAGTTAAGCAAGAGCTCTAACGTTTTAATTCTCTCTGATCTACATTTAGGGTTAGATAGAAAAGAGATAAAATCTAATTTTATAGAATTAGTTAAAATGATAAAATATATAAATGAACATATGAAACCCGACCTTATAATTCTCTTGGGCGATATACTTGAGTTATGGCAAGCAAAAGTTTATAAAGTATTAGAGGCAGCGTATGCCTTTTTTAGGGAACTTTTCCTGTTGAATAAACCCGTGATATACATTTCTGGCAATCATGATAGGATAATTTCTAGTTTTCAACTTAAAGGTGTTGAGGGACAGAAGCCCTTCTACTTAGTATCGAATTATTTATTAATTTATAAAAATGGGAAAAAGATATTAGCTTTACATGGACATCAGTTTGACAGAATCTTTACAGTAACGCTCGGTTTATGGAAAATAGAATCTTTTATCTATGCAATATCGGAGAGCTTAATTTCGCTGCCAGGGCTGTCTGAGTGGTTTATATCTCTTTTAGCACTTAGCATAGCAGCTTTAATAATCATCTTCTCACTTGCATTCAACATATCTTTAATACTTAAAATAAGTCTACTAATAGGTTCACTTTTGCTTTCCGCACCATTTCTAGTGTTAGTATGGAGACATATCCAGTCAGAGTTATGGTATATTCTTGCAATACCTCTCTCGATAAACTTACCTCTACGTAAAACTAAACATAGAGAGTTAAGAGCTATGATTAAAACTAAAGGTTTCACGAAGTTTTTAGAAAAAGCCAGGAACGACATTGGTAAGATAGATTGCTTAGTGTTCGGGCATACCCACTCACCAGGTATAGTAAGACTTGAAAAGGAGGATCTAACTGTGGTTAATTGTGGAAGCTGGGTCTCTGAGGTGAATAAGGATGATGCATCTGTAAATACTTTCGTATGGATAAGTGAAAATAAGATTAAATTGTTTAGATGGAAAAATAAAATAGAAAAAGTAGGTGAAGTTAATATATAAAGCTATTAGGATGATATAAGATAGGCCTGTGAAGAGAAGAGAGTCAGCTGAGTACTGATGAAGGTTCTCCTTATAAGAGGCCTACTTAAGGAATAATTTACATATACTTT
>CAZKLN010000032.1:0-15755 GCA_964553765.1 uncultured Thermofilaceae archaeon
GAAAGCAATAGATGTCTCCATATTTGCAGACATGACTAATTCTAGAGATAAGAGAACTAAAAGGGGAATTTGACAAGCTTGATTTCATAAATATATCCATTATTATGGAATTACATTAAACAATGCCTTTTTCCCATTGAGATTCATGAATGAGAAAGCTGTGATACTTACTAAGACGTTTTATAAAACATTTATAAACAGCACATTGCATAGAGTGTGAGCTCTTTAAGGGTGTAAAGGAGCTTAAAAGTCAGTTTATAAGAGGTATAATAAGTAGTGTTTTCTAAGTAGTGTCTTTAGACAAGATATGCATGTTGAAGAAGTAAGCGTATAGCTATGGGAGATAGACTTTGCATGTTCGAAGTAAAACCTAAGGAGCTTTAAGCGGTTCATATTTATTGCCGTTTCTACATCCAATTATGTAGGGAAAGGTAAAGCCCTAGATAAGTATGAGGAAAATACTCGGAATAGACATACTTCCAGGCGAATCTCCTCTTAGAGGAGGAGAAACGAGATACGCATGCGTTTTGCTAATTAACGGTGAGATTAAGAGAAAGTACAATGAAATAACCCTTAGAGATCTACTTAATGTTGTTAAAAAGCAAAAGGTAGATGCTATAGCTATTGACAATATTTTCGAGCTCGCTCCTAGTAAGGAACATATAATTGATTTGCTTAAGCATTTAGAATTTCCTCCGAAGATAATTGAAGTTACCCGAATAGGTGATAAAAGGTATAAACTTGAAAGTATAGCTTCTTCATTAAACCTTTCTAAAGGAAGGCTATCCCCTATAGATACTGCTGAGATATGTGCTAAGCTAGCTTTCATGGGTATTGGATCAGAAGCACTATTCTTTGAGGAGGAGACAAGAATAGTCATATCTAGAGGGAGAAGTCCTACTCAAGGAGGAATGAGCAAGGAGAGATACAGGAGGAATGTCGAACTACTTATACTCAGGTTAACTAAGGAGGTGAAAAAGGTATTAGAATCTAAAAACATAGATTACGATCTATATGTTAGGAAGGCTGTATCAGGGCTTGAGAGTAGTCTTTTCATCGTATATGCTCCTAGATCTCAGTTGTATGGACTTATTAAGAGAAAGAGAGGATATGATGTACAAGTGGAGATAGAACCAGTAAGTAAAAGCGAGATAGAGTTCGTACCTTTATCCTCTGTAAAGAAGATAAAGCGAGAACCTGATAGATACATAATTGTGGGAGTTGATCCAGGTATTTCTACAGGGGTAGCGTTACTCTCACTCGATGGGCATATAATAAACGTGTTCTCAAGAAGATGGTTAAGCAGGAGACAATTAATCAAATATTTATCAAGCCAAGGCAAAGTGTTAGTTGTAGCAACTGACGTGAATCCCCCCTCTCTTTACGCAAAAAAGCTAGCATCCTCTCTTAATGCGATATTGTTTGTTCCCCCAAAGAGCTTGAGCATAGATGAGAAAAGAGAGGTTGTCTCAAATTACATAGCTAAAACTGCTTCTCCACTAAAAATAAAGGATGCTCATCAGCGTGATGCACTTTCAGCTGCCATTAAAGCACTATGCTTTTACAGACCTAAACTAGAGGATGTTGAGAAAGAGTTAGATAAGCTCGAGCTAGGACTTCCTTCAAGTGAGGTTAAGGCATTAGTTATTAAGGGTAATAGTATCAGTGATGCTATTCAAAAAGTATCAGAGAAGTATTTTATTCCGCCTCCTAATAGATATATAGAGTTAAAGGAAAAGAGAGATGTAGAGGGGTTATATAGAGCTTTAAAGAGATTAGAGGATGAGGTCGTTAAGCTTAGAATAGAGAACAAAAACTTAAGAATAAGGGAGAAAGAGCTGATAAACGAGATAAAGGAGAAGGAAGAAACTATAGAAAAATTATTAAGTTTCCAAAGTCTAGAGTTCAGAAGGTCAAAGCACAGTTTGTCTTTAGAAAGTCAGATAAGCGCGTTAAAAGAGGAAGTCAATAACTTACTTCATGACTTAGAAATTCTTAAATCTGAGAAAAGTGATCTTGAAAAATTAATCTATAATTTGCTAAAAGGTAATCTAATAGGAGTAGTAATGATCGAAAAGCTTGAGATGAGGTCGATAAACGATAAAATTCCCTTAAAGGGAAAAATAATAGCTGTAAATAACTCTATGCTATATGAGGAAGAAGCGATAGAAAAAGTGATTGAGGAAAAACCTAAAGCGATTATTTTACAAAATCCTAATCCTATTATTGTAGATAAACTTGAAATTTCTGGAATACCTGTTATCACTGAGTTAGAACTTAAAAAATTAATCAAAATTAATAATTATTACTTAATAGATAGTAAACTTTTTCACAATTGCTTGAAAAAAGCTACAAAGAGAATTAGGGAAAGAGAGAAGGTATGGAAAGAGAAAGTCAAGACTATTTTAATGGAGTATAAGAAGGAAAGAGCTAGGCTGTTTGAAAAGAACTTAAAAAAGCCTGATTAAGCCCTTTAAGATAAAATCCTTTAGGTTAATTATGTTATCTAATTCCTCTACAAATATATTCTCAACCTCACGTTTTATCTCATTAAACCTACCATGGTCATTAACTATTAAGGCCGCGTGAGCCATTAGAGGGTTATTTATAGGCCTACCTATTTGACTAAGTATTTTTACATAAACTTCATTAACACCTTCTATTTGAGCTACTCTGTTAGCTACTCTGTAAGCAACTAAGTTATAGAGTTTCCCAACGTGATTAATCGGGTTCTTACCAGCCGCAGCTTCCATAGACATAGGTCTTAAAGGTGTTATAAGCCCGTTAACTCTGTTACCTCTCCCTGTTGCTCCATCATCTCCATGTTCAGCTGATGTACCTGTTACTACTAGATAAACGTCTTTCTCTTCCTTAGGCTTCTCCCTATCACCTGTATTAATGAATACCCTAACATCATAATTGGTGAGTTTAGAAGCCAGCCTCGTAACTTCCTCCTTTACTTTTTCTTTAGCCTCAATATAATCAGCTATATCGCTTATATGTGATGATATCATAGCAACAGCCACCGTAAGGTCAACCTTATCTCCATACCTCACAGCCATAACTTTAACATCCTCTCCCACTTCTGGATGTTTCTTTTTGAATTCTAAGGAGTTAAGGTGTCTTTCAGTTTCAAGAACTAACTTTTCAGTGGGAGTAAGTGGAGCATATGCTACTCCTATAGAGGTGTCATTAGCTCCAGGATACTTATTAGTCCTAGTATAAATGTCAACAAGATCCTGTGATCCTGTACCTATCCTATAGTCAACTATTACATGTTCTTCAGGGTTTAAGTATCTGAAATTCTCCTTAATCCATTTTTTTGCGGCTCTTAACAATATAGGGCCTATAGGTATTCTCTGCAGACCTTTCTCTGTTCTAACCTCTGTCGTTGCCCTACCGGCTATTAACATATATATAGGCTTTAGTACCTCTCCTCCTCCAAAAATAGGTTTTGAGGAGCCTCCTACGACAAGTACCTTATCAAGATTATGATGTAACACTTCTCCAACTCTTTCCTGATACTCCTTAGAGAGCTCTGCGCTTGCCGCTTCAGCAATGGCGTCTGCTATATAATCAGGGTGACCAAGTCCTTTTCTCTCAACGAACTCTATCTCCTGAGAGTTAAGAGGTTTAGAGTTAAGCCTACTAATGACTATGTTCTTTCTCTCCATGACTGCTCATCCAAGGATATTACTATTATTTATAAAAGCTTTCTGCAATAATTACCGATATGCATAAATCACATTAACGCATCCTCTGGTGCAAGAGATATGTAAAGTATGTTACTTCCCCTAATCAATATTCTTCCATAGTTGGCTACCAGCTCGTTATTTTCCCCTATCTGTTTAGCATTAGATAATATAAGATTCATAGAAATATCGCTTCTTTCTAATATACCTATGTATTCACTGCCATCTTTAAGTTTGACCAAAACTCTGCTTTCAAGGCTTTTCTCGAGCAACCTTAGAGGTAATTCATTTCTATTCTTTAACGCTGAAACCATAGAATGCACCGAAAGGCTAGCGGCTTAAACATTCAACAAATATATTTATTCTTTATTCAAAGTAAAAAGATCCGATAAAATTAAATAATATAGTATAAAGATTATATTCATACTAATTTTACTAAAAGCACTTTATAAAATATCTTTTTACTTATATTGTGATACAAATGTTGCTAAGAAACATATCAAAAACAAGAAACGATGTTGAGTTAGCGGATTTACATTCATTATCACAAGGAAATTTATTATTTACTTATAGAAAAATGATAATAAAGGATAAATATACAACTTCTTTCTTAGGAGGAACAGGATGTTATAGAGGGATTAATCGGCCTAAGTCTACTTGCCAGGATTATGAGTATAAATAATCCAGCTTTATACGCGTTGAACAGGCTGAAACAGTCTTCCACCCTAAGCCATGCTATGCCATCGTCAATTCTACAAGCTCTTAATGGAGGAAAGGTATTAAAATATGAAAACTCTTAATACTACTTAAGTAAGGGCCCGTGGTGCAGCGGTAGCATGCCCCCCTGACGCGGGGGTGGACATACCTCCATAAAGAGGTATGGCCCATTCCCGGGTTCAAGTCCCGGCGGGCCCACCAAGGAAGCTCTAAAGATTATTATTAGCTATTTACCTTCTTTAAAGGAGCTCTCTATGTTCTTCTTCACTTCCTCGAAATGAGTGGGGATGTCCTCGGGGTTAAATCCTTCTTTTAAATACGAAGAGAACTGTCTAGAATATGATTCCTCACTTTTCTCTTTAAGAAGCTTAGCATAGTTCGCTATATGCACACCTTTTATTCTGTCCTCTGAGGGTAACACTTCTTTGCCTATAGGTATTTTTAACCCAGCGTGAATGCCGCCTAAAGTGGCTGCAAAGAGTTTAGCTCCTCTTGTAGGTCTATGAAGGCCTATGTCTAATATAGCTTCCTTAATACCTTTTCTCAACGCTTTAAGACCGGCCAGATATCCCACTAAGTATGCTGAAGGTGTATTTTTTCTACCTCCCTTCCATCCATATTTCTTCAGCTCACCTGAATATGCTGAAACATACGTAACATCTCCTTCAGGTCTTACCCCAATTATTTGAACTATTATATTCCTTGCCGTCTTCCTAGCAACAAACCTTAGTTTCTCAGATAATACTAATTTTCTTCTTTTATAATAATTAGTAAGACTTTTTCTTCTTCTTTTTAAAGGTAACCTATATCTCCCTCTTTTAGCCAAAAAAACTCACCTATATCCTTTTCTTTATTAACTTTCTTTCCTCGAGATACATCCTAATATGAGCTATACTTCTGAACGTACCTCCCTTAGCTAACATGTATAACTTCCTATAAGTAGCTCTATCTATAAGTTTCTTATCTCTTAACATTCTTAGATATTTTCTCTGAGCTCTTATTTTAGCTATCCATAGTTCTTTCTCATCAACCCAAGGTCCTTTCCTCCTACCTGGTCCTCTCCTCCTACCTTTCCTCTTTTTTAAGAGCTTTATTCTCTTCCTACCTCTAGAAGGTGTCGAAGCGGGTTTTTTCCCTATAACGCCATCATGAATCAGTCGCCTTACATCTTCTCTCGAGGAAACAGACTCTATTCTCTCTCTGGTTTCATCGCTCGGATTAGGGTCTATCCAAACCCTGCTTTCACCTACTCCCATTATGTCAGCTGCTAATCTTCTAATAAACCTATAAATTCGACCTATCAAGCCTTTAACACCTACTTTACGTTTAAGATCTTTAAGCCTAATTCAGCAGCTTTTTTAATTATTTCCCTTCTTTTTCGCATACCTACAGAAGAAGATATCCTAACAACATGTAACTCAGGATCTAAGTTTTCTAGATCTTTAATATTACTAACTAGCACTTCTCTTTTCCCTGAGGGATGAAAACCTCTCACAAGCCTAGGACCCCTATAGCCTATCTTAACCTTAGCTGGATATCCCTTCTTCTGTAACCTAATTTTATTGTCAAGAGACCGGCTAGGATTCCTCCATGAATCAGGCAGTCGAGTCAAATACCAAGAGTTCATTCTAATAAATCTAGGTTTCTTTTTCTTTACGACACTTCTTATTTTCAGCAACAAGCTAAGTCTATGGTCCCTTTCTCTCTTATTACCCTTCTCCATAGATGTGTCACCTTAATACACATACGCTAACAACACTCCCCCAATACCTTTCTCCCTAGCTTCTATATGGCTCATAACTCCATGAGAGGTGGATACTATAAGTATACCTATATCCCTTGAAGGAAGGAATTCACTTTCCCATTTCTCAAACTCGTTCCTTTTCACAGAGAAACGGGGTTTTATTACTCCACATTTATTTATTCTCCCCAACAATTGAACCCTTAATTTTCCTGCTCTGCCGTCATCAATGAACTCTATCTCCCCTAGATACCCAGCTCGCTGCATCACTCTTAGTACGTTAGCTATTAGCTTAGAGGCAGGATGTATGACGCATTCTCTTTTTCCTCTAACTTCGTTATTATAAATAGTCATTAAGGCGTTAGCGAGGGTGTCCATCATAACCATAGTTTATTCACCAAGTTCACATGTATTTTCTGAAGCCTAACTCCTCAGCTACCTCCCTAAAACATCTCCTACAGATATTAATGTTATATATCCTTATTATAGCCTCATGTGTCCCACAGATCCTGCACTTTAGAGCTCCCTTCCCCATCTTTCTTTTAACGGGAGGTCTTAGCTTAGCCATACTCTCACCTAGACTACTTTTGCACCTAATATCTTCTCTATAAACTCAACTGCTTCATCCCTGCTAACTCTATGTTTTTTGGGCACCTTAGATCTTTTTCTTTTTTTCCTCATAACCCTGTATCCTGGTCTTTCTAGCGAGACTATAACGTCAAACCCAAATATACCTATCTTAGGATCGTATCTAACACCAGGCAAGTGAATGTGCTCCCTAACCCCGAAAGCGAAGTTACCGTAGTCGTCTATTGAGGATCTCTTTATAGTATAATCTATAGCCTCTAAGGCTTTTTTAAGAAAGGAAATGGCTTTCTCATTCCTTAACGTAACTATACATGCTATGTTTTCTCCTCTCCTTATACCGAACTCTTTAATAGTTTTCTTAGCTTTCCTGAAGGTGGGTTTTTGACCAGTTAGCTGTTCTAATACCTTGGCTGCATTAGCCAGCCTCTCACCGGACTCACCCACAGCCATATTTACGACTACTTTACCTATGAAAACCCTTCTCATTGGATGGTCGGCTTCTAAGAATACTTTACTCCCCACCTTTCATCACCTCCTCTGGAAGTGATATAGCAGGTTCCTCCTTACCTACTACAAATACGTATTCAAGGATAGTTCTAGCCTCCTTGCCTCGCTCGTTCTCCAATACAACTAACGCACGAGATTTCTTAAATATTCTACTTATTGATTTTATCTTCCCAAGAAAACCTATGTTAGACCCGCCTATTGTTACGGCTAGGTACCCTTCAGCTAGTTTAAAATGATCGAGTATTTCCTGTTCAGGTATTCCCAGTTTCACCGTGTCATACGTGGAATACACGTCTTCAACAGGTTGAAAGGGATCCTTTAATTTGATGAGCTGATTTCTCCCATCGTGAAAGGTAAGTTGTATGTTACCGCCTTTAACCATAGTTTTCCTTTTTATTCTAACCAGCTTAAACACTGCTTCATCTTTGTTTATAGGATGGAGCGTTATTACCTTAACTGGATGAGGGAGTAACCTGTAGTGTTCATCTGTAGGTAATATAGATATTACATCCATTAATCCTACTGGAAACTTATAATCGGTAACTATCCTCCCGTCCACAGCTATCTTTCTCTCCCCAATAATCTTTCTGACTTCCCTCATTGTTTCAGCGTAGTTTAATGCGTCCCTGAGTATAACGCCAAGAGGTACTGACATGTTTATGGGATGAGGGCCTGGAGAGGGTTTTACAGCCCATATGTTCTCCTTTCGAAGTATAGGCCAAAACGTGGGTGAGACACTTCTTCTTAAGTGATGGATTGAGCCTTTAACCTTGCGCACCTTCACTCACCTTAAGTGCTTTCTTTCTCTCTAATACTTGTTTTCTCCTGTTGTCTGAAAGGTCAAGCTTAGTTATCATAACTTTAGAAGGGTGAATGGGTACGTAAACCTCTGTGCCATCAGCTTTTGTCCTTGTAGCCCCTTCAACATATATTCTGACTCTTTTAACGTTGACCCTTGTTACCTTACCCTCTAAACCCGCGTAACTTCCTCTAACTATCAATACTGTATCTCCCTTCCTAACCCTTAACCTTCTAATACCGTATTTATTTCTTAGTTCCGGCGATAGAGGTGCTACTAACTGCTTAGCTTTTACATGAAGGGGTGCTTGAAACACCATTCTTTTTCTGACTTTTCTAGGTTGCGAACTGATTTTCTGCATAGCGTTCACACTGGCCTTACTACACAAAAGCCTCATTTTTTATATCTTTTTGTTCATAAGAGAGATAAAATGAGGGGGTAAACAATTCTAGATTTTTAGCTTCGTTTTACTTAATGATTACATATGATAATGTCATATATCTATGTTGACTATGTCATATATTGTTAAAAAAGCTATGATAATATATATAAGTGAATTAAACTATCATGTCTTTAGATAGAAAGACGTATATGTTTATTATTTCTTTTTGTACATTTAATTGGAATTTATCCGATTATATGAGAATAAATTATAATATGTCATAGACAATCAATCATATCAAAAATAGCCTTTTGGTAATAAACTAACTACTGGAAAGCTTAGATTCAATGAGTAAAAGTTTAAATATTATTTTTATAGTATGATGTATGGAGGTTAAATATGGTTACGGAATTTGGTCCTAAAATAACGAAAAGTGAATACGAAATATTTAGAGCTGTTCCAATGTCATTAAATTACACACATGTAGCTAAAAAAGCAGGTTTCAGTGTAGCATATGTTTCAAGAAAGCTTAAGGCGTTAAAAGAAAAAGCGGCTGTCCATGGAGTTTTTAACTATGAGGCTATGGGATTAAAACAAATAAGAATATTAGCAGACTTTAATGAGGATTTTGTCGAGAAGGAGAGAAAAGTTAAGATCCCATTCTTGGTATCTCTTTATCATATAGTAGCGGGTAAGAAAGATTACATGTGGATAGAGGCCGTACCTCCTGCTGATCAGGTCAAATCTTTTGTAGAGGGACTTCAATTAGAGAATTACAAGGTGTATAGTGTTAGTATGAGGTTTGATTGGAGGCCAGACACGTCCATGCTCACTTACTATAGCGGTGGGTACATGGTAGGTGACATAGACAAGCTACCGGAGACATACGATAGAATAAGTGTAGAGAAGCAGAAGAAGGAGGTAGCGAAGGTACCCGATGAAATAGATTTATGGTTAATAGCTAGATTAATGAAGTATCCTTTCACCAAGATATCGAGAGAAGCTGAGAAATCTGGAATAAGACAGCAGGTAGCCTCTTATCACCTTATAAGGCACGTAAAGCCTCTCTGGGCATATAACGTGGTTGACTTAAGACTGGATCCTGACCTAGTGCCTACGAAGATATTCATGTTCAAAACCGGAGGAGAGGAGGAATCTATTAAACTCGCAGCAACGCTTGTTCAGATACCTTACATAAAGTCAGCATTTACCTCAGAGGAGGAGAAAGATACAGTAATAGCTTACGTTACTATCCCTGGATCACTAGAGATGAAGCTTGTAAGGACGATAAGAGGGCTTGAAGCTATAAGAGAGTTTGAGGAGCTGGGAGCTATAGAGAAGGATGTTATGTTAAGATTCACAGTGCCTTACGGAAAGATAGTGGGAGGGGGAAGATGGGTTATGGACGGTTACTACCAAGCTATTAAGGCTATGAGTTCAGAACAAGAATTGGAGTCTTACAAACCTCTTTATGAGGTATTAGCTATAGAGGAGTAAAAAACTAATTTTCTGTTTTGTTAATAATTTCTTATTGTGAGAGAGGGACTTGTTAAGGCTGCTAAAGGTCTTATAAGAGCAGAGGTTAAGGTAAAGGAAGGTACCATAGAAAGCATTAGATTAAGCGGTGACTTTTTCCTATACCCTCCTGAGTCACTTTGGGATTTAGAGAGAACACTAATAGGCGTTAAAGTCAACGCTTCGGAGCTGAAGGAAGTTATTAGAAGATTTTTTGAGAAAAACAACATAAAGGCTCCGTTTATCGGAGTTGAAGATTTCGTAAAAGCTATTTTAAGGGGTGTAAGCGTTGAGGAAGCTCAGAATTCTAATGTATGAGAGACCTGATGATGCTTACTGGAATATAGCAGTTGAGGAGGCCATACCTAGAGCTGTTTCACTGGGAATCTCTCCTCCTACCCTTAGATTCTTCAGAAACGAAAATGCAGTGATAATAGGTGTTTTCCAGTATGCTGAGAAAGAGGTAAACATGGAATATGCTAATGAAAATCAAATTCAGGTAGTTAGAAGGTTCACCGGAGGGGGAGCGGTCTTTCATGATATGGGAAATATAAACTACGCATTAAGCCTACCTTTTAACGAGTTCCATATACCTAAAGACCTTGTTGAATACTACGGTTTTTTCATCAAACCTATAGTTTTGGCACTTAAGGAAATGGGTATCAGAGATGTGGAAAAAGGGTTACTTAATGATATTGAAATTAGCGGAAAAAAGGTGGGAGGTTCCGCGGCAAGTATAAAGTGGGATGTGGGATTTTTCCACGGAACGTTATTAGTTAATACGGATCTAGAAAAGCTCTCTAACGTTTTAAAGGTGCCAAAAACTAAGTTGAGTGATAAAGGTGTATCCTCGGTTAAAAAAAGAGTTATCAATATTGCGGAGATAAAACCTGAGATCTCTCAAGAAGAGATTGTGGATAGCATTATAAGGGAGTACTCAAAGCACTTAAACGTCGAAGTAATGGAGGGTGAGCTTAGCGATAAAGAGGAGAAAATAGCTAGAGTACTTTATGAGGTTAAGTACAGCAAAAAGGAGTGGAATATAGATAGAGGAAGTCCTTTAGTGTTTGATAGGGAAGTTGAGAAAGCTTTAATAGATATAGGGATTCTTTAAAAGTAAAAATGCTGAGGGATTCTGGATGAAGTCAAAAGCTATGTTGGTTGAGGGGTTTTGGATAGCTGTTGATAACGGGCGTTCTCATAGTATAACCTTGGATCTCCCTAAGGATCTAGGTGGTAGTGATAAAGGACCTACTGCCCTGGAGTTAACGGTTATGGGGCTGGCTGGGTGTATAGCTACAATATTCAGGTTAATGTCTACTAAGCTTAAGTTTCCTTTAAAGGGGTTAGTAGTAGAAGTTGAGGCTGAGAAGCCCGGTGATGAGAAAACTATCACGACAGCTAGAGTAAACGCTGTGATAAGGACGGAGGCTGATGAAAAGTTAGTGGAGAGAGCTTGGAAGCTAACCTTAGAGAACTGTCCAGTGGGGTTACTTTTTGAAAAAGCTGGAGTAAAAATGGAGTTTAATTATAAAGTTGAAAAAGAGTAATTCCCGTTTTGCTGAATCTCTGTGGTTAACAAATACATTGTTCTTTCTTTTTATGACGCAAATGAGGCTTTAAAATTTGTTGAATATTTGAGAAAATCCATATCAAATACCAATTTAGACCTTGTTGTTAGAGGAAATAAGGTTAAAATTACAATATATGGCACTAAAGGAGATATAGAGGATACTCTTCAGAGGATTAAAGAGAGAGTTAGTGATTGGAGAAGAAGTAGGCAGAGAGTTAAAGGACTTTATACTATTCCTGTATCATTTGCTCTTTCGATGGCATCCCTAAAGATAAGCATTCCATTTAAAGCCTTTATTGATGCGCTTAACTTACAGGGATATAAATCTACATTAAAAGGAAACATTGTATACACAGAAATAGAGGCTGAGAGGCTTATAAAGGAGCTAGAGAGGTTTTCAGAGCACTATAGTAAAGTAATTTACCTCGATGCTTACCCTATCGTAAAGAGGCTTATAGCTATAGTAATGTTTGTAGAGAGTTTTGAGATAGAAGAGTCTATAGAGCTACTTAGGAATCTAGGGTTAATTGATTACAACGAGGAAGGAAAGTTGAGACTTAGAACTAGTTATGAGAAGGCATTGAAGGTTTTAAGGAGGGTCAGCGAGTAGGGGCTTCCTCACCTCTTCAGCTTAGGACCGTTTCTTCATCCGCTTATTTTAACTCCATTAGAGCTATATACTATTCTTCCGTTAATCATCGTCATAGATGCTTTAATGGATTTTATTGACCTAATGTCCTTAGGTATGTCATTAATGTTAAGTAACACTAGATCAGCTGGCATGTTAGGAACAACACTTTCTTTAGAAAAGGTATCTTCAAGAACTTTACCACGGATGTACATGCTTAAAGCTTCTTCAAAGCTTAATTTCTGAGAAGAAGATATCTTCCATATTTTTAGTCCTTCACATTCCCCTCTATCCACGGCTGCATACACCCCGATCCATGGGTTGAGAGGTTCCACAGGAGCGTCAGAGGAGGCGGCTACTAACAAGCCTTCCCTGATAAAGGATTTAAAGGGATAAACCCATTTAGCTCTTTCACCCAATCTATCAACTATCCACCAGTCACTTATTATAAAGTTGGGTTGAACGGATATAGGAAGCTTAAACCTAGCTAATTCCTCTAGTAAATCCGGTGGTGTTAGGGAAGCATGCTCTACCCTTAAATTGCCGAGCTGGGTTTCCTTTACTGCCTTTAAAACTTCTTCAACACCTTTATCCCCTATAGCATGAACAGCTACGTTAAGCCCCTTCTTAGCCACGTTTTTCATTAAGGCTCCTAATTTCTCGCTATTTAAGAGAAGCAGACCTTTGTTACTTGGATCATCAGAATAAGGCTCTCTTAAAGCCGCTGTTCTACCTCCAAAACTTCCATCCATAAAGACCTTTACCCCTTTGATCTTCATTAAATGACCGTCGAAAGTGTCCTGAGGAATGCTATCTGTATAAACCCTTAACTTCATGGGTACTTCCTTTAATACATTCTCGTAGACTTTAAGCTCCCATTCTTTAACAGACATTATGTGAAGCTCCGTAAGCCCATAGCCGTAGGCTTCGATAAAGGCTTCTTTCACCGCTTTAGTTATCTCGTTAAAGGAGGGTAACGGCAAAGAGCTTAAGGCCTTCTCAACCTCCTCTTCATAAAGTAATCCGTTTTTAGATTTTATACCTAGTATACTTAGTGCCTTAGTGTTAGCAACGGCAACGTGACCACATACTCTTACCAACAAGATAGGTTTATTGGGAACCGCGCTATCTAGGTCATCTTTAGTAGGATGTCTTTTCTCCTCGAACCTCTCTTGGTCCCATCCCCATCCTACGATCCAACCTTCATATGATTTAGAAGACCTTCTTAGTACCGATTTAAGCTCCTCTATAGAGCTTATATTTCTTAAATTTAACCTATTTTTATTAATAGAATAATTAATTATGTGAAGATGTGCGTCGGCAAGTCCTGGTATCAGTAACCTGCCTTCAGCGTCTAATAACTTAATAGATCCCTTAGCTAAACGCCTTAACCTATATTCTTCCCCCACAGCTATTACTAGACCATCCCTTATCAACACTGAGTCGTAATCTGATGCCCAAACGTTAGCATTGATAATTAGTAAATACATCTTATCGCCTTAAGTTCATAAAATACCCATGACACTTTATAATAAATTCCCTCGATTAGCTTAAGGAATATAGAGATATTCTCATGTATTTGAGCCAACCCAGCACCACGTCATTTTCTATGCCTAATACTCCTGTTCTTTCTCCACTAAATTATGAGAAAAAGATGTGGGAAACTAAACCTATACATTCATTTATCTCTCAGCTCTAGCTTGAGACCGAATTTTTTAAGGCGTTTAAAGCCTTTGTCCTTAGTAGCTAGGACCAGATTGTTTACGATAGCCGTTGCTGCTATGAGTAGGTCAGCGTCTGGGATTAGTTGTCCTTCCCGTTTTAGCGCTGTATAAAGTTCACAGTACCTCAGCACCACGTCATTGTCTATGCCTAATACGTCAAAGCCTTCCTCAAGTAACTGCTTCACTCTACTTCTTTTCTCACTGTGAATACCTCTAAGAACCTCTATCATAGTTATTATGGATACTGCTCCTCTCTCGTAGATGCCTTTTTTCAAAGCATCTACCAGTATGCTAGTATCAATAAGCCTCATCCCAGCACAAACCTTTCTCTGAACTCCCTGCTTGACCTGAGTATCTCCTCTAATTCTCTCTCCTCAATCAAACGTCTTAGTTCCTCGAAGGCTATTCTCGCCTTAGCCACCTTAGCCTCCCTATAAAGCTCCAAGAGGAACTCGCTCCAATCCCTATTCCTCTTCTCCTTTTTAAGCAACTCTTTAACCTCTCTTAAAACAGAGATAGTAGCATACTTTCTCATTATATCACCATATAATTAATAGCTATATAACTATAAATGACTTATGTCACGTCTACTCTAATGATTTAAGTCTCTAGCAACCTGAAAGGGGTGGTAAAGACTTATAATTTACTTTGTTTCAGAAAGGAATTGAAGGATGGCTATAGATAGGGCCCGTGGCCTAGCCAGGAAAGGCGGCGGCCTCCTAAGCCGTAGATCCCGGGTTCAAATCCCGGCGGGCCCGCCATCCGTTAGAAAACTCCTCGAGATCTACCATAGACTTATTAAGGCTACACCTCACTTATAGCCTATTACCTCGTGAAAAGTATTCCTTCTACACACCTTACAGTATAGGTAAAGGTGCTTCATCTCGTAGAGGTTATAGCCTACATCCACTTTCTTTATGTTACCGCAGCTCTCACACCTAAGTAACCACTGCGTCATCGATACCGCCTCAGGGGCTGCTCGCCTCGCCACAGCTAACGCCTACCTGTTTATCATCATTAGCAACCCTAACTTAACCCATGGCATATTTATTGTTTACCTATAGGGAGGATCCCAGCGCTAAATATTTATCTGAAAGAAAAAACAGTATAGTTAGCCGCGGTAGCTCAGCTGGGAGAGCGCCCGGCTGAAGACCGGGAGGTCCCGGGTTCAAATCCCGGCCGCGGCACCATCAAACATGCGGATGATTAATCAGAGTTACGGTGAACGATGATCGAAAGGCATTAAGATGACGCATCCACAAATAACTCTTCTCAAAATGATTATTCTAAATATTTGGAAAGGTCCTTATCACATTTCACATAGTCTACAGGAAATCCTTGTTTCCTAAGCTCACACTCTTTTTGTAAGAATACTCTTGCTGGTTTATCGAGCCTCTTTCCATGTAGGAGTATTAGTTTTAATTTTCGTTTATCAGCGTGAGAAAAATACCTGTTTAAACACTCTCTTAACTGTCTAACAGCGATAACTAACACTTTGCCTTTTCCATTGCTGCAGTGTCGCATCCGCCCTCTGTTACACACCTGTCTATTTGATATGTAAAGCTATTAATGAGCGCCCGATAGGATTGAGTGGCCTCTTTGGCTTTAGAGAGTTAACTATGTGTAGGTTTCTTAACCTCTTTTTCAACGGTTTTTAATAAATCCTCTATTTTATAAGCCTCTTCTTCTATCTCCTCTACCGTTAATTGTTCCTCGTGAAATCCTTTTTGGTGAAACCTATATGCGGTATTCCACGCGTCCAGCAATTCCTCCCCGTAGATGTCTCTAAGCCTCCTAGCAGCCTTATCCAACAGCTTGGTCCACCATGTACCTTCCTGCCTGGCTTTCTCATACTCTGGTACTCTGTTGATCTCGGATAGGATCTTTAT
>CAZKLN010000033.1:0-14543 GCA_964553765.1 uncultured Thermofilaceae archaeon
ATTAATATTTTAATCATAATTTTCTGCTAATGGTGATAGAAAATGAATGTTGTAAAGGTTAAAGATCTTATTAAATACTTCGGTGAGTTCCAGGCATTAAAAGGTATCTCTTTCAGCGTAAATGAGGGGGAAATATATGGACTTATAGGTCCTAACGGTGCAGGAAAGACAACAACCTTCAGGATAATTGCCGGCCTTTTAACGCCTTCCTCGGGACATGTTAAAGTTCTTGACTACGACCCTGGTGATAGAAGAGTCAAAAGATTCATCTCTTACCTGCCTGAAGATGCAGGAGCTTATAGAAACATAACAGGATATGAGTTCCTTAAAATGGTAGCTGAGTTATATTTTGATAAAGAAAACGAGTATAAAGAAGCGTTGGAACTAGGTATAGAGCTTTCAGGTTTAGGGGAGAGACTTAACGACAAAATGAAGACATATAGTAAAGGTATGAAAAGAAGAATACAGGTTGCTAGGGCTTTAATGGTTAAACCTAAGTTAACGATACTCGATGAGCCTACAGCAGGTCTTGACGTGCTTCATGCAAAGGACATAAGGGATGTTATAAGGGACTTTGCAAGGAAATATGGAACTACGGTACTGCTTGCTAGCCATAATATGCTTGAAGTAGAGGGTCTTTGTGATAGGATCGCTATGATTAACGAGGGAAGAATTTTAATCGAGGGAGATGTTAAGCAATTATTAGAGATGTACGATGTTAAGAGCTTGGAGGAACTATTTATAAAGCTTGTAAGAGGTGAAAATTAATGATAAGACCATTAATAGTTAAAGAGTTCAAAGATTTAATGAGAGATCCAAGGATATGGGTACCTTTCGTCATATCAGCTTTAATAATGCCTATAATGGGGTTAGTCATTGCAGGACCTATAAAAGGCGCCATGGAGACAGTTGGAGAACAGCTTAGAGTAGGAATCGTGGATTTTGATGAGGGAAATGAATCTAAATTATTTATTAATTGGTTAATTAATAATAATGCTAGTTATAATTTAATACCTGTAATATTAGAGAGAGGAAACATAAGTCACGTCATAAACGTGGCTAAAGAGAAGGAGCTCGAAGTAATAATTATACTTGAGAGGGGGTTTACTCAGAACATTTTAAAATTTTCACGTCCTAGCGTAAGAATAATAAATATAATTAGGGAGATAAGTTTCTTCGGAGGAGGGGTAGTAGGAGGTTCCCGTGTAGTAAATTTAATAGAGGAGTACGTGAGTAGAAGGTTCCTTGCAGGAACAAACATCGACCCAGAAATTATAAAAAGTCCTATAATACCTAAGTATATAAGCTACCTTGAGACAAAGAATCTTCTCTTAGCAGGCAGGCCTGAAGCTGTACTAACATCCCTTGGTTTTGCATCGTTCTTTCTGCCGTTGATACTAATGATAATATCGGTAACTGTAATACAAATGTCCGCTACTTCTATGGCTGTTGAAAACGAGGAAAGAACATTAGAGACGTTATTGACTTTTCCTCTCTCAAGAATAGGTATTCTAACAGCTAAGTTATTAGGTGCTTTCTCAGTATCAATGATAGGCTCTCTCTTTAACTTTATAGGGTTTATAGCGTATTTTTACATCTTCTCTAGTTACATGATCTCGCCCATTCAGTCTATTCAACCTACTGAAGAACTATTAGGAGCATCGTTTGACATTTCTATGATAACTGCAGGTCCTGAGGCGATCTACGTTTTCTTAAGCATCGTAGTAACGTTACTCTTCATGTCTTCTCTTGGCATAATGGTAGGAGCTTTGAGTAGAGATGTGAGAATAGCAAGTACGATAACGGGCCCCTTATCTATGGCAGTGTTTATACCAGGGTATTATGTAGCCTTTGCCAGCTCAAAGATGATGGGGACCGTCCTTAGACTAATATTTTACGTACTTCCCTTCACTCAACCAATAATTATGTCTAAAGATCTAGTAGCTGCCAGTATACCTGTCGAAACTCCGATCTACATATTAGGTTCTCTGATAATTTCCTTGTTTCTAATATATATCACAGCAAGACTATTTTCACTAGAAACACTCTCAAACATTCAAAGAAAACTCTCAAGGTTTAAACGTAAAAAGAAAATATTAATTCTATAACTTAATTAAGGTTATAATTAATGGAGAAAAAGTATTTACTTTCTATAGATCAAGGTACTACTGGAACTAGAAGTATAATTTTCGATTACGAGGCTAATGTAGTCTCAAGTGCGTATGTTGAGCATAAGCAAATATGCCCTAGACCTGGCTGGGTTGAGCATGATCCTTTAGAGATATGGGAAAACACCAAAAGGGTAATCAAAGAATCGTTAACCAAAGCGAAAATAGAGACCTCAGATATAGCGGGCATAGGTATAACCAATCAAAGAGAGACCATAGTCGTGTGGAACCCTAAAACTGGTAAGCCCTATTACAATGCCATAGTGTGGCAAGATACCAGAACAAAGCACCTATGTGAGGAGCTAAGAAAAGAGGGCATAGAAGATCATATACATGAGAAAACAGGGCTTTACCTTCACACCTATTTTTCAAGTTCAAAGATGAAGTGGTTGTTAGATAATATAGAGGGTTTAAGGGAGAGGACGGAGAAAGGGGAGGCTATATTTGGCACTATAGATACATGGCTCATATGGAACCTTACTGGGAAGCACGTGACGGATTATACTAATGCTTCAAGAACCATGTTAATGGATCTTAAGAGGTTAGAATGGGATGATGAATTGCTGGAGATCTTTAAGATACCTGAAAGAGGTTTACCTGAGATACGTTCTTCCTCAGAGATATACGGACATGTTAAATCTGAGATATTAGGTGAAGACATACCAGTAGTAGGTGACTTAGGTGATCAACAGGCAGCCTTAGTGGGCCAGGTAGCTCTCAACAGAGGTGAGGTAAAGAACACTTATGGTACGGGTAACTTTTTGCTGTTAAATACTGGAAACGAGGTTAGGGTTTCGAGAAGAGGATTACTAACAACCATAGCCTATGGTTTTAGGAAGGGAGAGGTGAACTATGCTCTAGAAGGATCTATAGCTATAACTGGTGCAGCTGTTCAGTGGCTGAGAGATAATCTAGGGATCATAAAAACAGCTGCCGAGACCGAGGCCTTAGCTAGAAAGGTTTCGAACGAGGGGGCAGGAGGAGTCTACTTTGTCCCTGCTTTTAGTGGCCTGTTTGCTCCTTATTGGGATATGGATGCCAGAGGGATAATAATAGGTTTAACTAGATACACCCGTAAAGAACACATAGTTCATGCAGCCCTCGAGGCCATATGTTATCAGACGAGAGAAGTAATAGAGGTTATGGAAGAAGAGACAGGCATTACCGTAAAAACGATTAAGGTAGATGGAGGGGCTTCTGCTAATAATTATCTTATGCAGCTCCAAGCTGATATACTTGGAAAAACCGTGATAAGGCCGAAAGTCATTGAAACCACATCTTTAGGAGCAGCTTATATGGCAGGGCTTGCTATTGAGTATTGGAAAAACGTCGAAGAGCTAAAAAGCAAGTGGAAAATAGACAAGATATTTAACCCCAGCTGGCCTGAAGATAAAAGAGAGAAACTGTACAAGGGCTGGAAAGAGGCCGTTAAGAGGTGTAAAGGATGGTTAAAATACTTATGAAGGCTTCTGCTAAAAGGCTTAAACTAGAAAAACACTTTTTGTATTCTTAATAATTCAGGTCCCGTTGTATCATATCCTACTACGCATCCTTTAGTATTTACAACCATTCCACTTCTGAGAAATATACTACCTCTGTTGACTGTGCCGACATCAACCTCTACGTGCAAAATCGATGAGAGCTCCTTAATCTCATCCTCTGAAGCCATTGGATATACCATAGCACCTTTGTTAGAGGTTATAGCGACTGAGCTTACTAAGAGAGAGCCAGCTACCTCACGCTGAACAGCTTCTACCCCTAACACGTCCTCTATTATACCTAGTACCTTTCGATCTAACAGCGGGCTAACTATAGCGGCTTTATCATTAACAAGTACTAAATTACCTAGTGCACTTTCCTTTATATCATCTAAAACCTTAATGTTCATATCTTTACCTAACATACTTTTTAGTGTTTCAAGCTCATATTCTGTGGTAAACTTGCTTAAAACAAGCCCGTTAGAATTTCCTGCTACAAAAACACCTATTAGAGACGATTCCGAAACACTTACCCTATAGACAGGAACTTTAAGTGTCTCTTCTACGACTCTCTCAAATTTTTCAGGGGAATCTCTGGGTATTAAAGAGAAACTTTCAGTGGCAAAAACATACACTCCGATATTAGGGTTCCCAAAAAGAGCTGTTCTCTCAACGCTCAACTATCCTCACTCCTGATATAGCGAAACCTCTGCTAAGTCTTCTTCTACCTTTGAGACGGAAACTTTAACTCTTCTTGGGGGTTTTTCTATGCTTCTATGCCAGATGTACTCATTAACGTCATTGCCTATTACTACATATTTAACCTTAAGATGTCTTTGAACAAATTCGTGAATTATCCTGATAGCGACCTTTGCTCTCTTCTTCCTAGGCACTCTATAGACGTCTCTCAAGGGAATCACGTATACCTTTTCGGCGTTGCTTTCCTTTTCAGACATGTAGTTCACCTTTTATAACTGCATCCTGCTTCTTCTCCAATTTCTCTTAGGCCTTCTCTCAAATTTCAGTAGCGTCTTAGCTATAACCCAACTAGGCACTGCTCTGTTTGACTTGGCAGCACTAGCAAGCCTCCTCTTCTTAGCGGCAGGTTTATTGCGGGCCATCTCCACTCACCAGCTATTAAACATCCATCGAGTACCTTATCTTTATTTCTCTCCTTGAGTGTCTAACTATACTTTCTAACATTCTCTTAAGCTGCTCATCGGTTATGGGTATGTTTAGCCTTCCCATATTAGCCAGTTGAATAAGTTGATTTTCAATATTTTCTGCAAGCTCTGGCTTAACCATCTTTAGATTAGTTAACCTTTGTCTAGCTTCAGGCGTTAATATATGCCTTAAAATTTCCTGTTTTTTAGCTTCCTCAGCTCTTCTAGCCTCTTCTTCCCTAGCTAGGGCTTCTAACCTCTTCTTATATTCCTCTAGCTTTCTCATTTTTATCTGTTCAAGCTCTTCGTCGTAGACCTCTCCCAACCTTACTCACCCTACTATGTATTTATCGCCTTTTACCCTACATATTTCTTAAGTACAGGGTTCTCCCTTGTCATATGCCTGAATATTCTAGCCGCGAGACTATCAAGTAATGAGATTCCTTGAGGAGTTAAAGCTCTGCCTTCTCCCTTTACTTTTGTAACTAATCCTGCATTCTCTAATTGCTGAAGAGCTTTCCTAATTATAGATCCACCAGCCTTTCTAAAATGTTCCCTTTTAAGCCCTAGATCCTTTCTTCCACCATAGGCAGTTCTCAGCTTCTCTATTCCAGTGGGACCATGTATGTAAAGTTTACGTAACAAAGATGCGCATCTTTTGTACCACCACTCAGGATCCGTAGGTATTCTCTCCCTACTAACGCCTGTCTTTACATAGGCTGCCCACTCAGGTGGTTTTATCTCCTCAAAGTTCTCTTTCAAGTACTTAGCTAGTTCTTCTATGAATATATTAGGAGGTATGTACCTCACGTTAACCACTTTCTAACCCCTTCGTAGTTGTTTTAGGCATATTATTTAAACCTCTCTTGGTTAAGCTTTCGCTAAACTTGCTATATCCCTTATAAGCTTCGCGTAATATGATGAAAGTTTATAAAAGAGAACTCTAGAGTCAATGCCTTCACTTCTATCACCGCTTCTTAAATATAATATGGATACTACAGGCTCTACGGCTTCACTAGCCCTAGCTATGTTCATTAGAGCCGTTCTCCGAGAATACTGTATAATGTATGTCGAATTAAGAGTTATATCGGTAATTGCGGAGGCTATGGATGCCTCTGAATACGAGAGAGACTTGATGGCTTCAACACACGTAGTTACGTAGTCGTTTTCCATGAAGCTATCTTTAGCTAGCTGGTAAGCCCTAAATGCCTCATCAAGCATTACACCCCCTGAGCCCATCTCCTCTAAAAGGGTTCCAGCATAGGACCAAGTACTTCTAGCTTCTGCTAGATAATTAGCTGCTATCTCTTTAAGTCCCTCTAAACGTATCTCAGCTCCTTCCCTCACCTTAGTCATCTCATACCACAATTTCACAGTATAAATCCTCCATTTTACGTAAGCTAAAAGCCTTAATCCCTCACTACGATCTTTATCCCATATTTCACTTGCCTGTCTAAGCTTTTCTTTAGCATCTACAGCTCTATCAGTTGCCACCAGGAGAAACACTATGTCGGCTCTATCGTTTATCTCCTTCCATCCTTTCCTCACAAGTCCTATTGTTTCATTGAGCTCCTTTTCAAGCTTGGAAACTATTTTGTTAAGTTCAAGTCTGTGGGTGGTGTAACTATGTATAAGCCTTATCCATTCAGAGTTAATAACGGAAGATAGAGCTAAGTTAGCTCTCTCGTAAGGATCAGGTTCTTCTCGAGCAGCCATCAACGGTTTTAACGATCTCTCGTCAAGGATCTCAAGGAGCCTTTGCTTTTCAAAGGGATCAATTGAGGATCTCTTAATTTCATCAACTACTTCCCTATAGTTTCTTTCAGCTTCATTCATTAACTTAGAAGCTTGTGCTGTTAAGGCCTCAAGCATATCTTGACTTAATGAGGGTTCAGAGTACTCAGGTAGCTTTATTAAGTACCCTGTGAAGTACTTTACAGCCTCATAGACACTTTCTATCTCCTTAACTTTAAGATTCCAGTTCTCCTTTGCATACTTAACCAGGTTTACAGGCTCTCTTCTAACTCTTTGTATGATGAAGGGACCTACCTGCTCCTTAATTACTTTAACCTTGCTTACTATAGATTGGCCTGGAGGTATTAGGAAAAGCTTTATACCCGATTTAGCGGCTATCTCAGCCTTTTCAAATACTCCTCCAACAGGACCCACTGTGCCATCAGGGTTTATCATTCCTGTAACTAGCACGCTTCTATTTATCGGAATACCACTTAAAGCTGAGAAAGAGAGAACTGTGAGAGCTACACCGGCACTGGGGCCTCCAATCACTATAGCGTCTGAACTAACCTTAAAGTAGAAATTGTAGTTCCTGAAGTTTAAATTTAAGATCTCAGACGCTATCCTCGCAGCTGTTGTAGCAGCTGCCTGCATGTCTTTTTCCGTAAGAGATGATGTAGCAACGTATACGTCTCCGAAGCCCTCAGTCACTATTAAGCTTATATTTACTAAAGCCCCTCGAAGCCCACCAGTAGTCTCTGAAACTGCAGGCGCGTATATCCATGTAGCGCCTATTACTTTTAATTGTCTGACTGGAGAGCCAAGAGGGGTAATGATTAGTAATAAAGTTAACGTCGTTAAGAAGAGAGCTATCTTTTTCTCCAATTTATTCCTCACCAAGTTTCAATTAGCTAGATAAATATATTATTAGTTTAACCTCAGAGCCGTCCTTAAGATTTAATTTTTCTCTTAAATTGACCGGTGCGACCACTTCGATGATATCAGGTCCGTGTTTAGTCTTCTCTATAAAAAGGACTGCACAAGTTTCCTTACGTCCGGAGTCGTTAATTATCTCGGCTCTTAAGAAGCCTACCCCACCAAATTCTTTAGAGTTCTTTTTAAAACCTGTAGTTATAGGTTTCTCATACTTCTCTAAGATTCTCCTCAAAGGAACGTATTTCTCAAGTATCTTAACATTAAGTGTACCTGGGTAAGGTTTAAAACCTAAAGCCTTATGAAGCATTTCTTCATATTCTGGTATGGACATATAATAGGCTCCTTCACTAAGCCCTTTGGTTACTAGACCTTTCATACTTATAAAATCCTCTAACTGGTCTTCTAAGAGTTTCTTTAAATCTAAGAGCTCGATTAACCCCCTCTCGGTTATCTTGTAAAGGCTAGCTCTACCATCTTTGAGAATATTAACTAGACCTCTGTTAATGGCTTCTCTTATCCATCTGTTAAGTGTCCATGCCGACACATCGAGATCTAGCGCAAGCTCGGCTTTATTAACTCTGGTATACTTCCTGCTACATCCTAGTTTTGTTAATCCTATTAGCAAAGCTTTGATCTCATAGTTTTTCATAAGCCCCTTATGGTAGTGAGGTAGATGGTATAAAGGTTAGCCCTAAGTTTTTAGCGTCAGGTGTTAAATACATGAGTAGAGAGAGGTTTACTATTCTGTTGTCACCTATAGGAGTTAAGGATAACGAACTGATAGCTGTGGTTAAAAATTCCTTACTTTTAAGATTTAATGCAAGTATTATCGTAGAGAGGAAAGTCAGTATGGGATATCTAATAGATTTTTATGATGAGAGAAGAGAGCAAGTAAACGCAGAAAACTTAATTACGAACCTAAGAAGAGAAATGCCCTCTAACCCTCTTATGCGAATATTGTTTTTAATAGATGCTGATGGTTACGTTAGCGGTTTAAACTTTGTTTTCGGCATAGCTAGTTACGGTTGGGGAGGTATAGTATTTCTTCAAAGACTTAAACCTGAATTTTATGGGTTACCCTCCCAGGAGACCCTCTTTAGGGTAAGAGTGGTAAAAGAGTCATTACACGAGCTAGGTCACAGCTTAGGACTTACACATTGTAATGAAAGAACCTGTGTAATGAGGTTCAGCAACACAATATGGGAAGTAGACACGAAGTCGCCTGATTACTGCAATAGATGTAAGCTTCTGATAGAAAGAAGTTATCCAGGTCTTATTAGAGTTACTATGTGAATCCTGAAAGCTGTCTTAAAATATTTATACTAGCTATCCTCTCAGCCGATATTAAATCCCATATTACTCCACTAGGTTTAGGATACTGAGTATTAGTTACTATAAGCTCTGAGGGCGTGCCTATTATGTCAGCGGGAACGTCATGAAGCTCCATAGGTATATTGTCCATTACCTGTGTATCGTGAACTGTAGTTACTGTTAATGTTTTATCATCTATCACTCCTAGTTCTCTAAGTACTGCATACTCAAGGTCTTGCATACCATCTCCCTTACCTACTCTACCTCCTTTTCTGTCAACAGCTACGCTACCCATGATGAACATGTCTATATGGAGACCCTCCAAACTTTCCATCTTTAATCCATACATCATAGCTCCTCTATAAGTTGAAGCGTAGTTATAGGCGTTTCTCGGTATCTCCTTAGGATTAAGAAGTATAAATCCTTTTGAAAGCCTAGGTGTGGATAATACTAATGTCTTTCCACTGAGGAGAGCGGCCTCTCTTATAAGTTTCTGAGGAGAATCTAGCGTGGAATAAATGACCTTTGCTCTCCTGAAGAATCTAGAGTATATTACCTTGTTTGCTGCTGTGGCGCTACCTATGAAATTAGGTATTTTCCCATAACAAGGGCCTACAGAAAGGTTATATTCTTTAAGTTTCTTCCATACCGTTTCCCGTATCTGTCGTTTATTCTCCATAACACTCACCGAGAAAACTCCATTTAATATCTTTGGTAAGGTACATTTAATATTTAAGGTTGTGAAAATGAGTAAAATGATTAGCTACTGGGGTAAGGGTGGTGTTGGGAAAAGCACCTGCGCAGCAGCAACCGCACTTAGATTAGCTGAGGAGGGTAAAACACTCTTATTATCAAGTGATCCCACGCCTTCCCTCTCAGAGTTATTAGAGGAAAAGCTGAGACCTAAACCCATAAAGGTATGTGATAATCTCTGGGCTGCAGAAATAAGTGAGGAAGAAGTTATCTCGATGTGGAAACTACGGTTTGGAGAAGAAGTATACAGGGTTATATCATCAATAATTCCTGTTGACAGGTATATCATTGATTACATAGCCGGTGCTCCAGGCATAAGTGACGAATTTATACTATACTATATCTATACCCTTTGGAACGAGGGAGATTACGATTTCATTGTATGGGATACAGCTGCTGCAGGAGGAGGGTTACGATTGTTAAGGATAGAAAGAGAACTCTATTCCCATCTAGGTGACGCTGCTAGGCTTTATCTTAAACTTAAAGGGTTCTTCGAAAAATTAAAGAGGTCAAAAGAGGGGAAAGATCCCTTAGAATTAATAAATGAATGGAGAACATTGGCAGAGAAAGTATTATCTATGATGACCTCCGATAACCATTATGTATACATAGTCACTATACCTGAAAAATTGGGCATATTTGTTACTAAAAAGATAATAGAAGAGTTTAATTTGATGAACATAAATCCTAACGGCTTATTGATTAACATGGTAGAAAGGAGGGAATCGTGTCCAAACTGCAAACCATGGGTACTGAGATCTATAAGACATGAGAAAGTAGTTAAAGAGCTTTTAGAGGAGCTCAAAGGAAAATATGAGGTTCATATAATACCTCTTTTAGAGTGGGAACCTAAAGGTAGAAGAAATTTACTTAAGTTTGCAAGATTGATGGAAATAGAAAATATGATTAAGCTCTCATAGTACCTACTAATAAACCTTTGACAAAGTACTTACCGGCTGTTATAAAGAATATCAGAGGAGGTAAAGATCCTATGATCGCTCCTGCCATTTGAAGGTTCCAAAAAGCTGCGTAAGCGCCTTTTAATTCAGCTACAGATGGAGCGACCATTCTAATCCTCGTTCCCCCTAAAGTTAAAGCTATCAGAAACTCGTTCCAAACACTTGTGAAGACTAGAATTGCTGTTGATGCTAAGGCTGGTTTAGAGATAGGTAGTACTACTTTTATGAAAGTATGTATAGGTCCGCACCCATCGACTATAGCGATTTCCTCAAGCTCCTTAGGAAGCGTCATAAAAAACACCATAGGTATGAGAGTGGAGAGAGGAGTATTAAGCATGACATAAGCAAAAATAAGACCTAGGTAGGTATCCGTTATAAAAAGCCAAGATTCCAACATCGTTAAGGGAATCAGTATAGCTTGGTAAGGTAGAAAGCTCGCTAACATCACTATGAAGGAAAGGTGAAGAGAGTACCTTAGGTTAAACCTGGCTAAGAAGTAGCCAGCTAAGGTTCCTATAGCTATACATATCATCGTCGAAGAAACTGAGACAATTAACGTATCTATCAACGCTTCTCCCATTTTGTCAAGAATCTTTAAGTAATTAGATAGGTAGGGAAATTTGGGCGGAGAAAGGTACTCGGCTAAGGAAATTTCATAAGGTGTTTTAAGCGAGGTAACTACCATGACATACATAGGCACTAAGAACAACATTGAAAGCAATACTAGGACAGATATTATTAGTGCTCTATTAACCATCATCTTAGCCATGCTTAAACCACCTCTTTATAGAATAGTGAACATAAGGTATTAAGATGAGAGATGATAGGGCAAATATTATGGTGGCTACGGCTGTACTAGCTGCTAAAAGGTCTTGGTGAAAAGCTAAAACATACATATAAACAGCTAACACTTCAGTTGAATAACCTGGCCCTCCTCTCGTCATAACCCATACTAGATCAAATATTTTTAACCCAAAAATCGTGAGTAAGGAGATAACTACTAACATAGCATTCCTTATGTTAGGTAATATTATGTGTAAAAGTATTTGAGCTGAGCTAGCGCCGTCCACCTTAGCTGCTTCTATAGCACTTTTAAGCAATCCACCTCTTAAAGCTGCCAGGAATATTATCATGGAGAAACCACTATATTGCCATACAGCTGCAGAGATTATAGAGAACTTAGCTAACGTAGGATCATCTAGCCATGGAATTATAGCTTCAAAACCTAGTCTAAAAAGAACAACGTTAAGAACCCCATCCCACGGGTCATAGATCCAAGACCAAAGTACCCCAGTGACAGCGAATGAAAGAGCTGTAGGATAGAGGAATAAGGGACGTAATATAGACTCTAGTTTTACAGGAGCTATGTCCAGTAAGTAAGCTAGTATTAGCCCTAAAAACGCAGTAGGTATGACAAAAAATACAAGCCATATTATATTATTTTTAAAACTTTCCCAAAATCTCTGATATTTAAAAAGCTCTAAATAATTTTCTAAACCAATGAACTTTAGACTGGTTGCTCTTACTCCGAATTTCCAATTAGTAAATGACATGAAAACGGTCCATATAGTTAGTACATAAAGCAATAATATTAGAGTGAAAGCAGGAAAAAAGAAAAATAAAGTATATTTAAGTTGAGGCTTCCACATTAACTTCTTTCCCTTTTAATCCTCCCAAATCCAGGAGCTAAATTCAGCTACGTTATGTTTCTCCATTAAAGCTGCTACACTTCTTATTGTAGCCTCTACATCTTTTGTATAGAAGAAATCGATTATTGTTTTACAGAAATCTTCCAGAAATGCTGGTGGAGCTAGCATAAATGTTCCATGTGGTATGACTAACTCTGGATGAGAGAGAAGGAACTCTATGTTCTCCCTCCTAACACTATCAGGATAGTCCTTAGGAGCATCGTCTCTTCCCGCTATACTACCTTTCTTTAACGCGAATTCGTACTCTATTTGAGGATCTGTCATTAACAGCAACCATGCTTTAGCAGCGTTAGGATGAGGTGCTCCTTTAGGCATAACGAACGCGTCTACGCCTATTAGATAGACTTCGTCATCTCCTCCGGGGAAAGGCGCTCCTCCAATATCCTCATCTATTTTAAGTCCTATAGAGATAAAGTACCCAAGAGCCCAGTCACCATAGATTCCCATAGCGGCTCTTCCTCTAGCTATTTGAGAGCAACTCATATCCCATGTCCAGGCCGTGCTAGGAACTAAGTAACCTTCTTCCACTAAGGTCTTAACGAAGTTAAGGGCTTCCTTGAAGGGTTTTACATCATTGGGATTAGAGAAGTTTACTCTTCCTGTAAAGAATCTTAAGTAGTAATCCTTCCCTCCATAATAATATATTATAGGATCAAAAAAGAAGGCTACATGCCAGTAATCTTTTGTGGAAACTACTAATGGTGCCACTGTGGGTTTAGCGGACTTAATTGCACTAGCTACTTTAACCAGCTCATCAGGGTTTCTTGGAGGAGTTAAACCTAGGTCGTCGAACAGGTGTTTATTATAGAACAGTATATTTTCTCTATGGACATTATTTGCTTGAACACCGTAGTAATGGCCGTAAAAGTAACACATCTTCCTAAGTAAGGGAGGTACGTGTTCTTCCATGTTAGTTTCCTTCCATATCTCGTCTACAGGAGCTAAATAACCTGCATCTACGTATCTTTTGAGGTTTGCTCCAGCTAAATCCAAGAATATATCTGGAGGATTGCCTGCTTCAAGCCTGCTCATTACTACTGCTCTTATGTTTTCTGCAGCACCTCCAGGAATCTCATTTTCTCTAATTTTAACGAAGGGGTATTTCTCTCTAAAGTACTTGAAGTAAACGTCTATTGCCTCCCTTTCTCCACCTGCAGTGTAGTAATGATAAATTATTAACTCATTCTCTATTTGTTGAGCAGCTAGAATGGGTAACGCTAGGAGCGAGAAAATAAACAGTAGAATTATGGTTATTTCAGCTTTTCTCAAGCTTTACACCTTTTTATATTTTAAAATCGAGATATAAATTAATTTATTCTAAGAGCTCTTAGAATAAATACCTAAGCTTAAAACCTAGGGAATTAGGGGAGGAATGCCTTGAATCTGACAAATCCCTCTGATTATTAATCTGAAACCAATGTAAATATAGACTACCGCTAAAAGTATCTTAAATCTCTTAGGAGAGACCTTATGGGCTAGTTTAGGTCCTATTTGAGCCATTAACACACTGGGAATTCCTATGCACACAAATGCGACCAAATTAAGCCAGCCCCAACTTAGAGGAGGATAGTCACTTGGATGCAAAACCTGATCCAAGCGACCTAAAAAGCCAAATGAGGCAGCTCCTATTGATGAGCCTATGATCATGGTCGCTAGGGAGACTGGAACTGCTAGATGAACAGGTATTCGCAAAAATGTGTTCAACACCGGCATATAGATTATTCCTCCTCCTATTCCTATGAAATGAGCCAGGATTCCAGAAGCGAATCCAAACAAAGAATGTTTAATCAGAGAGGGAGGTTTTAGCTCACTTATCTTGAGAGGTTTTGCCTTCATGAACCTGTAAGCTCCGAAAAGACAGAAAAGACCAAAGATCGTTTTTAAGAGAATTCCTGCCTCCTTTCTGAAGGAGGAGAACAAGAGAAACGCAAATAGGGACCCTGTGAAGCTTCCAAACCCAACCGGTACAGCGAAGCTAAGATAATGTTTCATGGGAAAGCTTATTCTCCTCGCCTTTAGCTCCTTTTTATGCCTTAAGACTCCGCTCACCGCGGTTGGAACCACTATTGCCATGTTCGTTCCGAAAGCTATTAGAGGAGCTAAATAGCTGGGAGTGTTTAGAAACCTCTCGAAGCAGTAGATCATCACAGGAACCATTATGAAGCAAGCTCCGACTCCAAAAAAGGAGCTAACAAGCCCAACCAGCGATCCGGCTACCAGCATCAGGAAGATGGCTAGAGGATCCATATCACTTTATGCTAAACTATTCTAATAAACTTTTTTCTAAAATGATTAATAAAATTGGATTATTTACATAGTATTTTTAGTTGTA
>CAZKLN010000034.1:0-14205 GCA_964553765.1 uncultured Thermofilaceae archaeon
ATTCTTCTCTAGGGAACATGTTTGAGAGTGATAGATTTTCATGTCCATATACCATAATATCGAAAAACGTGACATTAAACCCGAAGAGTATTTAGGTAGAAAATGCTCAAGATCAAAGAGCTGAGCATATCCGTGTTCCCCACATATATCATGGGATATGTTGACAATTTTACTATCTAAGTTCTTTAAGTTAGGCACTAACTCATGGTCAATTTCCCATATTAACCCTTCTTCTATAACTCTAGGTAGGTAAGAATCAGCTAACACTATCACATCATAGCCTCCTTCAAACCTTAACTTAGCGAATGCCTCTTCAGCGGCTTCAAACCTTCATATTCATCATATATAACAATCACTCCATATGTTCTTTTACTTTCGGGTCTATGTAGTAACTGTAATTATAAACCTTAAGTGTTCCTCCCTTAAAATAGGCTATTAAGGAACCTAGAAAAGTAGAATAACTGACTTAGCAGCTGACAAGAGGAACTCTCTCCTGGTAAACTTATAATTTAAACCTCCCCTGGTAAACTTCTACTGAAAAAACCTAGCCTTAAAACTTTCTTTACTCTATCTCTATCAAAGGCTGATCTTTACTCACCCTATCCCCTACTTTCACCTTTATCTCCTTCACTTTACCCCTCTTCCCTGCCTTCACTTCAACCTGAGTCTTCATAGCTTCAAGCACTACTACTGTAGTTTCCTCATCAATATCTTGCCCCTGTCTAACCTTCACATCGATCACTTTTCCAGCTATAGGTGATACAACTTGTTTTCCGTATCTGATCCGCATAGGCTTTAAGTAAACTTGGCTTGAAGGTTCAACTCTCCTAACCTCACTACCCATAAGACTTCTGAGCAAGGAAAGGAAGTCCTCATCCTCACCTATCTCAGTCTCTACCTCATAAACCTCTCCATCAATTATAACCCTAAACTTACGCCTCATAAGATCTGATGAAGCGATGATATTTAGAATAATAAATGTTCCTCTGTTATAAAGTCTATAGAACATTTACATTTTCAAAATATGCAGTTTTGCCGCTCCTAAACAGCGAAGGAATCATAAGATTTTTATCTTTATCGGAAAGAAAACATATATCTTTTTTCTAATCTCTTAATAAATGGTGAAAAATGTGAACAAGCGACTACTTTCCTATTTAATACTTGTTTTTGCTGCGGTCTTACTGTTAACACCCTTAGTAACCTATTCACAGGAAGAGCCTGAATATACTTTCTATTACATAAGCCATGGAGGTCCTGCTGATCCTTGGTGGGGACCAGTAATTAGGGCAACTCAAGATGCTGCTAAGAAGCTTGGAGTAAAAGTAATATTCTTGGGCCCTGAAAAATATTCGATAGAGAAGTTAGTTAATTTCGTTGAAAGTGCTATTGATGCGAATCCTGACGGAATAATTGTAACAATAACAAATTACAAAGCATTAGATGAGCCGCTAAGAAGAGCTATTGAGAAAGGGATACCAGTGATTGCAGTTAATGTTCCTGATCCTCGTCCACCTAATGAACGTATACCCTACCTTGGATATGTAGGTAACGATGAATATATGGCTGGATATAAGTTAGCTGAGAGATCCCAGAAGGAATTTGAACCGAATAAACCGAAGAGAGTAGTTGTAGCAATACATAAACCTGGGCATGTGGGTCTAGAACTTAGAGCTAAAGGTGTTAAAGACTTTTATGAACCCTTAGGTGTTCCAGTTGACAAACTAGATATAACTCCGGATCCAACAAAAGCTACTGAAATCCTTAGAAGCTATCTTAAGGCACATCCAGATACTGAGTTGATAATTACCTTAGGACCATTAGGGGCTCATCCTGCATTAAAAGTATTAGAAGAAATGAATCTTTTCGGTAAAGTCAAGCTAGCAACACACGATGTTGACGAGGTTATATTAGAAGCTATTAAAGAGGGGAAGATGATATGTGCCATTAGTCAACAACCCTATATGCAAGGATATATACCCGTAGTCTGGATGTATCTCCATGTAAAATATGGCTTCATACCACCTGAGATCACACGCACAGGTCCTGCCGTGATTGATATCTCGAATATCCATTTAATTGAGAAACAGATCGCAACTACTGGTGGCGCTTAATGTCATTTAAACATTTTTTTTCTTTTTTCCCTTTTTTGAAAATTATTAGAAAATATCCTGAATCAGGTATTTTTTTAAGCTGGATTTTAGTAATTATATTTTTTTCTTTTCTCTCTGAAAGATTTCTTACCTTAGAGAATTTTGCTAGTATACTCACGATAACCGCGGAGCTAGGTATAGTTGCTATAGGAGTTGCTTTTCTAATGATAGCAGGAGAGTTTGATTTATCAGTAGGATCAGTTTATGCAGTAGCTCCTATGGTTCTTGCTACCTTATGGGAACAAGGTATTGATCCATTTTTAGGACTTATTCTCTCGCTTTTAATTTCCTCTTCTATAGGATTCATAAACGGATATATAACTTTAAAAACGGATATACCTTCATTTCTTACAACGCTTGGAACCATGATGTTTTTTAGAGGTGTTCTTTTAGCTACTACTGGCGGCTTTCCTATATATGCAAAAGGCACACATCTATTGTTTTTATTATTAAACAGCAGGTTATTCAAAGATTTTCGTTCGTCAGCAATTTGGCTGGTAATCATTGCTATAATATTTACGTTAATATTAACTAAAACACGATATGGAAACTGGGTCTTTGCTGTTGGAGGAAATAAAGAAGCTGCAAGAGCAGTAGGTATTCCTGTAAAAAAAGTTAAGTTAGTAAATTTTGTTATTTCAGGTTTATTAGCTGGTTTAGCTGGTATAATCTCTTTTTCGCGATTTAAAATTGTTGATCCTACGTTAGGTGAAGGATTAGAATTAGAGGCAATTGCTGCTGCTGTAATAGGTGGCTGTCTACTAAGTGGCGGTCATGGAAGTATAGTAGGAACATTCGTAGGAACACTATTAACAGCCTCCATTAATACAGGGTTAGTGTTAATAGGCGCTCCACCTTATTGGTATAGAGCATTCATTGGCCTTATATTAGTCATAGCGACAATAATAAATATGCTAATATTAAAAAAGGTGGTACTTAAATGAGGCATCCACTTGTTAAAATGATAAATATTCACAAATGGTTTGGACATGTACATGCATTAAAAGGAGTAGATTTTCATGTGAATCGCAAAGAAATAGTTGGTCTTGTGGGAGATAATGGTGCTGGAAAATCTACATTAGTGAAAATTCTCGTTGGTGCTTATAAGCCTGATAAAGGAGAAATATACTTTGAAGGAAAAAAGGTTAATTTTAAGTCACCTAGGGAAGCTAGAAATATGGGTATAGAAATAGTTTATCAGGACCTTGCATTAATAGATTTACTTAGTATAAGTAGAAATTTCTTTTTAGGACGAGAGCCATTAAAAAAATTAGGGCCATTTAATTTTTTAGATCATGATACAATGAGAAAGGAATCAATAAAGATTTTAAAAAATCTAGGACTTACTCGTATTCAATCCCCAGATCAAAGAGTAGCCACACTTTCTGGTGGTGAAAAACAATCTGTAGCTATAGGGAGAGCGCTATACTTTAACGCTAAGTTAATAATATTAGATGAACCTACAGCCTCTCTTTCAGTAAAAGAAACAAGAAAGGTCTTAGATCATGTTCTTGAGGCTAAGGATCAAGGTGCATCTGTTATATTTATAACCCATAATATTTATCATGTATATGAAGTAGCAGATAGATTCGTAATTCTTGACCATGGGAGAAAAATAGCTGATGTACTTAAAGATAAAGTGGATCCTGAAGATATAATAGAAATAATAAGAAGTGGAGGTAAAGCAATAAGAAAATTTTAGCTTAGTAGCTTTATTTTTCTTTTGTATTTATTAAATATTAAAAATAAAAGTATCAACCTTTAGTTCTGTAAAACGCCAGCCCTGAGATCAGATGTCGTTGAAGGAGTAAAGTAATGGTTAACGCTGGTAAGGCTGCTACGATCGCTGCCGCAGAGACAGCCCCCCACATTAATCCATGTGCCTCCCTCATACCTGCTATGGCGACAGTTAATACTCTCGCTTTAACATCTGTCAGGACTAATGCGTACATGAACTCGTTCCAAGACCATATAAAAGTAAATAAGAGTGTCACGAGTATGCTTGGTAAGGCTAGTGGGAAAACAACCTTAAACAATGCTTGCCATCTGTTGCACCCATCTACCAGAGCTGCTTCCTCGAGCTCTCTGGGTATAGCTATTATAGCTCCTCTTAAAAGCCATACTGCGAAAGGTATACCTATAGTTAGATGTGGAATGATGACAGCTGGGTAGGTATCTAGAAGATTTAAGGAGCTGAAAAGGAGATAATACGGAATTATGGCTACTATGGCCGGCATGAACCTTATGGAGAGTATCCAGAAAAGTACGTTATCGTTGGGCTTTCTGAACCTAGCAAACCCATATCCTGCTATAAAACCTAACATCGAAGATATTATCGAGGCTGTGCCGGCAATTACTAGACTGTTTATCAAGGGTCCTTTTATGGTACTAATAGCATAGCTCCACCACTTTATCGTGAAAGTATGAGGTATGAATCTTGGAGGGTATGTCATCACGACCTCCCCTGGCGCTATGGAGGTAAGAAACATCCAATATATTGGGAATAATGTTGTGACCGTAGCGAAAATTATCAGTAAGCTCACGAGGACTTTAACCATGTATGATGTAAAGCTCATTTACATCAACCTCAGAACGATTTGACAACGAACTTGAGATAGATTGTCGTAAGCACGCTGAGTATCAGCATTAGAACCCAACTAAGAGCCGCACCGTATCCTATTTTCCAGTAACCAAAGCTAATACGATATGCGTAAAACGATACTACTTCTGTAGATGTTCCTGGTCCCCCATAGGTTAGGATGTACACTATGTCGAACATCCTAAGTATATCTAAAGCCCTAAAAAGTATCGCTACTATAGAGGTCGTCTTTAATAATGGCAAAACTATATGCCTTATTTCCTGCCAAGCATTAACTCCATCCACTCTTGCGCTCTCTAAATATTCCTGTGGTATAGCCACTAGCCCAGAAAGAAGAAGGAGAAGCATGAAAGGTGCCCATTGCCATGTATCTACCAGGAAAATGGTCAAAAGAGATGTTTGAGCAGACGCATGCCAAAGTAGTCTAGGAAGACCTAAGGACTCCAATATGAAATTTATTGGACTTGCGCCTGGATGAAAGAGTAACCTACTCATATAGCCTACTATGACTGGTGAGATCATGGGTGGGATAGAAAGTATAACAACCACTATGTTCCGTAACTTCCTTATATGATAATATATGGCAAGTGCTAAAACTAAGCCTATGAAATACTGTGTAGCGACGCTTAATACTACAAGTTCACCTGTCCTTATTAGTGAGGCTATAAATCGCTTATCCGCTAAAACTTTAACATAGTTCTTTAGCCCAAGAAACCTCACCGAGGCTCTCCTTAAATCGTAATCAAGCAAGCTGACATATATGCTGTAAATAAGGGGAAAGACCACTATTACTAAAAGTACGAGAACAACCGGTAAAATGAAAAAAAAGTTTTTATTTTTTATTTTCAAGTAAAGACACCCTAAAAATTTAACCCCACATTCCGAGATAGGCTTCTCTCTGAGATTCCCTACCGAACTCCTCAGTTATACTCTCCCACTCAGCTGCCAGATCATCTAATGCTGTTTTAGCATCCGGTATTTCGCCGGAGAGATATCCATGTACGTACGTAGCTAGTTTCTCAAGGTACTCATAGGCACCTGGTATTTTAAGTAGTGGGAACCCATGAACAGCGGCTTCCTCGTAAGCATGAGTCATGATCTTGAAGTGGGGTTTGAGAGCTAAGAACCTTGGTGAGTATATATGAGAATATCTATAAGGATCATGACCTGTATCTGGCATGTAATCTGTTGGTGCCATTACCCTCTCTAAGTCATGTTCTGGACTACATAGGAAGCTGAGAACTGCCCATGCTGCCTCAGGATTGGCACTGTTCTTGGCTATTCCTGCTACCCAAGCCGCATCTATCATAGTGTATTGGTAAAGTTTTCCATCAGGACCTATCACGCCTGGAGGTAAAGCTACACCGAGCTCAGGCTCCGGTGGATTAGGAATGGGTAAAGGTGCTAGTTCAGGAGCTCTCTTACCCTCATCCGGCCAATGGATCGTCATTGCAACATATCCTTCCTTTACGAATGCTGTGAAGGTCTCATCCCATTCCCATGCTAAAACACCAGGAGGCATGTACTCTGTGGCTTTCTTAAGTACCTCTAGAGCCTTCACAGCAGCATCGCTGTTAATTAAAGGCTTCATAGTACCTGGGTCAAAGTAGTGGGGATCTCCCCCTCTCTCAGCAGCTATATGAGGCCAGTAAACGAAGAGGTACCAGTAAAATACCCTTGGAGGTTTAAGCTGGAAAGCCGCACCATAAAAGTCCCTTTGAAGCGTCTGTCCGCAGAGTTTCTCACCTTTCTTTCTGGTAAAGAACTCTGCGACATCTAGGAACTGATCCCATGTTCTAGGCGGAGCAAGGTCATAACCATATTTCGCCTTAAAGGCTTCTTTTTCCATCGGACAGTTAAAGAGGTCAGCTCTGTAATAGAAGAAAAATATGTCTCCATCTATCGTAAGTGAATAAATCTTCCCTTTCCACATATTTTGATATAACCTAAACGCAGGAAGTATGTCACCAAAAGCAACCCCACTCTCTCCAGGGTTCCTAATTATAAATTCATCTAATGGTAACAGGTAAGGTTCAAGCTCGGCTATGAAGGCACTGTTGAACTGTATGATATCGTATTTAGCTGGTTTACTCTTAATTCCTAAGAGTGCTTTAGTATAGATCTCCTCTGGCGGCGCCTCGACAACAACAAGCTCTATACCATATTTTTCCTTTATATCATCGGCATACTCGTACCAAGGTACTGCCTGATGACCTGAATGTACAAGCACTGTTACCTTAACTCCCTCAAATGGTTTTTCTCCTTTAACATCCAACGTCAAAGCTCCTCCTATTAACAGAACCGTAATAAGCATCGCTAATGTAGATACCAGTTTTTTATTAGTCAAGGTTTCACCCTAATCTTAAACCATAAATAGGTTTATTTAAATTTTTCTAAACAAATAAATAATATAAATATTATTAACACGCTTTTATAAGAATTATAATAATATAAGAATAATAAAATATTATAGGAATATAAAAGTAAAACTATCTATAGAAAAATATAATGTAATTTTTATTATTGATTATATTTTTATTGATTTAAATAATTATATATAAAAATAAAATGTAATTATATTTAGTTTAATAATAAAGTTTTTAATAGTTTAATTTCTTTTCATCGTAAGGTGGTGTTATGAGTGAGACTATTAGGAGAATCTCTAGGATTGTTGCTCTCCTAGTACTTGTTTTAATAGTTTTCTTAGCGGTGTTCGGAGCTTCAATGATATCTAGTGTAGGTGTTAGCGAGGTTGCTATCATAGTTGATCCTTTGGTTGGTTCGGTGACGGGGAGTGTAATAGGACCTCGTTTCTTTATTAAAGCTCCTTGGCAGCAGGTGGTTCGAGTTGGTCTCGCCGTCGAATCACTAGATATGTGGACAGATTTCGCCACTGGACAAAGAGGTGAATGGCCCTCTATAGCCTCCCTAACCAAGGATGGACTAGAAGTTTATGTTGATATAACTATCAGATGGAGGGTTGATCCCGAGAAGGTAACTGTGCTTTACCTTAACTATCCAGGACTTGACTGGGAGGTCAAAGCACTCGCACCATTAGTTAGAGAGACTGTTAGGAATATAATCTCTAACTATACAGCCATGGAGACTATAGAGAAGAGAGCCGAGATAAGCAGGCGAATAGCCTCTGACTTAATTGAGGTAGTCAATAGGGAAAGAAGTTTCGGAGGAGCTATCATCATACAGGACATAGACCTAAGAAATATACAGTTACCCTCAGCTTTTAAATCGGCTGTTGAACAGAAGTTAGCTGAGGAGCAGCAGAAGCTTGCCGCTCAGTTTAAGAGGGAAAGGATGCTTATAGAAGCTAATGCCACAGCAACCTCGAGAATACTTGAAGCCATGGGTGAGGCTAGGGCTAGGATTATAGGAGCTAATGCTACCTCAGAGTCCTTAAGGCTAATAATGACGGCCGCTAATAACAGTACTGAGATCGCACAAACATATTTAACTTACAGCATGCTAAGGGAGCTAGCTGAGAAGGGAGGTAACGTATATATAGTTGTCACAAGTGGAGCTGGAGGTGCTCAGGTAATTCCCGTGCCGATACCTCTTCGTGAAGGCTAGGTTGGGTGAAGAGAACTAGTGTATAAACTCGTTGTGGTTGATGTAGATGGTACACTTACAGATAGTAAAGGTGTAATAAGTTCACACGTAGTTAAAGCGCTAGAAAGACTTAGAGAGAAAAAACTTACAGTAATACTTGCCTCCGGAAACGGCTATCCAATGCTTGTATCCCTAGCATACTATCTCCCCGTAAAAAGGTATGTTATAGCAGAGAATGGGGGTGTAGTGGGATTTAGTGATAAAGTAAAGATATTAGGGGATCCCGAGAAGGCATATAAAGCTAGAGGCGTTATACTTTCGAAGCTTAGTAGATACGTTTATGAGAGCTGGCAGAACAGGTTTAGAATAGTTGACCTAGCTTTCCAGGCTAGAAAGGGATACACGCTAGAGTTTGCCTATAAGAAGATAATGGAGGTTCTCGGAGGTATGGATGTTAGCGTAAAGAACAGCGGTTGGGCAATACACGTTGTAGATGCAAAGGTCAATAAGGGAAGAGGGCTAATGGAGGCTTGTAAAGATCTAAATGTCAGAAAAGAGGAAGTGATAGCCATAGGTGACAGTGAAACCGATATTCCGTTGTTTGAATATAGCGGATACTCTATAGCTGTAAATAATTCGCCTAAAGAGCTTAAGGATAAAGCAGACGTTGTGGTAAATAAGTCATACTCAGAAGGATTTATAGAGGCAGTTAAGCTTATCGAGAAAATAATTAAGTAAATTTTCATTTTTGCCTTTTTGAGAAACTTTTTCTAACTTCTAGGACATATTTTTATTCATGAATCTTCCTGCTATCGAGGGTGGAACTCCCGTAAGAGAAAAGCCCCTGGAAGCATGGCCTGTTTTCACCGATGAGGAAAAGGAACTTGTCCTTAAGGTTCTTAACGAAGGTAGGATCTCCTCTACAGCAGGAACTATAACTAGGACATTTGAAGCGGAATTTTCAAGATTTATAGGTTCTAAGTATGCCGTGGCCGTCTTCAACGGTACCGCGTCACTTCATACAGCTCTGGCAGCTATAGGTGTGGGACCAGGTGATGAAGTTATAACCACTCCGTTTAGCTTTGTAGCTAGTGCTACATCTATTCTTCATCAAAACGCTATACCTATATTTGGAGACATAGAGATGGAACATTATAACTTAGATCCTGAAAGCGTTAGGGAAAGAATTACGGAGAAGACTAAGGCTGTAATAGTTGTGCACCTAGCTGGTCATCCAGCTGAGATGGACGAGTTTAAAAAGATAGCTAAGGAGTATGGATTGTATTTGATAGAGGATTGCGCTCAAGCTATAGGAAGTGAATACAGAGGTTCGAAAGTTGGTAGCTTAGGGGATTTAGGAGCGTTCAGTTTTTACCAGAGCAAAAACTTAACTACAGGAGAGGGGGGAATGGTTACGACATCCTCTAATGAACTTTGGGAAAAAGTAAGATTACTAATAGATCATGGTCAAACGGACAAGTATTACCACAAGATTCTCGGATGGAATTATAGGATGACAGAGCTTCAAGCAGCTCTTGGGCTTGGACAGTTAAGAAGGATAGATAAGCTTAACAGAAGAAGAGAAGAAATAGCCCGTATTTACTCAGAAGAACTAGGTGATATTCATGAACTTAAACTGCCTACTGTAAAGGACTATGTTAAACATACATGGCACATCTATCAGGTTTTATTAAAGACAGAGAAAATGAGAATTGGAAGGGATTTTTTCATTAAAGCTTTAAGGGCTGAGAACGTCCTAGTACAAGTAGCTTACCCAAGGGTTATATATGATAATCCTCTCTTTAGGAAGCTCAATGGTTACGGTAAGGGCTGTCCTTGGGCCTGTCCCTTTTATGGTAAGAAGCTATCCTACCACAAAGGTCTTGCTCCCAACGCTGAATATGTTGCAGAGAGAATCTTTACCCTTCCTACATTTCCCTTCATGGGCGACGATGATGTAATGGACATAGTTAAAGCCATTAAGAAGGTCACTAGATATTACTCTAAGAGGACGATATGATGGATATTTATGAGATTTTCGAGAAAGCTCTCAGAGATGGAAGGAACAGTCTGACTCTTAGCGAGTCGTTAAGACTTATTTCTCAGTATGGATTGCCAGTAGCGAACTTTGTTCTCGTAAAGAATAGTGAGAGGTTAGAAGAAGCATTTGAAAAATTAAATAAACCTTTAGTAGTTAAGATTAGCTCTCCAAACTTAATCCATAAAACTGAGATAGGAGGGGTGAAGCTAGGAATAAAGAGCTTAGAGGATCTTAAGAAGGCTTACAATGAGGTAATTAGCTCTATTAAGTGTCGAGCTCCAAAGGCTAGGATCGAAGGTGTTATTATTCAGGAGATGATTAAGGGAGATTATGAGGTCATAGTGGGAGGGTTAAGAGATCCTCAATTCGGCCCAGTAGTAGCCTTTGGTATGGGGGGTGTTCTCGTGGAGGTTCTTAAGGATATAGCCTTTGACTTAGCTCCTCTTTCTGAGAAGGAAGCGTATAATCTTATTAATAGAATTAAGGGAGCTGTTTTGCTAAGAGGTTACAGAGGCAGTCCTCCAGCAGATCTGGAGAAGCTTGTAAAGGTTATAGTGAAGGCCTCACAGTTAATATGGGATTTTAAAGATTACATAGAGGAGATGGATTTAAACCCTATAATAATTTCAGGCGCTAATCTGTGGGTTGTCGATGCTAGGTTTAAGCTAAGAAAAGCTGGTTAGTATTTCAATATTTATTTTATGATTGTTTTATGTACTTTGCTATGTAGAAATGTTTATTAAATAAATACTTATGTTCAATCAGCTTAACATTGGTATCAATGCGTTTTAGTGGTAACCTATCTTTACCTAATAATTTGTCAAATACCGTTATCTGGTCATATACGACGACTATACCATTTCTACAAACTACGCGTAAAGCCTCCCTTAGTGCACGCATAGGATCTGACATATAAGAGAGTGCTCCACCAATAAGCACTTTATTGAAGACTTCAGTTTTTAATGGTAAATATTCAGCACATCCAAGAATAAGCCCAATATAGTTGTCTTTAACCTTTCTCCTACAAACTTCCAGCATTCTCTCAGAGATATCTACTCCTATTATTATATTACTAGTGTATTCTCGAAAGTACGGTACATTACCTCCCGTTCCTATACATATCTCTAATATTTTATCATCACTCTCTATCTCTATCGACCTAACAAGCTCCTCTCTAAGAGTTTTCTCAGTAAATCCATATAGCTTAGCCAGTCTTGCCTCCCATTTATCATAGAATGGTGCATAAAGGTTATAAAATAACCTTTGTATTTTGTTAGTGGTTTTAAGGCACTCTTTTATTCTCATATCAGGTATGTCATTTTTTACATTAAAGGTAGTCTTACATGATTTACACATCAGCCTACTAAGGATAGCTTTCTCCTTAAATCTACTCGTAATCACTAAATCTCCTAAGCATCTAGGACATGCAAGAATATCTAACATCCATTTCTGTAAAGCCATTTCTTAAACCCATTATCATAAGATAGAAGTTTTAGAAATTTATGTTCTCTTGATTAATCACTCAAAGAGGTTAACAATAAGTTAAGAGGTCCTAAATAAAATTATTGTATAGGTGATTCTATGACTAGGTTCGAGATAATACTACTTTTAATATTAATAGCTGGTTGGACCTTAGATTCTATGAGCTCTGGTTTAATTTCTGGAACGCTTTCACTAATAATAGAGGAGTTTGAGCTTTCAAGAGGTGAGGCAGGAGCTCTACTAAGTAGCTGGCTTATTGGCATGCTTATAGGGGCTGCTTTAATGGGATATTTAGGGGATGTTATTGGGAGGAAGAATGTGATGATCATAGCTCTTACACTGTTAGGCCTGTTTACATGGCTCTCACTCATAGCGTGGAATCCTCTACAATTAGCCATTTTTAGGATACTTGCTGGTATGGGAGCTGCTAGCTACATGGTGATGGCAAGTACCCTTCTTTCCGAGTATGCACCCTCAAAATTTAGAGGTTCTATGGTAGCTCTTCTTGAGAGTTCGTGGGCATTAGGATGGCTAATATCTATAGTTCTAGCTAGAGTTATAGCTCCCTATTATGGGTGGAGAGCTGTTTATAATTCAGCACTAGCCGTGTTAGCCCTTATTCCTATAGTAGCTTGTTTAGTTCCGGAATCATTAAGATATCTCGTTATTAAGGGAAGAGTTGAGAAAGCGAGAGAGCTATCTAAGAGGCATAAAATAAAGGTCGACCTTAAGAGCTTTAAAGTAGCCGAGAAAATAAGCGTTAAGGATTTGTTTAGAGGAGTATACGGACGTAGAACCCTCATGCTATGGACCCACTGGTTCTGCATAGTGTTAGCTTATTGGGGGATATTTCTTTGGTTACCTAAAATACTGGAATCTAGAGATATTAGCTTCATTAGATCGCTTGAGTATGCAATAATAATGACAATAGCGCAGATACCTGGCTATTTAAGCGCTGTTGCTTTAATAGATAAGATTGGAAGGAAGCATCTTTTGGCAAGTTACATGGCCTTAGCTGGCCTTGGAAGCTTCATGTTTTGGAGAGCTATAAGCATAGAGGAGGTTCTCTTGTGGGGGATAGTGGTCAGCTTTTTCAATTTAGGAGCCTGGGGGATAACTTATGCTTATACTCCGGAGCTTTACCCGACTAAGCTTAGATCCGCTGGGAGTGGTTGGGCCAATAGTATAGGAAGAATTGGAGGTATAATAGGGCCTTACGTAGCTGGGCTGATTATGGAAGCTACAGGGGATCCATTATACCCCTTTCTATTGTTTGCAACAGTGCATTTCATTTCGGCGATAGTAATTTATACGCTTGGTGAGGAAACTAAGCTTAAGTCTTTAGAGGAAATATCCCATTGAAGTTTACTCTATAAAGTACCTATCCTCTTCCGGAGCGAATGGAGGAGCTGAGGCAAAAACTAGGATTAAAGGCTCTTCTCCTTTATTTTCCAGCGAATGAACACTCTTCTTAGGTATAAGTATCACGTCTCCCTCTCTGATCGCTTTAACCTCATTATTTACTTTCATAATTCCTCTTCCTTTAACTATGTAATATATTTCATCCCTATTCCTATGGTAATGAGGTCTTATCTTATCTCTGACTATAGCTACATGAAGACTTATGTTCTCCCCCCTGACTAGCTCAGCAAGTCCTATTCCAACCTTAGGGTCAAGTTTCACTAACTTAGTCTTCTCGTTTATGTTTGATAAGATCACGATTACCACCTCTTATAGCGGAGCCTCTGAAACTTATAATCTTGGTGGTTACTATGAGACAGATATATACTAGAAGCTTTTATCCTGGGAGATTTCAGCCTTTTCACAAAGGTCATTTTCACGCAATAAAGTATGTATTAAATATGTCAAGGGAGGTAGTTATAGGGGTTACAGCAGCTCAGTTTAACTTTCTTAAAGATAATCCCTTTACTGCGGGCGAGAGAGTTGAGATGGTTAAATTAGCTCTAGGGGACGAGCACTATAGAAGATGTTATGTAATACCGCTTGATAATGTGACCGATAATGCTGAGTGGTTATCGATGGTAGAGAGTAAGGTCCCTAGGTTTGAAGCAGTATTTACTAATAACGTGTTAGTAGAATTATTAGCTAAAAGGAAAGGGTATAAAGTTCATAATATACCTTTTAAAGATCGTGAGAATCTTAAAGGAAGTAAGATACAGGAACTTATGGCCTCAGAGAAGCCCTGGAGACATCTGATACCAGAACCGGTAGCTAGGTTTATAGACGAGATAGATGGTGAAGAGAGAATTAGGAAGCTTTATAAAGCTGAAAGGATACCTCTTCCCTAAAACATAAAGTTTTTAGTAAAATTCTCAATAAGACCAGCTTTTATCAACCCGTAGATTAAA
>CAZKLN010000035.1:0-1366 GCA_964553765.1 uncultured Thermofilaceae archaeon
TATATTAATGTTAGAAGTATTATTTCTGTTATGAGATCGCTCATATCGAGCCATAATCCCTGGTGGAGCGGTAAAGAGGACTATACCATTAAGGTCTGGGAGTCTCAGAGGGTCAGATGGGTCCCAGACTGGATACGAGACGTTAGCTTAGAGCCCTTCTCACTGAACTTCGTCATAGGACCGAGGCAGGTAGGTAAGACTACGGGAATCAAGCTTCTCATACGGGAGCTTCTCGAAAAAGCTCAGCCTGAGAGCGTGTTCTACTTCAACTGCGACCTCACGCCTGACGTTGAGGGTCTGAAGAGAGTATTGGACACGTACCTGGAGTTCAGGAGGAGTGAGGGGATCGACTCTAGCTTCCTGTTTCTCGATGAGATAACCAGCGTGAGGGAGTGGTGGAGGGTCATAAAGGGCTACGTTGACCTGGGTCTTTTCAGGAACGACGTGATCACGGTAACTGGGTCCTCCTCACTAAGGTTGAGTGGCTACGTGGAGCTCTTCCCCGGCAGAAGGGGTAAGGGAAGGGACATACATGTCCTCCCTCTCTCGTTCAGGGAGTTCCTCAAGGTCCATGGGGTTAACGTAAGGCTAACGGGTAACCTGGACATGGACCTTAAGGGCGCTCTCAGGTACGAAGATGAGATAAGGAGGCTCTTCAGCCTATATGAGCTGAAAGGAGGGTTCCCTCTCTCCATAAACGACGACCCCATGGCGGGGGAGTACCTCTTAAAGGCTTTAGAGGGTGAGGTGCTTAGAGCCAGACGAAGCATCGAGCTAGTTAAGGGCATAGTCTCGTCCATACTCAGGAAGAGCCCCTCCCCTCTCTCATTCTCAACGATAGGCAGGGACGTTGGGGTGTCGTACAAGACCGTCCAGGACTACGTAGAGGTGTTAAAGAACCTTTTCGTGCTAGACTACGCGCTTTACCGAGAGGATGGCAGAATCCTATGGAGGAAGGAGAGGAAGTTCTACTTCCTGGACCCCTTCATAGCTAGGACGCTATCGCTCTGGTGCGGTGAGAGGTATCTAGAGTCAGCCTTCTATGAGTGGGTGGTGCAGTCTCACCTAGCTAGAAGGTACGGCTCGGTGTTCTACTTCAGGAACTCCTATGAGATAGATTGTATAGCCGGCGACCTGAGGATAGAGGTTAAGGTAGGCAAGCCTCACAGGAGGTACCCCAGAAAAGTGCTCATACTGGATAGGGAGGTTCTTCCAACGTTCCTAAGCATCATAGCATAGACTCTCCTGACCTATCTCTGAAATAAATTAGACGAATTTATATGACGCCCACTATCCTTAGCAACAGAGGTATCAGCGTAGTAGTCCACATGACTATTATCAAGCCTACAGTCCAGCGCAGGTAGCT
>CAZKLN010000035.1:1466-13582 GCA_964553765.1 uncultured Thermofilaceae archaeon
TTAAGAATTTAAGCTTTAATTCGTTGTGTTTTTAGTGATATATGTTGAAAGAAGATATCATGAGGGTATTCGAGGACATAAGAAGGAGGGTGAGGGAAAAACGAAGGATAAAGTTTATTGGGTATATGAGAAAGGTTAGGACACTCGGCAAGCTGGTAGTTGAGGATGGGAGTAAGGGTAAGAATAAGGATAAGGAGTAGGGATAAGAGCTTAAGGTTACCAGCTCTGCTCAACTCGGGGTTTGAGAGTGATGAGCCTGACATAGCAATACCCGTTAATGTTGCTGAATCTTTAAGACTCTACCCCCCTCCTTCCGACTCAGAGGTAGAGGAGATCAGCACGGCAGGGGGGCTCGCACAGGTCTACACGGTTAGAAACGCCATAGCGGTGGCTCTAGACCTCGGGGAAAGACTTGGTGATGAAGTACCATGTAACGCTGTGGTTAACCCCTTCATAGATGAGGTTTTGCTGAGCGATTACGTCATAGACGAGTTAGGGATAGAGGTAATAAGTTTTAGAAAGGGGACCTGGAGGCACAGAAGTGATCCCAAGGGTAAGATCAGGGAGAGCGTAACCCCCTAACGTCCGGATCAAGAACTGAGTTAGTGAACGGGAAGGAAATGTTGATTTCCATATGTTAGAATTAAAACTATGATGTCCTCTGTTAAGGACATGTCGAAGCGGTTAAGGCTGCGTATTTAAGTAAAGATTGCATTCAGCAACGGGGTTGTTAAGGGAAAGGCTATAGATGCTGTTTAACCTACATTTCTGCTTATCTCATCCAGATACTTCAGATCGTCGTGAGAGAGGTTGACCTCCACGGCCTCTATTGCTTCCTGAAGGTGTGAGAGCCTCGAGACGCTTATTATGGGGACTATTGTTACTCCCAGCCTCTTCTCCATGTTCACGGTCCACGCCAGCGCTAGCTGTGCTGGGGTTAAATCTAACGACCTGGAGAACTCCATGAATCTCAGAAGGAACTTAAGGTTCTTCTCAGTGAAGTACGTCTCAGAGATGGACCTCATGTAGCTTGCTCTCGATAGCTCAGGAACCCTCCACTTCCCTCTCTCTAAGTCTACGTACTTACCTGTAAGGACCCCTTGGGCTAGAGGTGAGTAGACAGCTATGCCGAGGCCGTACCTTCTAGCTACGGGAACTATGTCCCTCTCTATGTCCCTCTCGATTATGTTGTACTTGTACTGAAGCACCGTTATCGGCTCAACCCTCAGTCTCTCAGAGAGCTCCATGAACTCGACCAGCTCAGTCGCCGGGACGTTGCTGGCTCCAACGTACAAAACCTTACCTCTCTGAACGAGCGAGTCAAACGTTCTCAGAACCTCGTACTTAGGGACCTCTGGATCGTAGCGATGCATGTAGTATATGTCAACGTAGTCAGTGTTCAGCCTCCTCAAGCTCTCAGAGATCTGCCATAGCACGTGCTTCCTACTAAGACCCTCATCGTTAGGTCCAGGACCCATCCTCCCAGCTACCTTAGTAGCTATAACTAATTCCTGCCTCTCATACTCCTTCAGAAGATCCCCTAACAACCTCTCTGCGTAGCCTACACGCCTCAGATCTACAGGCGCCATTCCTCCATGATATCTATTAGCCGTGTCTATGAAGAACACGCCGTTGTCGAAGGCTACCTTAAGCACCTTACGAAACTCCTCAACATCTATCTTATAGGCTCCTACCTCATCCTTCTCCGGTAGCCTGGGAAGGTGCCATGTACCGAGAGAAAGGGCTGAGACCTTGAGCCCGCATAACGCGGATATCCTCTTACACTTCACCCCTAAAACCCAAGTACCTCTAATGCACTCTGAAGTACTTAAATTCTTCAGCAATCTTAATACCTTTAGACTTAGACATAAACTGCGAGGAAAACTTGACGATGAATGCTCCTAGACTGTTAGAGAGGTACTCGAGGGAGATCATAGTTAAGGAGGTAGGACAGAGAGGATTAAAGAAGTTCAGGTCCTCTAGAGTAGCCGTAGTGGGATGCGGAGCTCTCGGATCGGCTGAGGCTGAGCTGCTGGTTAGGGCAGGTGTGGGGTACCTTAAGGTCATAGACGATGACTGCGTGGATATAAGCAACCTACCTAGGACTCACCTCTTCACGCAGGAGGATAGCGAAAGAGCCCTTCCTAAGGCTGTTGCCTGCTCGTTAAGGCTTAAGGAAATAGAGCCCGAGTCAAGGGTAGAACCTGTTATTAAGCATGTGAGTCCCGAGAACGTTGAGAGAATACTTAGCGACGTAGACCTAATCCTCGATGGAACGGACAACATGGAGACCAGGATGTTGATTAACGAGCTCTCAGTTAAGACAGGTATACCGTGGATCTACGCGGGTGTGGAGGAGTGGCGTGGGATGATCATGCTCATCATACCTAGAAGAACCCCATGTTTAAGATGCATGATCAGCAAATATCCAAGATTACCTAGCAGTAGATGTGAAACCGTAGGAGTGATGGGGACTGCCGCAACGTTAGTGGCAACTATAGCTGTCAACGAGGGAATAAAGCACATCTTAGGCCTAAATGCGGGAGGTGAGCTAATCTATGTTGATACCCTCAGGATGGAGCTGAGGAAGTTCAAGGTGATGAAGGACAAAGATTGCCCTGTATGCTCCGCTGGAAATTTCGAGTATCTGGGTAAGAAAATGGAGGTTAGAGTTAGAAGACTCTGCGGCTCCCCTGATGTGATGGTGTATCTACCTGAGGAGAGCAAAAACATTGACGTATTTAATAAGGCTAGGGAGGCTCTAAAGGCAAAGCAACTCTCCCCTTACAGTCTCAGGTTAAAGATCAAGGATAAGGATGTAATACTCTTTCACGATGGGAGAGCCATAGTCAAAGACGTAAGAGATGAGCATGAAGCACTGTCTCTCTACGAGGAGTTATTGAAGAGATTAAAAAGAAACTAGGATTTAACGTCCCCCTCTCATCGAAAGAGAGAGGTAAAACGGTAACACAACCATAACCGATATAAGCTCTGGTATAGCCGCTCCTTTAGGCACTTTCCACACCAGATGCAGGGTCCAGGCCACGGCACCTATAGCTAGGGATATCAATGGCCAGAGAGTTCTTCTTGCTAAGATATATACAGCTAGGAAGAGACCCAATGAAAGGAAAAAGGCCACGGAGGCTGTAAAGTGGAAAAAACCGTAGCTCTCATCGAAGACGCCTACCAATATTAAGCTATACCCGACAAGTAGCAGAACCATCGTTAACAAACGACCTATCCTGTTAACGCATGCTACCGCATATACTCCTATTAAGAAACCTCCTGAACTAAGCCCTAGGTTAAAAACAGGAGCTACCTCGCTCTTCAGAACATGACCCAAATCGCTGAGAGCATTCTTATAGAAATTGAACCAAGGTGCCATGTGGATAGCTAAGGTAACTAAGGAAAGAGGCACTATCGCTGAAAGCAGGTTTAAGCTCAGGCATCTAAGCGTGGCTGTAGAGTTCTCCTTACGCATACCATTCCTAACTCAACGGCTTCACATATTGGTTTCCTCATGAAGGAGATAAAGCCAAGGCAAGGTCACTCTTTGAAATGTTCACTCAGAGTTTAAGTAGCACAGGTGTTATATTGAGGCAGGAGTTTTAATGGTTGAAGAGTATGAGAAGGACAAAGATAGCTGTTACTCTAGGCCCTGCGTCATGGAATGAGAAGCTAGTCAGAGGGTTCATAAGGGAGGGGGTTGACGCGTTCAGGTTTAACTTCGCACACGAGAACTACGAAGTTGTAAAGCGCGTAGTAAGGCTCATAAAGGATGTTGGAGGTAAGCTTCATCCCGCTCTTATAGGTGATCTTCAAGGCCCGGTGATAAGGATAGGCGAGATCGAGGACATACCGGTGAGAAAAGGCGACGTGCTTTACTTAGTTAACTCTGAGAAAGGGGATAGGGAGTCAAAGTTAGTCCCCATACCCAGTCAAGAGGCTTATGAGATGATAGATGAAGGCGACGTCATACTTCTTGAGAGTGGAAGAATAGCTCTCTCAGCGGAGGAGGTCGGTTATGACAGAATAAGATGTAGAGCCCTAATGGACGGTATTATAAAGGCACACAAGACGTTCGCTATAAAGGGTAAGGAGATACCGTTACCGGCTTTAACGGAGAAAGACCTCAGGGACGTTAAGTTCGGGGTAGAGAACGGATTTGACCTAATATCCCTCTCCTTTACCAGGGACTCTGAGGACGTTAAAAGGTTGAGGGAAGCTCTCTACGACATGAAGGGGGATGATGTAGGCATAGTGGCAAAGATAGAGACGAGGAGAGGTGTGGAGAACCTCTCTGAGATAACGGCTGAGGCAGATGCCGTGTTGGTCGCCAGAGGGGACTTAGCTATATACTTTAATTTAGAGGAGATACCTCTAATACAGCGTAGGATAGTAGAGGTGACTAGGAAAAGAGGTAAGCCCACCATAGTAGCTACACAGTTACTTGAGTCCATGATAGAGAGTCCTATACCCACTAGATCGGAGGTAGTAGACGTTATGAGAGCTGTAATGGACGGTGTGGACGCGCTACTTTTAACTACGGAGACAGCTATGGGTAAATATCCTTTAGAGACCGTCATATGGCTTAAGAGAATAATAAAGGTAGCGGAAGAGAGGGTCGAGAGAGGCTCTGAGGAAATCAGGCCGGAGAACATATACGAGCTACTTGCTAAAGGAGTAGTGACCCTCTCTAACTCCCTGAAAGCTAGAATAGTGGCGTTCACAGAGTATGGTAACACAGCTAGAAGGTTAGCGAAGTTCAGGCCTCAACTATTGATACATGCCTACACGGGTAACCCCAGGGTAGCCAGGCAACTAAGGATATGCTGGGGCGTTGAGCCCCATCTGGTATCTCTAAATAAGAAGGATCCCATGATACTTAGCAAGCTGTCCGAAGCGGCGGTCAAGGACGGGATACTGTCCTATGGGGACATAGCGGTCTTCACCGCCGGGATGAGACCGGGAACAACAGACGTGGTTAAGGTAGAGAGGATTCTGGGAGAAGGGTTATTAGAGAAGTAACACTCTTATCTCTTTAAACATCGAGTAGATACCTCTGTAGCTCCCACTGTGAGACCTCACCTGGGTCGAACCTACCGACCTTATTCTCGAACTCCCTTAGCTCTCTCTTCCTTAATATCAGATAAGTTTCAACGAACCTCTTACCGAAGGTTTCTCTCAAAATACCTGAGCTCTCGGCACGCTCTATTGCCTCGCTCAGCGTAGAAGGTAGCTGTGGGATTCCTTCTTCCTTATAGGCATTTCTCTCTAACGGCTCCGGCGGTTGTATGGTATCTTTAACGCCACGTAAGCCTGCGGCCACGATAGCGACCAGGCCGATGTACGGGTTCATAGAGCCGTCTGGAAACCTCACCTCTATCTTGGCTTTACCCGCAGGTATCCTTATCAAGGCTGATCTATTGAAAGGGCCGTAACAGATGTGGGTAGGGGCCTCATGAAAAGATACTAATCTCTTATAACTGTTAACCGTAGGTGCTAAAAGGACAGCTATCTCCGACGCATAGTAAAGAATTCCTCCAATAAAATAGTATGCTGTTTGCGAAAGCCCGTATCTATCGTTTGAATCACAGAAAATGTTCCTACCTTTAGAATCAACAAGGTTAACGTGGACATGTAAACCGTTACCTGCAAGCTGAGGATTTATCTTCGGCATGAAGGTAGCTATCCATCCTTTCCTCTTCGCTAACTGTTTTGCAACTTGCTTTAGATATAGGAGGTTATCAGAGACCTCAACTATTCCTCCATACTTAAAGGTTATCTCTATCTGACCCGGACCCACTTCATGATGTGTCCTCTCAACGTCTATTCCCTGACTTACAAGGAAACGAGATATCTCCTGCTGAAAGGTTAACGTATTATCGATTAAGGGATTTATGTAGAAATACACACCATTCCTCCTTACAGCATCAACAGACCTTATCTTAGACTCACTATTCTGAGAGCTCTCAGCTACTAGGAGATAGAACTCGGGCTCTAAGGCTACCTTCGGAGCTATGCCCGAAGACTTTAACTTCTCCTCAAACTTTCTCGCTATATAACGCGGGTAGACATCCACAGGCTTACCGTCTGGCCAGTAGACCTCGCCGAAAACAATCCCTGTTCTATATCTACATCCAGGAAGTTTCCTGACTTTCTCACGCTTTGATGCTCTGAATATCATGTCACTCTTCTCGATCCCTGTAAAGGGTATCGAGGAGCCATCGAAAGGAACTCCCTCATATATGTCACTTAGATGAGATATTGGAATGATATGACCTCTTAGCTTACCTTCAATGTCTGGAAAAGCTATCATAATGAACTCAAAGCTCTTTATATCTGTACAAGTTAGCATGCTTTACATATTTAATCTACCAGTATTTTTATAATTAGTCACAATATACATAAAATAATAATATCTTTACTTCGTTATAGTAAGGCTAATTAACATCAATTTTTTGCTATTAAACGAATCGCTTTAGGAATATGAGGCTTACTGTATTAAACAGTCATCTGATTCATGGTACTTATGAGAAAAATCTCTCATTAGATAATAAAGCTCCTTGAACAGCTGATATGCTCTTTTGTATATTAAATAATTATTATGTTTAGGAATGTTTACTTTCCAACCACCTTTCTCGCTCCTCTCGAGCAAATCCTTTAAATCTACATAACCGTTAGCTGTAAGGTAAACTAATGCCGCCCCCCTTAGCGTGGCGTCCTTCGTTCCAACGTATACTACTGGGAGATTAAACACATCAGCAATGATCTGTCTCCAAAGCTCCGAGGTCGCTCCTCCACCACTAGCTCTTACCTCCTTTGGATCGATACCGTTCTCCCTTAGTGCATCATATATCCACCTGAGGGTAAAGGCTAATCCCTCCATCAACGCCCTGGCTACATCGTACGTTGTAGTCTCCAAGGTAACTCCGTAAATAACACCCCTTATCCTCGGATCCCTTACAGGAAACCTCTCACCGCTCAGATACGGTATTATTAGTAAGCCCTTGGGGAAAGGTGGTGAAAGAGAGGCTCCCCTCTCTATTAACGAGAACACATCTACTCCGAGATACCTAGCTGTAGCCTCCTCAGGCTGAGCAAAGTTCCTCCTATACCACTCGATAAGTATACCTCCGTTATTAACGGCCCCACCTATAATCCACCTACCAAGCCCCGCATAGTAGTTAAATATCCTCATCTTAGGCACGTCAAGCACCACATGCTCACTAGCCACCCTCACCGCGGCACTCGTCCCTATATTTAACGCTAGAGAGTCAGAGCCGAAAACTCCAACCCCGAAATTATGTCCGGCCGCGTCAGAAATGCCGGGATAAACGGGCACTTCAGGACTCAACCCGATATCGTCTGCCGCATCCTTTCTAATATAAATCTCCTCTCTCTCGCCTTCTAACAACGCTGGTAACATAGTTTCATCGATTCCCGCTATATCTAAGGCCATTCTACTCCACTGTCTAGTCTTAATGTTAACCATCTGTGAACCAGAAGCCGTTGAGATATCAGTAACATGTTCACCCGTTAGCCTTAACAACACATAGTCCTTAGCGGAAACTAGGAATCTCACGTTTCCTGTCTTGACTGCTCGAGCCTCCTTTAACCATAATATTTTAACTAAAGGGTATATGAACAAAGGAGGGCATCCAGTCTCCTTGTATATGTCCAGTCCATGTTCCCTTTCTAACCTCTCGGAGGAAGCTATCGACCGTGTGTCTAAGTAAGTATACAGAGGTGAGATAGGCTCCCCCTTTCTTGAGATAACAGCCAGCCCATGCATTTGAGAGGTAAAAAACACCGCATCTACCCTGTTTAAACAACTCTTCACAGCCCCTTTCATAACGTCTGTAACCGCGTTAGCTATCTCCCTAAGGTCCTGCTCTCCGAAAGAGGATCGAGATATAGGCTTGCTATGTACGGTCTCAGGCCTTAAACTCCTCTGTTTAAAGACTCCAGCCTTTACGTTTGTTGTACCTATATCCACTACCAATAAATGCTCCATCAACGCACCTAAAGAGAGCTAAGATAATTAGAGAACTAAGCTTTCACAGCCCCTTTAATAAGCCCCAATACAATGTATTTCTGAACAAGCAAGTAAAGGGCAGCGGGCACTATGCCAGCGAATATAGCGACGCTTGAGAGTCCTCCTGGATCCACTATCTCTCCTCCCCAGAGGAAGAACGTAGTGGCCACGGGTATCGTATACAACCTGCTTGAATTTAACAAGATGAGGGCAAAGAGAAGGTCGTTCCATGAGAGAGTGAACGAGAATATAAAGGCCGTTACTAAACCGGGAGCGGAGACAGGCAACGTAACCCTGAATAACGCCTCAAACCTGGTACAACCATCTATTAACGCTGAGTCCTCTAAATCCCTTGGGACTCCTAGAAAGTAGCTTCTGAGCATGAGCGTTGAGAACGGCAGCGTATACGCTAAGTGTACTAGCGCTAAACCGTGAAGCGTGTTATACAGTTTAAGCTCTCTAAATATTATTAAGATAGGTACCATCAAGATAAATATAGGAAACACATACGCAAATAGGACCAGCCACGTTACGAACCTCTTACCCCTATAGTTAAACCTTGCAAGATTATACCCAGCTAACGCCCCTAAAACCGTTCCCACAGTAGCGGCTGTTATAGCTACTATGAAGCTGTTGGTTATGTAGACTATCATAGGATCAGGTAGGGCAGCCCTAATACCCATACCTCTTATTATAGCTTCAGGACTTGGGTTAAACAAGTTGATGTAGTTCTCTAAGGTAGGTCTTAAAGGCGGTAAGGGGCTCCAAGCCTCCTCAGGAGGAGAGATACTGGTCTTAAAGGCCCAGTAGCTGGGGATGAAGATCCAGAGAAGTAGTAGAACAGAGCCCACGACAGTGATCACGTTGTCGAATAACCTGCTTGTCCTCTTCCCCATGATCACTCACCCATCTGTTTTAACGTAAAGTAGATCAGCACGAGGTAGATGGGCAGGACCACGATCGTGTAGGCTGCGGCAAGTGGGAGGTTGATCTCGGTCATAAAAGCTATCTTATAAGCTGCCATGGGTACCGTTAAAGTTCTGTCAACGGGGCCTCCGCCAGTGGTCATATATATCTGTGTAAACTCGCCCATGGTCCACATAAGCGAGAGAAGAACCACTGTAAATATCACGGGTTTAACCATGGGTAAGGTTATGTGAATGAACTTATGGTAGCTTTTAGCCCCATCCACCTCTGCCGCCTCATACAGCTCGATGGGTATCGCCTGTAACCCGGCTAGTATTCCCATGAAGAAGAACGGCCATCCGTGCCAGATGTTAAGTAGTATCACTGAGAACATTGCTGTATCATACCCAAGCCAGTGTATCGGTCGCAGCCCTAAGGCCATTAATATTTGGTTAAAAGTTCCCTTACCCGCGTAATTAAACCAAAAGAGAACAGCGCAGACGAACGATGGAAAAGCCCAGGGAAGAATGGATATCCCCCTTAAGAAACCTCTCCCTCTGAACCTCCTATTAAGTAATAGTGCTACAGAGAGCCCTATTATCGCCTTTATGAAAACCGAGGTAAACGCGTAGATGAACGTGTTGATCAACGAGGCGTAGAGCACGGGGGAGCATATGAGTCTCTCATAGTTCCTAAACCATGCAAATACAGGCTGCCTTCCTATAAGCTTTTCATGAAAGCTTAGCCATACATTATAGAATATAGGAACGATAAAAATGGTTATTATAAGTATCACAGTTGGAAGAACATAAAACCACGAGTACAGATAGTTTTTAAAACGCCTACTAACCATGAAATTTTTCACCTGACTTATAAAAAATAAAAAAGTTTTGGGATTAAATTAGGTTAACCTCCGTAAACCCTCTTTACCTCCTCAACAAACCTCTGATGGAACTCGTCAATGACCTTATCAGGGTCTTCTCCTCTGATCACTACTCTCTGTATCATTTCGTTCCATATGAATCCTTCACGGAATGACTCGCTGGGAGTGGTCCTCTCACCTAACGGGAAGGCAGCAGTCTCATGTATCTTGACCTTCTCAACCACCTTCATCGGGTCCTCCATTATTCCTGGCCACTTACCCTTCTTCCACTGCTCGCTTATCACCTTCATCTGGCTCTTGAATATCGGTAATCCATATAGGTACGAGGACTCGATAAACCCTTTCCTATAGTCCTCTTTGTCCTCAAACAGGTAGTATACGAGGTCCTTAGCTAACTCTGGGTACTTAGTGGCTTTGAATATAAACGTGCTCTCGTCACCACAGTCAACAGCTACAGGCAGCACGAACAGCTTTGTCTTAGCGGCAAGGTCAGGTTTCTGAGTCATGAGGGCGTAGTATATGCTTAATGGGTTTATGGTCATGGCTATAGTGCCCTGTATGTAGTTTATGTTGTTTGAGGCATCAACCCACTCAGGGCTATCTGGGGGTGTAAGCTCCTCACTCCATATCTTCCTGAAGAACTCCAAAGCCCTCTTAAGACCTGACCTGTAAGGCTCCTTACCCACCAAAACCCCATCAACGGACCTCTCGGACAGCATTCCCCCTCCGAATCCTGCCCAGAAGTGTTCAAAGGTCCACCAGGCATCGTAACCGTTCAAGCCTAATGGTAAACCTATCCCATAGACCCCTGGCTCGACCTGGTTTAGCTTCTTAGCTATCTCATATATCTCGTCGAGAGTCTTAGGTGGGAACATGTCCTCTATACCAGCCTTCTGAACAATATCCCAGCGCACGTGAAGCCACGTTACCTCATACATGTTAGGTATACAGTAGTAGTGACCGTTGAACGTACAGATCTTCCTCTTCAGCTCGTAGATGTCGCTTTCGTTAAGTTTCTTCACTACATCATCTAGCGGGAGAAGAAGTCCCTGCTCGGCGAATATAGCCACTGGGTGTCCGTTTATCACTATGTCAGGTGGGCTTCCCGCCTCCACAGCGGCTATGAGCTTCCTCCCTATATCCGCTACTGCAAGCCAGGTTATTTCGACCTCAACATCATGCTCCTGAGCCCATCTCCTTACCTTACTCTCAACCCAATACATCTGAGGTGGAGTGAACGTGGCTCTACCCCAGATCACCAACTTAGGTTTTTCAGCGTAAACAACTGGGTATATGTTTAGTACAGCGACAGTTACAAGTAAAATAAATAGCGAGACTACGATCTTCCTCATAGCATTTTCCCCATTAATGGCTATCAAACTCCATTATTTAATCATTAACCCTAACATTTTTAGGATTCTCATCAATATGAATTAAAAGATTCTTGATGCTACATATCTCACGGTAATGTGAACTAATAGCATTTAGGCTATAGCTACGGAGGACGAAAACTTTGGCAAAATACCTAAAAGAGAGTGTGTTATGGGGCAGAGAAACTCGGCAAGGTAGGGCTTAAGCCTCTCCTTAAGCGTTTCTAGAATAATTTTATTTTAAGGTAACTTTCTATCCAGCTCAATAACTCTCTCACTCTTTTCCTTTCAGGAAGAGAAAACGGAGGACGTGGATACCCAGCGTCTACCCCTCTCTCATGTAAGACAGCGTAACTAACGGCTATAGGGGATCCTAACATGTGCACTCTCTCCCTTATCCTATTAACCTTGAACTGCAGCTCTCTCGCTTTCTCCAGTTTACCTTCTTCACATGACTTAAAGAGCTCATGGACTACCTCTGGTAGATAGTTAGACATGCCTGCTATGAACGCCCGAGCTCCTAATACGTAGCCGGGAAGGATAAGTCCCTCTGTACCTATTACTACATCGAAGTCCTCTCCCGTGTTAAGCTTATAGGATATAAAATTTATCAAATCAAAGCTGCTGTCTTTTACCCCTTTTACCCCTATGCTATAGAGTTTACTTATGAGACTCGGTCTTATAGGATAACCAACTCTCGCCGGATTATTGTACACGTATACTGGTATGCTTACACTCTCAAGTAACCTACTATAATGCGATATGATCGCGTCCTCTGAGTGAGCGTAGTAGTAAGGTGGTACGCTTGCTACGGCATTGGCACCTATATCCTCAGCATGACGTGCTAGCTCTACAGAGGTTAAGGTGTCTGCTGAACCAACGTGTACTATCGTGTTTAACTTGCCCTTTACGTGCTCGA
>CAZKLN010000036.1:0-6082 GCA_964553765.1 uncultured Thermofilaceae archaeon
AATTCTTAATTTAGGAACACGAGGTTAAGGTCTTTAAACATGGTTCGTTTATTTTCTCAGATAAAGTTGATATGTCTATGAGAAGTATCGTTCTCTCAAAGGTAGAGTTAGCTAGGATGATTAAGGAGCTTAAGACGGCTAAGCAAGCTGGACATAGGAGATTATTAGCTCTCATAGGTAACGATGACAGTAACCTGGTTATGGGTGCTTTAGAGATAGCTGAGGCTTTCTATAGGAGGTTTGGTAGGCCGGGTTTAGAGCTTCTTTATGCCTACCATGCTTTCTACGAGGACGGGGTTGCCAGGAAGAACATGTTTGAAGCAGGTCTTAAAGTGGAGTATGATGTTGAGTACGTACCTTATCATGAGCTGGATAAGGTTCTTGGCAGAACTTATAGCTTGGCTATAATAGATCTAGTTAATAACCTTGAGCCTAACGATCTGGGTAAGCTGATGGGCATAGTTAGGGGAGGGGGACTCTATGTTCTCGTGATGCCTAGGCTTGAAACTTACATGAGTATGCTTACTCGTTTTCAAACAACGCTTTTAACACCTCAATATAAGCCTGAAGATGTAAGAAAGATTTTCGTAAGAAGGTTTTTCAGGAAATTAATGGAGCATGATGGAATAGCGATATACGATGTTGATAACAAGGTCTTTGTACGTACTTTCCCTAAATCAAAGGAAGTTAAAAAGGAGGAAAAGGCGCTTTCTTATCCTGAGGAGAGGAATATACCCTTGCAGATATATAAGCTCGCTATCACGCAAGATCAAGTTAATGTGTTAAACCTTTTAGATGACTTTTATGAGAGACCTGAGAGAAAAAAGGTTCTAGTACTTACGGCTGATAGAGGAAGAGGTAAATCCTCAGTCATAGGACTCGGTCTAGGAGGGTTAGCTCATAAAATAAGGAAGGCAAAGGGTCGTTGTAGGATTATAGTCACTGCTCCTTCTGAATCTAACGTTCAGGAGCTTATGAAGTTTGCGAAAAGAGCCCTCGAGAAACTTGGATATAAAACGGAAGTAAAGGAGAAAGGAGGACAGATAATCTCCATAGAGACAAAGGGTATCGAAGTAGAGTACCATTCCCCTTTAAATTCATTAAGAAAGAGCGGAGAGATACTAGCTGTTGATGAAGCGGCTGCTTTGCATGTACCTATGCTTTTTGCACTTCTTAAAAAATTTGACAGAATAGTCTACTCATCAACTATACATGGATATGAGGGGGCTGGTAGAGGTTTTTCAATAAGATTTCTTAAAAGACTAAAGGAGTTAAAAGAGATCGATGTAAAGGAATATGAGATGAAAGAGCCCATAAGATATTCACAGGAAGATCCCATAGAGAGATGGGCCTTTGATTTGCTGCTGCTTGACGCTGAACCTGCCACATTAGATGAAGAGGACTATAAAATGATTGAAAATAAAGAGGTTGAATATTACGTGCCACATCTTGAGGAATTTTTCCTTAGAGATGAGAAATCTCTTAGGGAGTTCATTGGCATATATATAATGGCTCACTACAGGAACAATCCGAATGATTTAGGAATGATGATGGATGCTCCTCATCACTTTATAAGAGCTTTAAGGTTAAAGTCAGGTAAGATAGTGGTTTCCCTTGAGTTAGCCGAGGAAGGGCCTTTGGAGGACAAGCTCGCAAAGGACTCAGCAAAAGGAGCATGGATATTAGGTAATATCATTCCTGACAGGCTAATAAAGCATTACAAGTTAATCAAGTTTGGAGAGTTCAAGGGTGTTAGGATTGTTAGAATAGCTACTCACCCAAGCGTTATGAGTAAAGGACTCGGCTCTAAAGCACTGGAAATGGTGGAGAGGGAAGCTAAGGAAAGAGGATATGACTGGATAGGTGCAGGATTTGGTGTAACAAGAGAACTGCTTAATTTTTGGCTAAAAAACGGCTATATACCTGTTCATATGAGCCCTGAGAGAAACCCGGTCAGTGGAGAATACTCTATAATAGTTATTAAGCCTCTCTCAGAGAAGGTGCAGAGATATTTACGCATTTTCTCATCCGAGTTTAAAAAGAAGCTTTTGGGATCAATGCCAGAGCCTTACCATGATCTTAACCCGAGAACAGCAAGGATGATACTTCACTCCATAGGCCCTGTTGACTACAAACCTTTACTTTCGAAATATCAAATAGCACGATTCATGTCTTATGCCTGGAGTGATATGACCGTAGAGAACTGCATGGATGTCATGGTTGAACTGGCTAAAACACATTTTATGGCCCTTAAGTGTGAGTTAACAGAGTTGCAAGAGTTACTTTTAATAACTAAGGTTCTCCAGGGTAAAAGCTGGAAAGTTACGTGTGATGAGTTAAATATAACTCCTCCCATAGCAATGGACGAGCTTAGAAAGTGTGCAAAAAAGCTGAGCTCAACCTATCTAGGGGTCTCATCAGAGGAGGAGGCTGAAAGTTTCTTTTACTTAGAGGGAAGTTAAGGTTTAAATATTTTAACTATTTTAATCAAGTCATTACATAATGAGAGACAAAGACCGCAAAAGTCACACGTATCGCTTACCTCGACTAGTCCTTTTCCCTTTGAAGGTATAGAACCATAGGGACATACCGTCTGACATATAGTCATTTTTTCAGAGTCAAAGGCTAGTTTCATGTTTCTTGAAATAGAGGGCCATGCGAATACTGGTTTTAAGCTTCTTATCTCAAATTTCTTGCTAATTCCTAAGTATCTTAGAAGAAGAGATGTGTCATATAATATTAGATTAAGATGTTCAATGACATAATTATAATTATACCTATTTTTGATAAACGTATCACTTATCATAGCTACGCTTATCGTACCTTCCAGCTCTGAAATTATAGAAAGAGCCATACTTAGAATAAGTGTAGAAAGTTCCGTCGAATGTATTCTGAAAATATGGGATCCTATAGAGTAGGTTATGTGAGGAGATAAAATTATGCCTCTTACATCTGAAGTTTCCCTATATATATTATATCGTCCTCCAACTATCGGAACTTTAAGGAAAAGAGGGAGCCTGGTTATAGAAGCTATTTCAGAGATTAGATCTGCTAATGGATAATTGCTTTCTGAAAGAACGTTTTCAAGACTTAAATCTATCTCTAAAGCATCAAAACCTCTCTTTTCACAGAACTCTACAAGCGTCTCCCACTCCGCAAATGTTCTTCCATAGATAGATGCTATCAGTGGAACGTCCCTTGTTAAGTTAATAATGTTCTTGATGTTTTCTATATTGAAACTCAGAGGTCTTGAATAAATTACGTATTCATATGCATTTAGCTTACCAATAACAAGCTTTGCATAAAGTCTCTTAGTTTCATTTAAAGGATTAAATGTTGAAAACGTTGGAGAAAATAGTATTGACCCTCCTTGCTTGATAATCCACTCATAGTACTTTTTATTTAAAACTACATTATCACTACTAAGCCCCCATTTACCTTTAAGCCTTAACCCTCCAAATAACATTCTCAATACATTTTTAACGACATAGATAAAAAGCTAAGCAGGAATGTAAAGCTAGGAAGACACTAAACCCAGAAAAGTATGAGTAAAACCGCTGTGATACTTACAGAAGGTAAAGGAACTAGATTAAGGCCTTTAACTTTTTCTTTACCGAAATCTCTTGTTCCTGTAGGTAATGCTCCTCTTCCCTGATTACATGCTTGGGCTCTTCTTTCCTCAACTTTCATGTAAGAAAAGGAGGGGACCCTATACGGTTATAGGTGATAGTCGCTAACTCTGTTTTGTGGAATGATATAAGAATAGGCAAAGAATTCAGCTATAAATAAAGCGATAATTGTGAGTAACGTAAAGATAGGGAATAAGGTTAGGATAAATGAAGAAGTGGTAATAGGTGAAGGAATATTTATAAAGGATAATATGTTAATAAACAGAGAGAAAATAATATATCTTCCTAGAAAGCTTTAAACATGAAAAATATTAAGGTGATAATTGAGTGGGTCTTCCTTTAACATTAAGCTATGAGCCAGGAAGGATTAAAGGAGTAGTTAACGTCGACTTAACGCCTGAGAGTGTGGCTCAGCTTGGAGCAGTGTTAGGTACCATATTGGGTGAGGGTACTCTCGTCGTAATGGCTAGAGATTTTTATCCACCTTCAAGAATGTTAAAGAGAGCGTTCTCATCCGGGCTTATGTCTACTGGAGTCACAATAATGGATTTCCATGGAGCCTCGCTGCCTGAGCTGGCCTTTTCTATAAAGAGGTTTGGAGCTAAGGCAGGTATACATTTCACAGTTTCTGTGGCTAAGGAAGATACCATTCTCATCAAGCTCTTAGACTCTCTAGGTACTGAGATGACCATAGAAAGAACAAAGGAGATCATAAAGCTTTATGAGACAAAGCACATTGTTAGAACAATACCTAAGAGAATAGGATGGATTTCCTATGCAGAATATATTCATGATATTTACACCGCGGCGATAATAGGGATGCTTGATGTAGATCCTATAGTGAGTTTTGAGCCTAAGGTTGTAGTGGATTTAAATTTCAGCCCTGCATCTGAGGTTGTGCCAGACCTTTTGTCAGAGATTGGTGTTAATGCTATAACTCTTAATTCTCATAAGCCTCCTTTAAGAAGGGGGGTTAGACACCTTCCCAGTACTGAAGGGCTTAACGGTCTCTCCAACATAGTTAAAACTTCGGATGCACATTTAGGAGTAGCGCTTTGTGCTGATGCTTCAAGAATAGTACTAATAGATGATAAAGGAGCAATACTTACTCCTGACGAGACCATTGGGCTTATGATGAGTTTCTTACCTGAGGGATCAAAGGTGGTCATATCTGATACCGTTACGGAAGCGGTGGATTCAATAGCCGAGAAAAAAAGAATAAAGCTCCTCAGAGTGAGAGGGGTAACTGGAGACGTGGCGAGACAGGCAAGGAAAGTAAGAGCTACCTTAGCGGCAACCGATAAAGGGGAGTTCATCTATCCTTCATTCTCCCTATCTCCTGATGGTATACTCTCCTTGGGTAGAGTGGTGGAACATATATCTCTAAGGGAGAAACCTTTATCCGAGCTAAGGAAGGATATACCGAAACTGGAGAAGTATGAGCTGAAGGTTAACGTAGGAGAAAACTCGTTTACAGCTATACTAGATTACCTATCTGCTTCCTTCACCCAAGTCATGGCTGTAGTGACAGGTGTGAAAATAATTGAGGGGAAAAATTGGGCATATGTAGAGCCTGATTTTAAGGAGAGAACGTTAAAAGTTAGCGTTGAGAAGCCTGATAAAGAGAAAATAGAGCTTGCCAAGAAAGTAGTAGAGGTAGTAGAAGGTATAATAAGTGAGATAAGCAAAAGCTAACCTGTTTCTCCCAGCCTTGAGATGATATCTGGAGGGACTTCTTCTCCTAAAGCCTCCAGTATCTTAGCCACAAAGTTTGAGGGTGGTAATGCACCTTCAAACTCCGTTTTATCTTCGTTTTCAACCTGTATCACTATCTTAGGTACAGCGTATACAAGGTACTTGTTGGCAAGATCCTGAAACTCTAGAGCCTCTATCATATCTCCTGATATATTAGTATTAATTATCGCTAACCTATGGCTAGTTCTTACAGCCAGGGGACAATAAGGACAAGTAGGGGTCACAAAGACCATTAGCCTTACGGGTTTCTTAACTTTTTCCCGTATAACCTCTTTAAGGTAAGGATCTAGCTCCACATCACCTCTCGAAACATCGATTATATCCTCTATTAAGGCGCCAAACTCGTAACCTGCAGGTATGCCGAAGTACCTGATGTTATACTCTTTTTTACCATGTATCAGTATTGCAGGAAACATAGGTATATTATGTCTCTTCGCTTCATTGGATCCTTCGCTAAGCTTCACTACGTGTAGCTTCTCAGATAGCTTCCCTATAGTATCAAGTATATGCTCTATATCGTCACAGTATTCACATCTATTATCCTTTCTAAAAAAGTATATTTTTACATCATCATTTAAAACCTTAAACATTTCCTTAACTTGAGCTAAAGCCCCCTCATCTATCTCAATGGGCATTTTCTCCACCTAACCTATCTATCCTAATCCCTCATAGAAATATTTAAATAAATTTCTATATAA
>CAZKLN010000036.1:6182-13472 GCA_964553765.1 uncultured Thermofilaceae archaeon
CCTAACCTATCTATCCTAATCCCTCATAGAAATATTTAAATAAATTTCTATATAAAGAGAGAAATGCTTCTCTATGTTACTTCCGTAGATAAAAAACGCCTTTTTCCGCACCAACTATGACTTCCTTAGGTTTCTTTAGGGAGAATATCCCTACCTCTATAACGCCCGGTATCTGTTTTATCAGTTTTTCTAACTCTTTTGGATTATTTTTATTCTCAACACGTATGTCAAGTACATAGTTTCCATTATCAGTGATTACCGGACCTAACTTACCGCTCGTGGACATCCTTAGCTCGCATTCCGTACTTAAGATATTGGAGAGTTTAAGGAGAACGCTTTTCCATGAAAACGGGAGAACTTCAACAGGAATCTTGTGAGAGAATATGTTATCAACGAGCTTGTACTTATCTATCACTATTATGTACTCTTTCGCTGAGTAATCCACTATCTTTTCCCTAGTTAAAGCTCCCCCTCCTCCCTTAACTAGGTTGAGATCCTGATCAACGACATCAGCACCATCTATAGCTAAATCAGGTAAAGGATATTCGTTTAATGATGCAACCTTGAGGCCTAGCTTAAGAGCATGTAACTCTGCGTCAGACGAGGTTGGTATTACCTTTATGTCCAGACCCTCATCCCTGACCTTCTTAGCTAGCATCTCCGTAAAAAGCCTCATAGTAGTTCCGGAGCCAAGACCTAGGATAGTCCCATCTCTCACATGTCTGAGAGCTGCCTGCACAGCAAGTTTCCTAAGAACTTCCTTGCTCATTTTTAATATGTAAGTTTTAATTTTTTAAATAATTTATTAGATAATTTAAATGTATATTTTACTTCAGTAAAATTTTTTCTAAAATCTATAACCTCTTTCTTAATGTTATTCGGATCCTCACTCCCAAGCAATAATCTTTCAAAGAAAGAGGCAATGACCTCCATGTCTCCCTCTTTCATACCTAGCCTGGTTACTTCCTGAGTTCCCAGTCGTAGCCCTGAGGGGTTCTTTATCATCTCAGGCGTGTCCCATGGCAACATGTTTTTGTTAACTATTATATTAGCTTTCTCTAAAGTTTCAGCACATTTAGCTCCTCCACCTATTTCTGATACGTCGATAGCGACCTGATGGGTCTCTGTGAAGCCCTTTCTCTCACCCAGAACTTTAAACCCTTTATCGCTTAGTGAGCTAGCTAGAGCTTTAGCGTTTCTTACTATCTGGGATGCATACTCCCTACCGAAGTAAATCATCTCTATAGCAGTTCCGGCAATGGCAGCAAGCCTGTGAAGATGATGGTTCGATACAAAAACGGGAAACACGACTCTTCTAATCTTCTTATAAATATCCTCTGTATTACTCATTATCGCTCCACCTTGAGGACCTGGGAAGGTCTTGTGGGTGGACGCTGTCACCACATCAGCTCCATCCTCTAGCGGGTTAGGGTACCTCCCTCCTGCTATTAAACCGAGAACATGAGCAGCGTCGAAGATTAAGTAGGAGCCTATCTCGCTAGTTACTTCTTTAAGCTCTTTGATTGGATGAGGGAAGAGAAAGAGGCTACCCCCGAGCACAACCATTCTCGGTCTTTCCTTAAGTATAACCTCCTTTGCTTTATCTACGTCTATGTTCATTTCCTCCGAGTCGAAGGGTAAGGGTATAGGTTTCATGCCTAAAGCCCCCATTATTCCGTACTCTGAGTGACTTACGTGACCTCCCCCACTTAGAGGTGTTATGGCTGTTACCATGCCATGACCTCCTAGCGCCTTAAACACCGCTGCATTTGCGATCGTTCCCGAGATAGGCCTCAGGTCCACGTATTTAACGTTGAAAAGCCTTGAGAGCAGCTCTGAGGCGTAAACCTCTATCTCATCTATATACCTTGTACCTTGGTAATACCTCTTGAACGGCAGACCTTCAGCGTATCTATGCATCATATCAGATATGTACAAAGCGTTAACGAGAGGGGAGGTTATGTTCTCTGAGGCTATCATATTTATACAGTCCCTACCTCTCCAGGAGTTATGAACATTAACGAGCTTAATAAGCTTGTCAAGTTCAGGGACATTTGACAATTCTATCACTATTCAAGGTCTATAGTTTAAAGTTTATAACCCTAACCATAAGCGGAGAGGCCAAGCTAACCCGTTATCACTAAATACGTCGCTAACACTGCGAGCACTCTCCTTAGCGCTTAAGTTAGGCTCATTCTCTCCCTAATACTAAGGGAGAGAATGAAGAGCAAGCTTACTACGCAATGCTTAAGTCCCAGATAATAACGTAAGTAACGTAAACACTAGTTCTTTAACAGTTATTTTACCCTCACCATTCCTCCCAGCATGGGCGAGCGTTATTCCGAGCATTGTCATTAATGAGCGATAGCACAAAAATTAGAAAAATATAAATAATTTAGACTAATCTAAAAATATTAGCATATTCTAAAAGGTGAAATGTGTTTTGAGGAGATTGAGCGAGCTTAGGCCTGGCGAGGAGGGGGTCGTGACGAGGATCGTGGGGAAGGGCGTAGCTGTGAGGAGGATAGCGGACATGGGGCTAATCCCAGGTACTAAGGTTAGAGTGCTAAGAAAGGCTCCGCTTGGTGATCCCATAGAGTTCGAAATCAGAGGTTATAACCTCTCCCTTAGGAAGGATGAAGCAAACTTGATACTGGTAGAGGTAACGCGGAGTGAGTGCCCACAGTTCTCGTTACAACAGGATCATACCTCTAACGCTTCTCCCTGACGGTGGTAAAGGTATAGTGAGAAAGATAACCGGAGGGTTTGGGGTTCGTAGGAGGTTGTATGAGCTTGGGTTCACGGAGGGTACCGAGGTATACGTGCTTAAAAGTGCAGGTCCTGGGCCAGTTTTATTGCTAGTCCGTGGATCTAGGCTTGCGTTAGGAAGGGGGGTTGCTATGAAGATACTTGTTGAAGTGGTGACATGATGATGAGGGTAGCTCTTGCAGGCAATCCCAATGTAGGTAAGTCAGTCATCTTTAACAATTTAACAGGGTCTCATCAGCGTGTCGGAAACTGGCCCGGAAAGACTGTTGAGAAAAAAGAGGGGGTCTTCAGGTATGATAACGAAGAAATATACGTCGTTGACCTTCCCGGCACCTATAGCTTAACAGCTCACTCGATCGAGGAACTTATCGCTAGAGGGTATATCGTTGAGGAAAGACCTGATGTCGTTGTAGTTGTAGTCGACGCGTCTAACATCGAGAGGAATCTCTATTTAGTTCTGCAGGTGTTGGAACTAGGGGCAAAGACTGTTGTGGCTCTTAATAAGATGGATCTAGCGGAGGTCTCAAGCTTGTATCTAGATGCTAGGAAGCTCGAGAGGTTATTAGGTGTTCCTGTGATTCCAACAGTCGCACCTAAAAAGGTGGGGATGGACGAGCTCTGCAGGAAGATTCTGGAGGTTGCTAGAACGAAGAGACAGGTCGTAAAGGTGAGGTATGGGAACGAGTTTGAAGAGGCTATCGGTAAAATTGAGAGACAGCTAGAGGGGGATAAGGCGCTTGAAGCGTACAGCACACGCTGGCTTGCTATTAAGTTGTTGGAAGGGGATGAGGCTGTGATTAAGAAGGTGCAGAGGGCTGCTAGTGGAGGGAAAGTTCTTAGAGAGGTGGAGGAGATTAGGAAAGCTCTTAAGCGAAAACACGGGGATCTCGAGATGGCGCTTATTAACGAACGTTACAGAGTTATTAAGTACATTGTCGAAAGAGCTGTGAAGGGTGAAAAGGTACTGACAGCAAGCGACTATTTAGACCAGGCACTGCTCGACAGATACCTAGGGATGCCAATTTTCATCTCTATTCTATGGATTATCTTTCAGTTCACGTTCATTGTCTCGATGCCTTTTTCAGATATTCTGAGCGATATCTTCGCTATCTCATCAGAGAGGTTAGCTGGTATTACAGGAATCGCACGTGTGGACTACCTGTTATTTGGGGAGTATGGAGTATTAAACGGCGTTGGGATGGTCCTTAGCTTTGTACCACTGATAATGACCCTATACTTTACTATGTCCCTGCTTGAGGACTTCGGCTACATAGCTAGGGCAGCCTTCTTAATGGATAAGGTTATGAGGAAGCTCGGTTTAACGGGGAGGAGCATCATACCGATGATTTTAGGCTTTGGCTGTAACATCGCGGGGGTTTACAGCACGAGAATAATACCTGTAGAGGAAGATAGGATAGTAGCCATCGTAACTAATCCCTTAATGTTATGTTCTGCTAGGCTTGTCACCTTCGTAGTAATCGCCGCTGCGTTCTGGGGATCGGCCGCGGGAAGCGTAGTTCTATCACTATATATACTTGGAATAGCTCTTGCGGTCCTAGTAGCACTAGTGTTAAAGAGGAGCGTTTTTAAAGGCAGGGTCTCACCCTTTATAATGGAGCTTCCTCCCTACCAGATACCTTCACTGAAGGTAGCGACTACTCAGATGTGGGTTAGAGCTTCACTGTTCTTTAAGAAGGCAGGAACTGTCATTCTCCTCGGCCTGCTTGTAGTGGGCTTGCTCGCTACAACAGATGTTTCCACGCTTTCCTTCACACAGGACATTGAGCGTAGCTTAGTTGCCACGATCGGCCATGCTTTACAACCGATATTTGCACCCCTTAACTGGGATTGGAGGCTCGTCGTAGCAACCGTTTTCGGCTTCATAGCTAAGGAAATAGTGATCGGTGCGTCAGCTATGTTGTATGGTGTTTCAGAGGAGGAGTTCAGCAATTTCCTAGCTCTGCACTATGATCCCGTAACTATGTATGCATACATGGTGTTTGTGCTAGTATACGTACCATGTGTCGCGACAATCGCGGCAGTAAAGCATGAAACTCTGTCCTGGAGGTGGGCAGTATTCACTATAATCTACGAGATCGTGTTAGCCTATGCGTTAAGCTTGGTGATCCTGCTTATTGGGAGAACGTTCTTTCCTGGTGTATGAGGCATGAGAAGAAGAGTGCTTTACTGCGGGGCACTTCTGGGGTTGCTGTATGTTATCTATGGTGTTCTTCAGGTGTACAACGGAGTAGTGAGTTGGTGGTTTGGAAGTGACAAGCTAATGCAGCTGGGGGTTAAAGTGTTTGAGACGCATGTTCCTAACACGTTCCCGGACCCGTTCTCCGGACTGACGTTGATAACTATCGGGCTACTGTTCCTTGCAGCTCTCTACCATAGCATGCGAGGTTTTACAAGGTATAAGGGATATCTCTTCGCTGCCTGGCTTTTAGCAGTAACGGTGCTGGTGTTAAACGTTGTTGAGATATGTGCCAGCTTTCTAGATGCATACTACCCATTGCTATACGGAGGTACTCCCAACTTTGAGTGGAGCTTAGCCGTGGATGCTTGGGGTATAGCACCTCACCTCCTGTTAGGGGTTTTAGCCTTACCGCTGTACTTCGACCTTAAGGATTTTATCAGAGAGTTAATACCAGGGCTGTAATTTCCATCCTACGATGATGTCTTTCTCTTATAGTAGTTTGAGAACTCGTTTATTAGTTCCATTTTCTCAGGGGTTTCCTCGATAAACTTTACAAATTTCCTAATTCTGTCAACGGTTTCATCATGTAAGTAGTGCTCCATGCTGCAAGCGTCAGTCTCCGCTATTTCCCTCGGAAGGCCTAGGATCCTCTCTAAGAAGTATTCTATACTCCGATACCGGTTTGAGAGCTTGTTCGCGACCCTTAGCCCCCTCTCCGTGAGGTCTATGTATCCATGCTTCTCGTACTCAATCAGCCCCATCTCTGACAGCTTCTTGAGGGAGAAGGTAACGCTTGAGGGTTTAACCTTTAAAAGCTTCGCTATATCCTTTACCCTAACAACCTTTTTCCTCTTATTAATGATGTGTATCGCTCTCATATAATCCTCAAGGCTCTTAGTAAGCTTGTAACGATCCGCTTTCCTGTCAGATTTACTCATACCAATTCAACTCTACGCTTTCACAAAACCTATATTATAAATGCTTTATTAGAACATTAGTTTTTTGGAATATAAGAACATGTCATACAATACAACGGTAAAATTTAGGACAATTAATGGATTAATAGTAAATGGTTGATGATTAACATATCAGCTCTCTTAAGAGGTGTTAATTGTTTATGGTGGTCTTCTCTGCCGAGTTGTGATAGTCCTTGCTCTCGAGCAGCTCCAATGCTCTGGCTAGGTACCTTTCGGCCTTTGTTAGCTCTTCCTCGAAGCTCATCCGATGTTATTTATATTTTAAGATTTTTAAACACGTTAGTCAGGACTTACCAAATACTAGACTGCATATTACTACTTCGAGGAAAGGGGAGAGATATAAACTTATATTACATTACTTCGTAAACCTCTCTATGAACTCTTTTATTTCTCTACTCCTTGAAGGATTTAGCGAGATAGTCCTGCCTTTCTTATGTTGGATTACATACCCATGTTTTACCAACTGCTTGACAACCCTTCTAACCCTCTTACCATCTCTTTTTATCTTCTTGCTTAGCCATCTTATTAGAGTGTCAACTGGTAAGTATTTGGCTCCCCAACACCCCTTTCTCATTAGCCTGTGCATAATGTCAGCTTTTATGAATCGCTCGGAGGTCATGGTACCATATTGATACCTTTTGAAGGTTAAATTTAAATACTTAAACTTCAAGCATTCTATCATGCCTGAGGAGCTTTACTGCAACGAAAGGTACAAATCTCTGCTATTAAGAACTCTAGGTGACTCGCCAAGGCTTAGGATAATAGACTTCTTCCTAGACAACCCTTTCTTTGACTTCACCAAAAAGGAGGTCATGGAGGCTCTGAGCATGGGCAAGCGAACCTTCTATAAGCACTTCAAAGAAATCGAAAAATATGGCATAGTGTTAGTTTCAAGGAAGATAGGCAGAGCAAAGCTGTACAGAATAAACCTTGAGCACCCACTGGTCAAAGCGCTCAGAAAGTACGAGACAGAGCTCTCACTTAGAATAGCTGAGGAAGAGTTAAAGAAGCAGAAAATCCCAGCAGGCCATGAGCAAGCTACCTAGTAACCTCATAGTAAGCTCTTATCCTTTAGTAATGGAATCTCCACCAGCAATACTACTTTTTGTTTCATGCGTACGTTTAATGCTTTTTCCAAGGTATTTCTTGCTTAACCTGCTCTTAGTATGCTACTTTGTAAGCTATAGCTGTGTCATTTCGCTTTTTTCACCTTTGCTGGCTTACCTCTTTTCTAGCTTCATGAACGATAATTTTACTCATTCTCTTTTCCACCTCTAAAGCCTTATAAACCTCTGTCAATTTTACAAGGTCTGTTCAAGCCTAACTTTATAAGAGAGTGGTAGG
>CAZKLN010000037.1:0-12145 GCA_964553765.1 uncultured Thermofilaceae archaeon
GACGATAGCAGAAACAAATATCATAGGGAAAAGGTTGCAGAACTAGCTGAGGAGATATCTGGTAAGCTTGATGTAGTTCTATTGAGAAACGAGTATGGCATGGGTATACCTGAGTCTTTAAACAGAGGAGTGGCTGTGGCCAGCGGAAGCATAATAGCTTTTACAGATGATGACTGCATAGCTGATTCCCGGTGGCTCTCTAACATAGTTAGATGGTATAGGTATCCTAATGTGGGGGGAGTGGGGGGTAAGGTCATCCCAATAGAGATAGACGCCGTGTGGTCAGCTAGAGAGGTTAAAGGACATGAAGAAGTAGGAAAGATCTCATGGAATGGAGAGGTTGTAAGTAATTTTGATCTAGGAAAACACGTGACTTTAGTTGACTGCCTTCCAGGGGCTAATATGTCTTTCAGGAAAGACCTGGTAATAAAGGCTGGAGGCTTTTCTCCAATATACAAGGGAAACGCGTATAGGTTTGAGACCGAGCTTAGTTATAGGGTTAGGAGGCTGAACTATAAGATAGTCTATGACCCAGGGGCTATTATCTTACATAGGAGAGCTTCACATGGAGGAGCTCGTGTTGATGTTTACTCATGGAACTATTGGTTTGTACGTAACCATATACTGTTCGTTTTAAGAAACTTAGAGGGAAGAGTGGGTAAAGTGGCTTTCTTCATGTTTAAACAAATCATTAGAATTTTAATGAGAAAGAGAATGTGTCCATATGCTGAGCCTGAAAGATGGCATGAAGTGTTGCATATGGTGTTAAAAGGCATGTGTAGCGGTATAATAGATTACATTGTTCAAAGAGATGATGCAGTATTAAGGTTTAAGGACTTATTATTTTCAGCAAGAATTAAAGATGTAGAGTTAGAGGAAGGTATTGAGGTTAAAGATAAGAAAAGAGACATAACAGTGAAATAGCTTACCCACAAGATTTATTTCTAAAGGGCGCCAATTACTCAAGTATAGAAACTGCCATCATGTGGGGAACTATAGTGCCAAGGAAAATACTCTCTATAAGTGAGGCATTAAGCAACCCGATGAGGAGACGTATCCTAGTTCTTTTATGGGAAAATCCCGGAGTTTCACTTAGGCAGTTAGCCAAGAGACTGGGCATAGGTATGGGGAATCTTTCCGGCCATCTTCTCATACTTGAGAGAGTGGGGCTGATAAAGGAGGTAAGAAAAGGCCGAAGGCTAGAGATTTACCTTAACACTGAGGTAATGGATTTCAACAGAAAGGTGAGTCTCAATGGAGGAGATCAAGGAGGATAGTAGAACCTTCATATATGCCACGTATGAGGATGTTTTAAAGGGTTACACATCAGATATTTACTTCTTCCGTACGTTAAAGGTTCTTAAAGAGAAAGGATTAGATAAGACCGAGGTATATGCCGAGTTTACCCCCAGCAGCTTCCCGAAGGATTATGAGTGGGCCGTCTTCGCCGGTCTTAGGGAGGTAGTTAAACTACTTAGGAATAAACCTGTAACCCTTTACTCTCTGCCTGAAGGGACGGTATTTAGGCTAACCGATCATTATGGATTTAAGATACCTGTAATGGCGATAGAAGGGAAATATGGTGATTTCCTCATATATGAGACCCCTATATTGGGTTTTCTGTCCTCGGCCTCAGGGATAGCCACTAAAGCAGCTAGAATAAAGAAAGCCGCGGGATCTAAGATGGTAATTTCATTCGGTGCTAGGCGTATTCATCCAGCTCTGTCACCTTTTGAGGCTTATTATGCATACGTAGGAGGCTGCGATGCCGTTTCCTGCGTTCAAGGAGCTAAATTCCTAGGTATAAAACCTGTGGGAACAATGCCTCATAGCCTAATGATAATTTTCAGGGCTATTAGAGGGGATCACACAGAGGCATGGAAGGCATTTGATGAAGTTGTGGAGAAGGATGTTCCAAGGGTAATATTAGTGGATACTTTCTGGGATGAAACTGAGGAGGCTGTAAGAGCCGCTCAATTACTTAAAGAGAAAATATGGGGTGTTAGGCTTGACACGCCCGGTAATAGAAGGGGGAACTTCCCAGAGATCATCAGAGAGGTTAGATGGAAACTTAGAGCTATGGGGTTCTCGGATGTGAAAATAATAGTCTCGGGGGGAGTGAATGAGTATAGCATTCCTAAACTTAAGGAGGCTGGTGCAGATGTGTTTGGGGTAGGAGCAGCGATAGCTAACTCACCTATAATAGATTATGCAATGGACATCACCTCGATTAAGGTCAATAATGTATGGAGGCCCATAACTAAGAGGGGGAAGCTTTCAGGAAGGAAACAGCTTTATAGATGCAGTAAATGCATGATCGACATTATACGTCTTGAAAAAGAGGAAAGACCCAGTTGTCCTAATTGCGGCGAGCTGATGACGCCGATGCTTATTAAGGTGTTAGATCAAGGTAAAGTGGTTCACGAGCCGGAGCCTCCTTCGAAGCTAAGGGAGAAGGTACTTGAACAGATATCTAAGTTACCCTAAAAACATACTGTTAACTGGAAGACCCGGAGTAGGGAAAACGACGTGTGTACAGAGAGTTATAGATCTCTTAAAAAGCAAAGGTATCTCTATTGGAGGGATGATCTCCAATGAGGAGAGAGTGAGAGGCAAGAGAGTGGGATTTAAAATAGTGGATTTGATGACCGGGGATACAGGCTATCTTGCTAAGGCGGAGCCCTCGGGAAAGCCTAGAGTTGGCAAATATAGAGTTGTAATAGAGGATTTGGAAAGGATAGGTGTAATGGCTATAAAAAGAGGGCTAGAACGTGCACATGTAGTCGTTATAGATGAGATAGGACCCATGGAACTATATTCTGTTAATTTTAAACAAATAGTTAAAAATGCTTTAGATTCTAATAAACCAGTTTTAGCTACGATTCATTATAAGGCGTCTAATGATCCTTACGGTAGAGAGGTGCTATCGAGACCCGATGTAAAAGAGTTTGTTCTCACTACGGAGAATAGGCACGAAATGCCCCAAAAAATATACAATATAATATCTCGATTGCTTTGACAATAAAATTTTAATTAGAAATAATAAAAATTATGCTTTTGACGCTACAGCTACGTTCTCAAACACCAAGGCTGGAGATATGAGTACCGAGCCAGGCTTTGGGCCTTTTGCCACCTCAACTAGATTGGTTAATAACTCATAAATGTTCCCGCCGAGCATCACACCTTGAACTAAGCCTTTTATCTCTCCATCTTCTATTAGGAACGCTGGATTAGCCACTACGGAGAAATCTCCCGTGTCAGGATTGCTCGAATGCGCTCCTTGGACCCCTGTGACGTAATATCCGTGCCTTATCTCGGAAATTATTTCCTCAACGACCCTTCTACCTTCTTGGATCACCAAGTTAGTAGGCTGAGTACGTATACCTCCTGTACCCCAGTCTCTAAATCCGTTACCAGTAGATTTCAGGCCTTTAACCTTAGCCCAGTAATTATCCCATATGAATGTTCTCAGTATGCCTTTTTCAACTATTGTCTTCCTGCGGGTAGGTACTCCCTCACCGTCTGTTCTGGAAGATCTCGCACCTTCCTTAAGAAATGGATCTTCAACCATTGTTAGCTTCTGAGAAGCCACAGCCTTACCAAGCTTGTTTATAAGAGGTGATCTTCCCCTGACCACATTTTCGCCAGTTATAGCAGGTAACAGAGTATAGGAGAGTAAATCCTCAAGAGGTCTAGGGTCCATTACCACGATAGCCTTCTCGGTCTTACCTTCAGCGCTTTTATAAGCGTTCTTAAGTTGATCTAAAGCTTCCGAGACCGCCTTCTCGACTCCTGGATCTACCTTCCTTGAGAAGCTTAAGCCCAGTATCAGAGGTGTACTTACCTCGCCTCCTGTACCTATAACCCCTACATGTATATAAGAGTAACCAGTGCTATCTTCTGCGTGAACACCTCTTGAGTTGGCTAATTCGAAGTAACCATAACTACATCCTGAGCTTCCATAAGCCAACAAGGCCCTCTTATCCCTCTCGGATAGCATGGAAAGGGCTTTACTCATAAGGTTAACATAATAATCAGGTCCTGTTTTCTCGATTTCCCTGTCCCACTCAACAGGGTTGCCGTAAGATTCTGGTTCTGGTAAGGAGTCCCACTTATCGTCGGGAGAGCTGTTCCTGGCTATTTCACATACCTTACTTATAGCATTGTCTAGCTCTTCCTCGTTAACCCTATCTGAGACGTACACGCCAAGCCTCTTGTTCATTAAGCCTCTAACGATCAAGTGCTCTATAGTTGAAGTTTCAGCTGTTTGAACCTCCCCTCTCTCCACATTAACTGATACGGCAGTAGCTTTAAAGACGGCTATCTCAATCTCAGAAAGTCCTATGGACTCTCCCTTTCTAACATATTTCTCTAAATTCATAGTTATTCCCTCCCTCCCACTATTACACCACTATCAAATCTTATGTGAGGGCCGCCTGAGCTCACGAACGCCATCTGACCCTTACCGCATCTTCCATTTTCGAGCCCGAAGTCCTTAGCTATTGCTGTTATCTTTTTCAGCGCCTCAATAGCTATACCACTTATGGACATGTCCCTCACAGGTTTGCCGATCTGGCCGTTAACTATCTCGTAACACTCCTGAATCCCTACCTGGAAAGCCGAGTTAAGCTGGGCCTGCCCGCCTCTAAAATCCACACAGTAATAACCAAACTTTATACCTTCGAAAAGCTCCTCAACCTCATAATCCCCTCTCTCAAAGACGGTGTTCCTCATCCTTATTAGCGGTGGAACTCTATAGCTTTCAGCCCTGGCATGGCCATTGGGCTCTATATTGAGCTTAGCGGCCTTCTCCCTATCTACCATAAGTTCCTTAAGGATTCCATTCTTTATTATCTCAACCTTCCTGACAGGAACCCCTTCATCGTCATAGAAACCATTACCAAACCCTCCTTCTATTTGACCGTAATCACTCATGCTTACGTATTCGGGAGCAACCTGTTTTCCCAACATAGCTATAAAGGGTGAGTTAGGGGTTAGATCGGCTTCAGCTAGATGTCCGAGCGCTTCATGCGCTATAACTCCCACAACTACAGGACCTGCGACTATAGGAAATTCGCCTCTCTTGGGAGTAACCCCCTCAAACTGTGCTCTAAGCTTTTTAACAATTCTAGCTGCTACAGTTTCATTGGTCTCCTTTTCGAATAGCTCCCATCCGTTGTCGACGCTACCAATCTCGTCCCTGACGGATGCAGTGACGTTCTCTCTTTTTCCCGTGACCCATACATACTTCCATACGTGTCCAACCTCCCACTTTATGCTAGTGCCCTCACTGTTAATGAAAACCTTCTCACCCCAACTATCTGAGTATCTTATGGAGACGGCTTTTACTGAGCTTTCTAATCCTCTAATTACGTCTTCAAGGTTTAATACGCTCTTTACCTTTTCCTCTAAGCTTATATCAATAGGTTTTATTTTCATCTTACTTCTAACATGGTCTTTCACCATTCTAACTTCCTTAAGGTTTATCTTCTCCCTCCTAAGCCTAGACCCGGCTAATGCAAGCTTATAGGCTTTTTCGAGAGCTTCCTTCCACCTTTCAACCTTACTAGTTGAGGCAAATCCCCAGGAGCCTTTAGCTAAGACTCTTATACCTAAGCCTTTCCTCCTGTTGATACCCAGTGATGAAACATTCCTGTCCTTAACTTCTACTACAGTTGTCGTTAAATCTTCGTAACGAGCTTCTACGTATTCAGCCCCTAGCTGAGTGCCCTCCTTCGTAATAATTTCTAAGTCCAAGCTATAACCACCTTATCCCTATAAGAAGACCACTAAGCTACTTAAATAATAGTTATTAGTTAGCTATGAAGTGAGGAGAGCTCTATTATAAAAAGAGGTACTAGCATTTCTTCTCTACTAAGTCCTCCATGATAGCCTGGATCCTTTAGATCGTCGCCTCTTCTACGCCTGTACCAGACTAGGTGATTTTTAAGTGGCAAGATCAGTATCTCCCCTATCCTTTCTTTAAAACCTTTCCTTATGCTTCCTCTTCCAAAAAGACCCTGCCTAATAGCTTCCTCACTTTTCATAATGAGAGCTTTATCCTCTAGCTTATCAAGTAAAAAACTCATAACATCATCTACCTTGCTTTCTTTAATATAAAGAAAGAGATCCCGTGGACTTCCTCCTGGAAGTATTCGCTTACCGTTCTTATCCAGCTTTATATTGCCTCTTATTTTTTGAAAAGAGCTAATATATACAGTATTACTGGGATCTATGTATGTCTGGCCGTGATCCGAAGTAAGTACTAATATAGTATTTTTTAACAATTTTTTCTTTAATCTTTTAATAATCTCATTTTTAAATCCGTAAAGTATCAAAGAAAGTTCAGTTCTCACCTCTTCAGCTAGAGGACCATATATGTGAGATATTGAATCTAGAAGATTCCAATACACCCAAATATAGGAAGGCTCCTTTAGCTTCTTTAACAGTTTTTTAAGGTTCACCATTAAATCTGAGAGACCTATATATCCTATAGCTTCACTTCCCTTTAAGGCTTCTCTAGCGTAGCCCTCACCTACATACTTTCTTTTAATGAAAGTATATGATCTTATACCTTTTCTCTTAAGCTTCTGATATACCGTTTCCCAGCCAAAAATTTCTCTAGGTTTTAGTTTTGCTCTTAAAAATCTATCTCTATCCTCTTCCCTAGCAGGCTTAAAAGGTAATGCCTCAAACAGCATGTCAAGTTCTTCAAAATAAACACACCATTCAGGTATTCCATGTTCCTGTGGGGTTAAACCTGTGTGGAAAGTTGTTAAGGCGGATGCCGTAGTGGAGGGGAAGACCGTTGTTACTGGATATAAGTATTCTTCCTTAAGCATCGCATCTCGAAAAAAGCTATCTTCTGAGAAGTTACACGACTTAAAAACGTTGTAGCTGAGACCGTCTACTACGAAGACTACTATCTTCTCAGCTCCTTTAATTTTTCCCCGTATTTCCTTAGGGAATACGTATCTGTGAGGCTTGATACCGAATGTAAGAAATATAGTATTTAGTAGATTCGATATACAATAATCCTCATATCTGGGTAATATGCTATGTTTTGAATCAACTTTCATTGAGTGAGCATTGTCCTTAACTTGTTCTTATTTCCTTTTCTTTCTCGAGCATTTTTGAAAGCGTCCATCTTATGGCGCTTTTAAGCTCTAAAAGCCTACTTCTGTCACCGTAATTATATATCCTGATTTCTTTTAGCAGCCCATCCTTCTCTATTATTTCGTATCTAAATGCTTGATCCTCATCTATCTCTCCCTTAATCACCCTCTCCTCATCCTTCTTCCTGTAGGGTTCGAGCAGTTTTCTAACGAGAAAAGCTTGGAGAGGTTGGGTAGATGCACTTAACTTGGCGATTAACCTAACCACTAGTAAGTTAGTATCATAGACCTCCACTGCTGCTAGCTCCTCTCCAGTGCGATAAGTCAGCACGCTGCTTTCAATGAGCTTACCTTGTAATGGCTCAGGCTTTTTCTCGACTTCAACCGGTTTTTGAAGCTCTGATGCTGGCATAAAGCTTTGTTGAGATAGAGCCTCGTTTATGACTTTTAGGAGAAGCCTTATCATCTCAACTTCCTTGCTCAGCTCCTCTAATCTTTTCTCCAAATAAGCCTTAGCCTCTGCCATTACTTTTACGTTATCCCCTGACACAGATATCCCTAAGCTTCTTTTCTCAGTTAAAGTATAAAAATCGAGCTCTGTTCAAAACACGTGAGCGTAGTTTCATTTGGGAACGCTAACGTAGACATAATTTACTACGTTAAGAGCATACCGGGTCCTGACGAACAGACCGAGGCATTCAACGTAGAAATCTACCCAGGGGGTTCAGCGGCAAATTTTGCTGTAGCTCTTGCAGTACTAGGATTAAAGGTATACTTTGTAGGTAGAGTTGGTAATGATGAGTACGGTGAGTATCTTCTCAAGGCTTACTCGAAAAGAGGTGTCATAGTCGATTACGTAAAGGTTGTAAAGGGAGTTACAGGAAGAGTAATCGTATTCGTAGAGATTGAGGAGGGGAAAAGGGCTATGGTGGCTTTAAGAGGGGTAAATCATACTTTAAACCCAAGAGATTTAGATGAGGTCTTAGAGCGGGCAAAACATGTACACTTGAGTAGTGTGAAAACACAGATCTCACTTGAAGTATTTAAGCAAGCTAAGGATAGGGGGCTAACTACCTCCTATGATCCTGGAGGCCTAGTTGTTAAGGAAAGAAACATAGGAAGCGTCCTTAGCTATGTGGACGTAATTTTCCTTAATGAGAAAGAGGCTAATATTCTTGAGGAAAGAGGTGTAGGTCCAGCCACTCTTTTAAACTCCTCTAACATAGTAGTCATAAAGCGAGGAAGAGAGGGAGCCATAGCTTACACTGATAGTAAAAAGTTTAGTTGTCCTGGGTTTAAGGTTAAAGTTGTAGATACGACAGGTGCTGGAGACGTATTTGACGCTGGATTCATCTACTCGTGGATTAAAGGAGCGCCCATACCTGAATGTATTAGGGTAGGTAATGGGCTAGCTGCCCTTAAGATAACTAAAAAAGGCGCACAATCCTTACCTTGTAAAGAAGAAATACTAAAGTTCTTTGAAAAACTAAAGATTAAAATTCCTTAAACTGTCTTTCTCGTTTAAAAAAGGGCTTAACAAATAGGTAATGTTTTTCTTCACCTTTAAGTTCCTCTATGATTCTCTCTACGAGAAGCTTTACGGGATCTACCTTAGTTCTCTCATAGATATCCTTAAAGGATTCAAAGGGTTTCCTCCTTCTCTCGTTAAGTATCTTCCAGAGTGTTTTCTTCCCTATTCCATGTAAAAGCTCAAGAGTATGCATCTTTTTGGTAAGAGGTTGAGAAGTATTAAAAAATTCTACAAAAAAGGGCTCTCTCTTTTCAACTATTATTCTTATAACATTAGGAAGCTCGGCCTTCGCGGATGTAGTTAGATCGTCATATGAGAGTCTTCCTACAACCCTAACTAGTTCGCTTTCAAGACCCCCTATCACAGGTATCCTTTCCCCTACCTTAAGCTCTAAACCCTCTATAACCTTAAGCTCTAAGAGCATGAAATACTTCTCTCCTATAGCTTGGGCTATGGGTCCCGAGATCCTCCTAGGATAGCCCGTACCATATCCGTAAGGAAGATAATCGAGAACATACACAAACTCCTCATAGTACTTCTCTCTAACTCTCCTTCTCTCTCTCATTAACCCTACCTAAGCAAGAGTTACTCTCTATAACTATCTAGTCTTCTCTTAATGCTCTCCACTTTCTCTGTAGGGAAAGTCTTTGAAACAGGAGCCAGTATAACTCTAATTTCATCCAAAGTAGTAGGCATAATGTTCACAAGCTGAACCGCTATTTCGCTTGGAAGACCTTCTTCCTCCGTAAGCTCCTTAATAAGTTTCTCGGCACCCTCAGCGCTTACCTTACTAAACTTTGTAGCGTAATCCAGAGAAAGGGACTCAATGCTATTAAGGTCCTTGTTCTTACCTATCTCCTCCAGTATCTTTTTTAGTTGAGGTATTGAGATAGGCTTTTCAGATACGACTTTAGGCAATTAATATCACCAGCTCCTGTAATAATTCTTATCTTCTTTACTTTAAAATGTATCTATGTTATCACAGAAAAAGCTATCCTATTTCCGAAAGCAGAGAGGGAAGTAGCTCTTCTTTAACCTTGTTAATTCTCACATCGATAGTGTTGTTAAAGTACTCTCTACCATCGCTGCTTTCAGCAAATACTCCTCCTATAGCATCCATCGGTTCGTTAGATATTTCCAAATCAACCCTCCCCTTTTTCTCCTTTACCTCTTTCAGTATCTCAGGTAAAACCTCCTTAAGAATCTCGACATCCTCCTTAACAACACGTAATATTATGTTCTCACTGTTAATGTTGAGTGAGGATTCAACAGCTAACCTTTTTAGAGCTTCCCTATATGTTTCATTCTTGCTTCTAACTATTTTTAACACCTCTTCCACAGCATCGTTCATTATATTCTCTAATAGCTCGTATTTTTCCTTGACAAACTGCTTCATCAGCTCCAGTCTTTTAAGCGAATACTCGCGGCTAAGTCTCTGTCTGATGATTTTTCTAGCCTGTTCAAGCTTAGACTCCCTTAGCCTTTTAGCTTTCTCCTCAGCCTCCCTGATTATCTTCCTTGCTTCCTCCTCCGCATCCCTAACTATCTTCTCAGCTTCCTCTTTTGCAAGCCTTGAGATCTCCCCAACTAAAGCCTCTAGGATCTCCTCCTCTTCTCGGATCACATTACTCACGAGATACACCTAGTATATTACTCACTATTACACGTACTAGCTCGTGTTTTCTCTCCTCAAGTATGTTCTTAAATTTGCCTAATCTTCTACGCAGCTCTTTCTCATACTCATTTATCTCACTTTCCAGCTTCTTAATCTCCTCATACTCTATACTTTTTTCATCGATTTTAGCTGAATTAGTCAGTATCTCCTCAGCTCTCCTCTTGGCGTCGCTAATGATGTTCTCTGCTTTCTTCTTAGCTTCCTCAAGAAACCTCTCAGCCTCCTTCCTCTTCTCATATATGAGAGAGAGCTCTACCGAGGCCATTTCAATCTAACCCCAACAGCAACAGAGAGAAGCTCATGGAGATCTTTAAGCCTACTGGTTCCTCGATTCTTTAGATCAGGAACTACCACTATTAAAGGAGGGTACCTCATACCTGAAAGCACGCTCTCAAGCTTTTCCTTAACATTGCTATATATTTCTTCCTCAATTATGACCGTCTTGTAATTAGCTATAGCCTCCATAACCTTAGCTAAGCCTTCTTCACTTTTAGGATCGTCTACGATCACTGTTCTCGCCCCTATTATGCTAAAGCTCTCAACTAACCTACTTGATCCAATAGCTGCTATAGACAATTCACACACCTTGCACGTATCTCCGAGCTTAAAGTATTTTATATAAGTGTCTAAGCTTTTATATCTCTCTCTGTCTTAAATGTTTAGGATGATGAAGCGACGGTCTAGAGACCCGTGAAGACTCTTTTCGCGACTGACAAATATATGACATAGGTATAAAACCATATAAATAGCTGTAAAAGTCTCACATTAGAGGCCTTATGATAGTCAGTGACTATTTGGAGCTTTTTAAGATAAAACAGACCTTTCTATTAACGTTTACCTCTATAGCAGCTTACATAGCAGCGTCTCGTGTAGTTAACCTGTATACGTTTTTTCTCCTACTTCTCTGTAACTTACTCACGATCACCGGTACGACGGGAATGAACATGTACCTTGACTCTGACATAGACTCAGTGATGGAGAGAACTAAGGGAAGGCCCTTACCCTCTAAAAGGGTAAAAGAAAGTAAAGCACTTGCGTTATCCACCCTATTGTTGGTCACAGGCCTCGTGCTCTCGGCGGCGGTAAACGCCTATTTCTTCCTAGCAGCTTTTCTTGGCTTCGTTATAGACATAGTTCTATATACCATTATGCTTAAAAGAAAACATCCACTTAGTGTTTTAATAGGAGGGTTAGCAGGCGGTATGCCTGCACTAGGTGGATGGGCCGCTGCTAGGAATGCTATAGAACTGGAGTCATTACTTCTCATGTTACTGGTTTGCACATGGTCCACGGCTCATATATGGAGCTTAGCTACCTACTATCTAGACGACTATACGAGGGCAAACATACCTATGCTTCCTGTAGTTAAAGGTGTAAAAGGAGGCATAGTAGCCTCCCTCATCTCGATAACATGTGTGTATGTATTAACTATTAGTCTATGGACTGTAAACTTAATTAGCCTTCTTTCCTTAACCTTGACATCTTTATTGCTCCTTTTAATACTTAGACAAGGAATAGCAGCCTATAACATTAGTAAAGTTAATAGTCTAAGGATGTTCAAACTTATCAATTTATATTTACTTGTAGTTATGATATCCATAATTACTAAAAAATTCTTAGTATTTTAGTAAAAATAAAGAACAAAAAGCCAAAAATAGTTATATTGGGAACAGCTCGTACATCCATATAAAGAAAATTAACAAAAATATCTACTTGTTTTTCCAGGAACCTTAGAAATTATGAGATCTCTATATATACGTCTCCTGAATACTGGTTTAGATTATTCGAAAGAGGATTAGTAAAGGATGGTAATTTAAATCTTTT
>CAZKLN010000038.1:0-12133 GCA_964553765.1 uncultured Thermofilaceae archaeon
CACTGATATACATACTCCTCAGATCCTTTAATTCCTTAAGTGGTACTCGTAACTCTCCTCGACATCGTTCCAGGCATAGACATAGCACCTTTCTGGAGCCTAAGCGGCGCTAGCGAGAAGAGGAGGGTAAGGGTTAAGGTAAAAGGCTAGACCTATAATCTTTATTATTAAATATAAGGCCTGGTTGTAGGTAGGTTACTTTGAGCGCTATACCTGGGTACTATCCCTTCATACAAGCTCGGAGAAACGGTGAGCCCCCTGTTAGACGATAAAGAGTATGAGAGATGGATGAAGGAAGCTAAAAGAACCCTAAACTCAGCCAGGAGAGACATGGATGAAGGGGATCACAACTGGGCCTGTTTTAAGGCTCAGCAAGCGGCAGAGTACGCCATTAAGGCATTTCTCTGGGGGATAGGCGAGCCAAAGTATGGACACTCATTAATGAGGCTAATAAGTTACTTAAGGGAGGTGCCGGACCACATACGTGAGGCATGTGCCAGGCTTGACAAGTTCTACACTGCACCTAGGTACGCAGATGTGTGGAGTGAGGGGAGTCCTTCAGACTACTACACTAGGAGCGAAGCTGAGGAGGCAATCTCTTTAGCTCAGAAAATCATTGATTTTATTGAGAAAAGATGGAGATACTTGAGAGAAGAGAGAAGGAGAGGAGGGAGCGGATAGGCATAGCTAGGGAGTTCGTAGAAGACGTCAGCAAGGAGCTAGGCCCTCTCACAGCCGTGGTCATAGGCTCCACGAGCCGGGGGGACTTTAACAAATGGAGCGACATAGATGTTGTCTTGGTCTCTGAGAAGTTCGAGGAAAACCCCCTCAGGCGGTTCGACAAGCTGGTTAGACATGTCAGGCCGGGTATAGAGCCTATACCGCTAAGGCCTGAAGACCTGAGGAGGCTTGCCGGGAAGAAAGCCCCAATAGTCAGGGAGATAGTCAACGGCATAGTTATAAGGGATGACCTAGGTATCCTCGACGAGATACGTGTTTAATCCGTCTCAACTCTCTAATATATACATCACATCCATAATTTAATTAATATGCTTTAATTTTATTTAACTAAATTAATTATATAAAAACAAAATAAAAATTAAAGATTTTATACTTAACCTTTAACTAGTTCTTCAAGAATCTTCAGGGTTTCGTTGACGGCTCCTTCCTTTAGTTTAGGCAGTACCTCTCCTTTGAGTTTACTCACTAAGGAATCTAAATCTGCTTTAGTGCTCTCCAACTCCGATTTTAGAGGTAATGTTGACTGATAATACTCAAAAGCATATCCTATTACTATTCCTATAATCAGCGATACTACTATGGCAGCAATTAACGTTCTCCTATTAGCCTGTGCCTGACTCATAGGATGGCACCTTAGTTTAGTGCATACATATAGTATATTTATATTACTATCGACAATTAATGATTAAAACCATGCTAACTTATAGAAGATTCTAGCTATCCTGCGGGTTATCACATCTATGTTATATTCATTTACAACCCTTTCTCTAGCTCTTTTACCTAATAGGGATCTATTCTCCTTTAACAATCTAGTTACACATCGTTCAATATCCTCATGAGAAAGAGGGTTGAACAAGCAACCCTCCTCACCATCCCTAACTATGTATCTTAAAGTGGGTAACGAGCTTATAGCTACCGCCTTACCCGCGGCCATTGCCTCGAGAAGAGATAGAGGAGTTCCTTCAGAGAGAGAAGGTAAGAGAAATATATCGATGACTGATAGAATCTTGTCTATGTCTCTTCTATACCCTAAGAAGATGACTTCCTTCTCGATTGAGAGTTTACGTGCTAGCTCCTTAAGTGTAGGTACCTGACTGCCTGATCCCACCACGAGAAAGCGGAAGTCTATACCTCTTTTTTTAAGAGAGGATAATGCCTTTAGTGCAGTTCCTAGGTTCTTCTCTATCTCCACTCTACCTATGTATCCTATTACTGGTACATCCTTCCTTATACCTATATTATTTAAAAAATCTTTATCTTTCTTAGCGATATCGAACTTTTTTATATCAACTCCTACAGGGATATAGGTATATTTATCTGATGCCCAATCATGGATTCTCGAATAAACGTTCATGAGTATTCTCGATGAGAAAAATACCTTAGAGGATCTCCTAATGACAAGTCGCTCAACGGCCATCTCATAAGCCATGTATATCTTTCTTAAAAACCCCTTTCCTCTAATAGACATCTCCTTAAACTTATATCCATGCACATGTGTTACAAGCGGAATTCTCCACATAAGTGAGATTAGACTTCCTGCTAAACCACCGTTACCAGTATCGTGGACATATACTAATCTACTGTACTTAATTACCTTAAACGAGGTTAACAGGGAAGTTACTAAGAAAACTATGTAATCGAGTAAATAACCAATAATGTGTCTCCTAGGCAACTGCGGCTTTAAGGTACGGTCCTCGTATATCAAAGCTAAAGCTCTATTCTTGTATATTATTTGGAGATTTATGTTAAAAGAAGAGAGTTTCTCTCGTATATTTTTAAGGAAAGCCGATATTCCTCCTCTGTACATATCTGCGGTAGTTATCGTTAATACCTTCATTCGGAGAGTATGAGAAAGTTTTAAGTATTAAGTTTAACCTTTGGCTTCAGGTGTAGTCATGCCTGAGTTTAAGGTTGTTATATCTGACCCAAAGACAGGGAAGGCAGAGCAAGTAGAGGTTAAAGGTGATATGGCTGCTAAACTTCTTGGACTTAAAATAGGAGAAATAATAGATGGAAGTATTGTAGGCAAATCCGGTATGAAGCTTAAGATTACTGGAGGCTCTGGAAGAGCAGGGGAACCCATGCGACCCGATCTACCTGGAGGAGTGAAGAGAAGGCTATTGCTTTCGAGTCCCCCTGGTTTTAGACCTAGGGAAAGAGGCGAGAGGAGGAGAAAATTTGTTAGAGGAAACGTTATTACCGAGGATATAGTTCAGATTAACACAGTAATAGTTTATGAGTAAACAGCCGGAGGTGAAGTACTAGTGAGTCTAAATGAACAGGGCAAATTACAACCTTTAACTAACATAGGAACAGCAGGTCACGTGGACCATGGAAAGACTACGTTAGTTGAGGCATTAACGGGTATATGGGCTGCAAGATACTCTGAGGAGTTAAAAAGAGGTATAACTCTTAAGATAGGTTACGCTGACACAGCTATATATAAATGTCCAGTATGTGAACCCCCGCAAGCGTATTACACTGAGAATACTGCAGGTCCAGAATTAAAGTGTAAATATTGTGGTAGTGACCTAGTTTTCCAAAGGAGAGTGTCCTTTGTTGACGTTCCAGGCCATGAGATGCTTATGGCTGTTATGATAGCCGGAGCTGCCTTAATGGATGGGGTCATATTTATTGTAGATGCTTCCCAAAAATGTCCAAGGCCTCAAACCAGGGAGCACTTTACCGCATTAAGCATAATAGGAATTAAGAACATGGTTGTTGTTCAGAATAAAATAGACGTTGTCTCTAAAGAGAGGGCTAAAGAGAGTTATAAGGAGATAAAGGAGTTTCTGAGCGGTACATGGGCTGAGAACGCTCCCATAATTCCCGTCTCCGCACTACACAAGGTTAACGTTGATGCTTTAATATGGGCTGTTGAGAACGAGATCCCGACACCTAAAAGAGACCCGAGCAAAGACCCTTTGATGCTGATAGCTAGGTCTTTTGACGTGAATAGACCCGGGACGAGAATTAAGGACCTTAAAGGAGGGGTTTTAGGAGGCACGATAGTGCGGGGATCTTTCTCTATAGGAGACGAGGTAGAGATAAGGCCTGGGATTAAGGTTGAGGAACGAGGTAAGGTTAGTTATGAACCTATATACACTGAGATAACAAGCCTCAAATCAGGTAATAATGAACTAAGAGTTGCTTATCCAGGAGGCCTTATAGGCGTGGGTACAAAGCTAGACCCGAGCCTCACTAAGAGTGATAATCTAATAGGAAACGTTGTAGGCAAACCAGATCGGTTACCTCCTGTATGGAGGGAGCTTGAAGTGGAGTTTCATCTTCTTGAAAGAGTTGTAGGTCTTGAGGAGCTTAAGACCGTTGAACCATTAAGGAGAGGAGAGGGGCTCATGATAAACGTGGGAACAGCTATAGCGCTTGGAAAGGTGCTAGATGTTGGGAAAGAGAGAGCAAGAATAGTTCTTAATGTTCCTGTATGTGCGATGGAAGGAGCGAGAGTAGCTATGAGCAGGCAGATCATGGGTAGATGGAGGTTAATAGGTTATGGTTATATTGTTTAGAAGAATCCCATAGATTGTAATACTGACCTTACTATCGTTAACGGTAAAATAGCTATAGTTCCACCCACTACTGTCTTAACCCAGCTGGTCTTTCCTATCTTCCTTATAAGGAAGACTGAGAGAAGACTTTCCCATAGTAAAGGAAACCACCACAGCAGGAAGTTTATGAGTATGTAGATAGGAAGACCTAAAGCCTTCGACGCTAGATTAATCCTTAAATATATAGCATTCAGTTTAAGGTTTTCCTCTGAGAAGAAAACTAATATGTTATTTGTATAGGCCACAATTATGTTGGGTGTGGAAATAGCTACGACCTTATATAACACGAAGAGAAGAGCATATATCGGTAACATACTTGAATAAAGGTAACCGCTTGCTGAGAATATTGCATAGCTATCTATATCAGCTCTTAATAAATACATTAATATCCAGAATATGATGAAAGTCAATAACCAAAGGCCGAAAAACCCTACTCCTTTAAGGACGTAAATAGTTAAGTACTCAGACTGAGGTATGATTTCCTTTAACATACCGTTCGTATGAACTCTAATTCCCTCTATTAAAGCAAATACCATGGAGGTGGAAAAAACTAAGGTAGTTAGAAGTAGAAGTAGAGGAGGTACTATATCAGGTGAGTTCTTAACTTCCTCAAAAACTTTAAGAGGATTTACGTAAATTAATACGCCTCTTTTCAGTGCTCTATAAAATATTGAGATAATCCATCTTCCCACGTTTTTTATAGCAGTCTTTATCCCTTCTTCCTCTTCATAATACTCGCTTGTATTCATGTTCTCGTTCAAACGGTGCACCTCACATGCTTACTAAAGTAGCTGTCTGCTCTACACCGTTTATCTTCCTTATATCGCTTACTATTCTATCAAGGTCACTCATACTGTCAGCCTCGACCTTAGCTACAAGGTCCCAAAGTCCATATGTTAAAGAGACCTCGATAATTCCTTTCATTTTCTTTATAGTATCAACCACTTCATACTCCTTACCAGTCCTCACATTAGCAAGTATGTAGGCAGTTATACCCACCCGTTCCACCCTATTCTCAACGTGATCGAATAATTTAAATCATTTTCTACTTGGAAGCGCTATTTTCAAAAGAACATTAATGAGAGTTCCATAGATTTAATCTAACTTAACTTCTTAAATCTTGTAAAATTTTATTTTTAAAAATAAAATAATTAAAGATTTAACTTTTCCTTTAACCTTTTAAATATTTGATTCACTTTTCTAGAAATATTATTTTCTAATTCAATAACTGGTTTAAAATGTACCAAAGCATTTATTACGTCCTTACTATAGCTAATCTTTCCAATAACCTTCTCCTTAAATTTCTCCTCAATACGTCTGGTAATTCTCTCGTTTATATCGTACTTATTTATAACTATATCGTAGGGAATTTTGAAATAAGTAACAATTTTTAAAATTCTTTTCAAATCTGATAGAGCGGAAAGCGTAGGTTCTGTAACCATTACAGCATGGTCCACTCCTCGTAAGGATGCAATAACGGGACAACCTATACCTGCAGCAGCATCAAGTATAATGAATTCGCCGGACTCTTCGGCATAATGCCTTAGCTCTTCAACTATCTTACCGGAGCCTTTCTCACCGGGATAAAGCTGTGCTGAAAATAAAATAAAACCATATCTTGTCCTAGCTACTCTTATTTCGCCGTTTTCCACAGGTTCTATCTTAATACCTTCTTCACAGATCAGCTTACAAACGCCACAACCTTCACATAAGAACGGGTTCACCCAAAGTTTACCATTTTTTACTTTTAATGCTCCAAATTTACAGTCACTCGGTTTAAGTTTTCCTATACATGCCTTTTCGTTTATTATGTGTGCCTTTTCAGATAACGAAACTTTTTTAACAATTTTATCATACTTTGTTACACCTAACCATAAACCGAGGTTAGGTGCATCCACATCACAATCACAGGCCACTATCTTCCTCTCCTTACTAAACAATATTGCTAACGAGCTTGCTAGCATACTTTTTCCAACACCACCTTTACCACCTGCTATAACCAGCTTCATCCTATCACCAGTTTAATTTTATCAGCAAATTCAGCCAACTTTCCCTCACTATAAGCTCTGAACAGTTCCTCGTCGTAAGGTATTTCGACCGTAATTGGAACGTTAAAACGCTTAGAAACATTCTCTATTAAGCTCTTATCTCCAATACCTGCCTTATTCAGGACTATCTCACTTCTTATACCAAGTTTTCTCGTTAAACTAAGCAATATACCTAGGTCATGAGCTCCTAGAGGTGTCGGCTCTGTCACCGCATAAACCTTATCAGCTCCTAATAAGGCCTGGATTACATTACAGTGTATTCCGGGAGCTGTATCAATAATTAAATAATCAACTCTTTTCTCTTTTGCTAGATTTAAAGCATATTCTTTAACTTGCTTAACAATTAATCCTGTCTCAGCTATTCCTGGCTTTGATAAACCTGACACTAACCAGATAGTACTATTAAATTTATTAACGAAAATCTCACCAGATATCTCCTTCTTCATAACTATAGCATTAAAGGGACAAGCTACTTTACATGCACCACAGCCAGAACATAGCTCATGAAATATTATTGGGTATTTATTTGGTACATGAAATATAGCATGCTGCCTGCAAACTTTAGCGCATATCCCGCATTTCTTACATTTTTCCTCGACTATTTCAGGAAATTCTTGGTAAGTAAAACTAATTGGTTTATTAAGTTTTTGATTTAATAATAAATGATCATTAGGGCATTCAACATCAGCATCAAGTAATAAAACTCTTTTTCCATCCCTTGCCAACTTTAATGCAAGTAATACTGCAAAGGTCGATTTACCTACTCCTCCCTTAGTACCGGAGCTTGCGTATGTTTTCAATCATACCAGCCTTGTCATGGGTGTACCACATTTAGGGCATTTTAACATACGGCATGGTACGCCGCGTTGATGAGGAACTCTATAGCCGCATCTAGGACATACACATTCTCCTTCAGGTCCTCTAAAACCTCTCATGTAGCCCTTTCCTGCACCCTGTCCTCCTCTATATCCTCCTCTTCCACCAAACCCCCTCTGCACATCCATCTACCTCCTTAAACTTTCAAAACCCTTCCTACACCACATCTCTCATACCCTGTGCTAAACTCTCTTTTAAAAACCTCTATTGCTAACTCACCAGTACAGTGACAGGGCATTACTTTACTTATTTCAGCCTCTTTAAGTTTCCCACATATCTCTATTAATTCTCGCTCTGAATATCCAATCAGATGAAAACCGCCCATAACTAAGTGAATTTTCTCATTAAATTTATTTTTTACAAACTTCACTATATCCACTATTCCAGGGTGTGCACACCCTGTGACCACAATTACTCCTTTGGGGCTTTTAATGATCAATGATTGCTCCTTTATACTTGTTCCTAGCTCACCTGTTGAATAAATATTTTCATTAATTTTCATTAATTCTGAAACTTCTAACAAGCTAGCATTATATTTTAAAACAGTTTGTTTAATCTCTCTAGGAAATGAAGACAATAGATATACGGTAACATTGTTATTTCTCTCTAGGAATTTCTCAAGTCCGCCGGTATGGTCGTAATGTGCATGAGAGAGCACTACTTTGGAGATAGTTTTAAGATTAATGTTTAGCTTTTCTAAATTATTTAGCAAAATATTACCATCTGTTCCTGTATCAAATAGTACCTTTCTATTTTCGATTTCAACAAGGCATGAGAAGCCGTGATCCGCTTTAAGATCAGCTTTATAAGTAAAATTATCATAAATTATTCTAATTATAATATTTTTACTCATATGATCACTAAATTTTATTTTTTAACCTGATTAATATTATTCAAAAAAGCTTTTATTGCATCTTTAACCTTCACACCTGCAAAACTAGTTACCGTCTGAATCCCTGACTGCTGTAATGCCGTTAAAGCGTTGGGGCCGATGTTACCGGCTATTACTACGTTAACGTTTTTTTCAGCGACAAATTGTGCTGCTTGAATACCTGCCCCTCTAAAGGCGTTAGCCGCCGGATTAGTATAGGTTTTAACATCTTTAATTTCTTCACCTTCAACTTCAACTATTGTAAAGCTTTGAGCTCTACCAAATACCGATGAGACTATATCCTCCAGCCCGCCTTTCCCCTGTGTAGCTACTAAAATCCTCACGTTTAACACCGCCTCTAATTTTTTATGTATATAAATATTTACTTTTTACTTTTATTATTAAGTGTCAAAGAAATTTATATTTGTCAATGTCACAATCACCATAAAACCTTAAAAAGGCACTTAATGATCTGGCCATAAAGTTAACGTCAACAATTCTACATATTGTTTTAGTTTTATAGCTTTATATTTATACCTTTTTTATTTAAAAAGTTTTTTAATTCTTCCCTTGTAGGTAAAGCAGTTATAGCTCCTATTTTCGTGACAGTTAGTGCTCCTACAGCGTTAGCTATGACTATACTCTCTTCCGGCTCTCTATTCTCTAACATACCTAGCTCAAAGCCAGCCGCCCATGCATCGCCTGCACCATTAGTATCTATTACCCTAACTTTAAAAGCCTCTTTGAAGATTTCTAATCCATTTCTATATCTTACATAAGAGCCTTTAGCTCCTAATTTTACAGCCACTATCTCAGGGTTATACTTCTCTATGAAGTATTCAGAGATCTTCGAAGGGTCATCTAAGTTTAGAAGATCTCTTGCCTCGTCATGAGAAATAAGTAGTATATCTGAGTTGTTAAAAGCCTGTTCATAGACTCTGTTTAACTCACTTCGGCTTTCCCAGATGTCAAGCCTAAGATTAACATCGAAAGACGTTTTAACTCCTAGCTTCCTAACGCTTTCCATAGTTTTAAGTACGGAACTCCTAGCTGGTTCATGACTAAGAATTACTCCTGAAACATGCAGTATCTTAGCGGTACCTACATAGTTTAGGTCTATATCCTTACTTTCTATCTCCGTATCAGCAGTGTTTACCCAAGGTTTTCTATAAAAGAAGAAGCTCCTCTCACCTTCTGGATGTCTTACGACAAATGCCAAAGAAGTTCTAGCTTTCTTAATAAGTATATGAGTAGTGTCTATCCCCTCCTTTCTTAAAGTGGTAATCAAGAAGTTCCCAAAAGGATCATCGCCTACAGCACATATAGCTCCTACTTTACGGCCTAATCTAGAGAGAGCTATAGCGTAATTAAACGGTGCTCCGCCAAAATTCATGGAGAAAGCTTTGACTTTAGTATAATTACCGATTTCTAAGGGGATCATATCAATAAGGATCTCCCCTAAAGCTACAGCATCAAGATTCAAAACTCTTCACCTCCCAATAAAATACTCTATTTTAAGGAATATTTATTGAAGAATAGGAGAGTAGTAGGTAATGAGAGTCATGTATAGATGTGAGGAAATACCGGAGTTTATGAGAGCGGTTTTTCTCGAAGGAGAAGATTAACCTAAGAAAAGTTAAAGTTCCTAAACTTGAAAGGGTTGGGTCCTAATTAAGGTAGGAGCTTATGGAATTTGTGGAAGCGACATTAGGTATTATTTAGGCGAGAATCCCTGGGCTTTACATACTCTTGGCATAAATGAGCCTATGCCTTCGAACGTTATCTTAGGACATGAGATCGCAGGCATTATAGTTGCTGTTCATGATGAAGAGGATAAAAAAGACTAGGTAGTAGGTTGATATATAGCGGGAGGATTTAAGTATGGAGAGGATTAGATGGCTGTTCCGTTCCCGAAGAAGATATTCATACTGCTCTCTGACTGCTTTAACTTACCATAGTTGCCACTAAACTCAAATTCTATACCTTATAATTTTCAAATATGGGAGAATATATAGCTTTACTTAATCTGTTATTATAGTTTAATCTTTCGATCTACGGTGATTAAATGAAAGTATTTGAGATAACTGGTCCCAATGTTTCTAGAGTCAGAAATGTGAATTTGAAAGAGCCAGGGAATAACGAGGTTTTAATAAAGGTTAGAGCCTGTGGAATATGTGGTACAGACATACATATGTTTAAAGGAGATGTTAAACTAGCCGAATACCCTATTGTTCCTGGACATGAGTTTTCCGGAGAGGTTATCTCTGTAGGAAATAACGTGAAGGATTTTAGCGAGGGAGATAGAGTAGCTGTTGACCCCAACATAGCGTGTGGGGGATGTTATTACTGTAAAATGGGTATGCCTAACTTTTGCGAGAATTGGAGAGCCATAGGTATTCACTTACAGGGTGCATGTGCAGAGTACGTACTTGTCCCCCAGAGTAACGTGTATAAGATGCCAGAAAACCTCTCATTTGAAGAGGCTGCTTTTACAGAGCCGGTCTCATGCTGCGTACATGGACAGGACTTACTTAATCTTAAGGGAGGAGAGAGTATAGCTATATTTGGTCTAGGTCCCATAGGCTTAATTCATGCTCAGCTAGCTAAAGGCAAAGGAGCTTCTAATATCATAGGAGTGGACGTTGTCGAGTACAGGATTAAGTTCGCTGAAAGTAAAGAATACTTTGACCATGTAATAAACCCTAGGGAGAGAAACGTTCTTGAAGAAATCTCTCGAATTACAAAAGGAAAGGGTGTTGATGTCGTGATAGAGGCGTCGGGGAGTACAGACGCCTTTGAAACAGGAACTAAAATCTTAGGGTTAAATGGAAAGATTCTTGTTTTTGGAGTAGCTCCAGAAGATAAGCTAGCTACTCTAAAGCCTTTTGAAATCTACAGGAAACAGTTATCCATTATAGGATCATTCATAAATCCGTTTACAACAGAAAGGGCCTTAAGAATGCTCTCATCAGGAGTGGTGCAAGTTAGAGATATCATTTCACATGAAATAGAGCTTGAAGAGATAGAAAGTTACTATAAAAAGATAGAGAAGAAAGAGGACAATGTAATGAAGGTGATGGTTAAGCCGTGAAGTATATAGATGTACATGTGCATCCGGTACTTATACAAGAAGCCTTAGATGTGGAACCGAGACTATTAGAGGCTGCAAGAAAGGTATTTAACATAGGTACGGCTCCTCAACCCCTAAGCATATTATTAAAACTTATGGATAATGCTGGGGTAGAGAAAGCTGTTTTACTAGCTTTGGATGCAAAAGTGAGCAAAGGGTATACGATCCCTAGCAACACTACCGTGTATAAGCTAGTGAAAAAAGCGGAGGAGAGACTGGTAGGTTTCGCTAGTGTTAACCCAAAGGATAGTGAGGCGCTAAAAGAGTTAAAGACCGCTATAGAGGATTACGGGTTTAAGGGAATAAAAATTCATCCGCCTATACAAGGTATAGATCCTTTAGACAGAGACATGTATAAGATTTATGAGAGGGCAATAGAATATGACGTGCCCATATTACTGCATAGTGGGTTTACATGGGTTTATGGATATAGCATAGATACATGTAACCCTGTTAGACTGGAGAAAATAGCTATCCATTTTCCGGAACTTAAACTAATACTAGGACATATGGGATGGCCTTGGGTAAGGGAGGCTGTAGCATTAGCTATGAAATATCCCAATGTTTTCCTTGAGACATCAAACGTTTACACGGGAACCCCCGAGGAGCATATGAGGCATATCTTTCAGGAATGTATGCCTAAGAGGCTCTTCGATCGTTTTATAAGGGAAAAAGTTATCTTTGGCTCAGATTACCCTAGAATAGAGATAGATAAGATGGTTGGAGCTTTAAAGGACTTAGATTTAGAGGACATGACTAAAGAAAAAATATTAAGAGAAAATGCTTTAAATATATTAAAGCTATCAAAATGATAGGTACTAAACTATTAATGCCACAGGATCTAATGTCTCTCTGTCTTGAAGTCTGAGAGTAACCATCTCCACAATGGTATAAACTTTAT
>CAZKLN010000039.1:0-2254 GCA_964553765.1 uncultured Thermofilaceae archaeon
AAAAGTGGTGGAGAATTGTCATAGAAAGCCCCGTATTCTCATGAGCACAGTTGCCACGTGGAAAGGTAAAAATTTCCTGTTGGTGTTTTCTTTTCGTTGCTACATTTTCTTTTCTTACTCTTTTACAGCTTGTTCTAATCTTTTAATCGCATCCATTATATCTTTTTCTGCTTTTGCTCCTTTCAAGGGCTTCCCCTCTAGCCAGGACAAAGAAATCGAAGGGCCTTCGTGGATGACCCCTATTACTCTCAATCCCCTCTCTTTTAATTCTTTGGAGATATAATCTTCCATCTTCTCATCCTTGATTCTGTTTAATAGCACAAAAGAGTCTTTTATTCTCGCATCTTTATATATTCTCTTTGCCTCCTCAATAAGCTCGGGATTTTCCAAGTGTTGAGTAGCCGGTAATTCCCCGGCTTTTATTCGGGAGACGAGATTCTTGATATCTTCTGCTATTTGGATCGATGCAACGGTAGGGTCTACCACTACGATTATCCAGTCCATACTTGTTATAACTCCCCTAGCAAAGTCTTCTAAACCTGCTTTAACATCTATTAGGGTTACGGGTTGACCTCCAATACCTTTAACTCTTAAATCTCTTGCTATCTTAGAAATTGGGCCATCACACCCAGCCCCCGGGCCTTTATCCCCTATTTTCCCTAACTGAAAGAGAAAAAGCCCTTCTTGATCAAAACAATAGTATTTCTTGGGAATATCGGTTAGATGAATGACCGCTCCAGGTAGAGGAGTAGGGTCATCTACTGGACATGAAACTTTCCCTCCAGAAAATATAGGCCCTCCAAAATAATCTATGAGAGAAACAGAAGGGTTTTTAAATCCCAATGCCTGGTGAATGCCCACGTTAGTTGAGTCAGCATCTAATACACAAACCTGATATCCATAATTTCTAAGGGCTTTAGCCAATAAAACAGTAATAGTACTTTTCCCGCTTCCGCCTTTTCCTAAAATTCCTATTCTTTTGTTTGCAAATATCTTGTTTTCCTCTGTCATAGTTCAGCTCCATATGCTCTCTCGTTTTAAGCCTTTTATATTTACCCCTAAAGTGCGAATCAAGCTCTAAACCTTAAGTAAAGTCCTTTTTGATCCTTATGCTCTAAAACCAGGAAGTTAGATCGCTATGGTTGCCATAGAGTATTGAAAACCTTTAAAGGACGGTATGAGATAGAAAACAGGCCTGAGGAGGATGTTGGCTTTTGGTCCTGTTCCTTCAAGACGTCTAGGAAGAAGTCTGGGAATAAACAACATTCCAGCAAAGACATGCTCCTACTCATGCGTTTACTGTCAGCTGGGAAGAACGGTGAATATGACTATAGAAAGGCAGATCTTCTATAGACCGGAGGACATCGTTAAGGAGGTTAAGATGAGGGTTAGTGAGGTGCTTCAAGGAAACGAGAGGATCGACTTCCTGACCTTTGTTCCCGACGGAGAGCCGACGCTTGACATAAATCTAGGTAGGATAATCTCTGCTCTAAAAGAGATAGGAGTAAGAATCGCCGTTCTGACTAATGCCTCATTACTCTGGCGTGAGGACGTGAGAAAGGATCTATTAGAGGCTGACCTCGTGTCACTGAAGATAGACGCTGTAAGCCCCGGCTTATGGAGGAAGATTAATAGGCCGCACAAGGACTTAAAGTTAAATACTATACTGGAGGGAATAGTTAAGTTTACAGACGAGTTCAAAGGGACGATAATCACTGAGACAATGCTCATAAAGGGTTTGAGCCAGTGTAACGAGCTTAGAAGAACAGCAAGGTTCATAGGAACTTTAAAGGGACTTAACAAAGCATATCTCATGGTCCCAACGAGACCGCCAGCTGAAAGCTGGGTAAAACCAGCTGATGAAGAGACAATAAACTTTGCCTTTCAGGTATTTACTGAAGAGCTTGGGTCCGATAAGGTTGAGTGCCTAACACGCTATGAAGAGGGAACATTCACCTACACGGGAAGTTTTGAAGAAGAGTTATTGAGCATAACAGCTGTGCACCCCATATCAAGGGAAGCTCTAGTGGAGCTTATGGAGAAGGCTAAAGCTGATTGGAGCGTAATCGATAGGCTTTTGAGGGAAAATAAGCTTGTAGAGCTTGAATATAGAGGGCGTAAGTACTATATGAGAAGATCGCTAAGCAGAAACTAGCTATATATACCTAGATCAGCCTTATTATGACGGTGTTAACGTTTGGGTTTAAGTGATGCTAAGCACTCTGAGTGTTTATACTTTAGGAACGGAACCTGC
>CAZKLN010000039.1:2354-5590 GCA_964553765.1 uncultured Thermofilaceae archaeon
AGCTCTGTAGGGGATATGTCCGCAAGCTCAGGGTGGCGTAAAGGTTTAAAGAGCAGTTGAGAACATCACTTGAGGTGGTGTTTTGGGTAGGAGGCTTCTTCTCGTTGCGGTGCTGGCAGCCTCACTCTGCACGCTCGCCTGGGGTGAGGTAAAGCTAAGGGTAGTGGTCGAGGGTAGGGGACTGGCACTCCTTTACAGGGAGGAGCTGGTTTGTGATGAGAGGACCTTTGAGAAGCTGCTCTCGAGGTTTCTCGAGGACAAGGAGGGGTACCTGGAAAGCGTCGTGAGCAACTTCACGGAGATTTTCTTAAAGCTCAGAAAGCTAAGGGCCTCCAACTGGACCCTGTCCTTCAACGCGAGCTACACCCCAGGTGTAGGGGCCAGGTACGTAATGGCGTTTAGCTGCATCATCTATGGGGCAGCGATGGGAAGGGTTGAGAGGCCTACCTACGCCTTCGAGTGGCTCCTCATACCCCTCTCAAAGGGTAGGCTCGACCTCTATGACTTCAGGTACATCAGCGAGAGGGAGCTGGCCTACGAGGGAAGAGTGGACAGGAAGCTTGTGTCCATTAGCTTGAGGTTCGAGCGCCCGATAGCCCACTGTCGCTACCACGTCTGGTACAGGGGTTAGAAGCTGTCCCAAGCTTATTTGGAAAAGCCGGCAGAGCTCTTTCCTTAGAGCTACTCCAAAACCCTAGGTCTCCTTCAGCCTCTCTGGGCTAAAATCTGTGTAGTGCTTAGCCAAAATGCTCCTTGGAACTCTACCACAGAAAATATCAACATACCTGTCTGGAACGCCAAGCCTACCCATCTCACAGGCAAACCACTCTCTTAATACCTTGGGAGTGACCCCGTATTTCTTCATCAAATGTTTGAAGGGTTTTACCTTTCCAGGTTTCTTAGCATTTGAAAACAGGTATTCGCCTGACCTTTTCGTTTTCATGCACTCTCTTAAAACTTCAGCAGCTTCTTTATTGGAAAAAAGAGACCCATGCCCTCTTTGTTCTCTTCTTAGCTTCCATGGCTTAAAAGACGTAATAATAGATCCTAAGGAATTACTTAATGAATTTAGCTAAAATAGTTAATTTATTATTGTTAAAATATTAAAAAAGTTTCCTGAAGATCCGGGAATCTATAATTTTAGGATTTATGGTCTGATGAGGTCTGCTCTGGCTGCTACGAACTTAACCTCTCCTCCAGTGTGTCCAAAGATATAAAAGCTTTTATCTTTTATTCTTAAAGATATTTATTTCTTTAAAGTTCTTAGTATAATAAAAATTAATTTACAAAACTATATTTCCTTAACAAGCTTGTATCTCTCAAAAAGCAGTATTACTTTATCCTTATCATCCCTGAAAATCACATCCACCAACCTTCCGTTCATGTATGTTTGGAAGACATACATGCCATTTTCCTCCCTTACAAAGAACAAAGGAAGCACCATCTTCTCGTGCTTAACCTTTCTCTCAATGTACGCTATCTCACCACTCGTGTAAACTCTCATCTTCATAGTGCCTTTATACGCCGTATATACTCCCGACACTCCCTCAAGCAGCTTCTCCAGTCTGAAAACCTTTATCTCCTCGTAAGGGTCCTTTCCCATTAACATGCTTAGTACATACATACCCAGCTTAGACATGGGATATCCGCTTCCGTTAGCTAGAAGGACGACTCCCATCCCTCTTTCAGGCAGGAAGCCTGTCCATGCGGTGTAGACTAATACGGAACCTCCATGGTGAACAAGCCTTTCTCTATGGAACCTCTCTGTTATTACCCATCCATAGCCATATCCCTCATCTCCGAACATGCCAAAGGGATATTTTACACGAGGTCTCATTACTTCAGCGAGAGTATCCTTTTCAACAATCCTGACGCCATCTAATTCCCCCTCATTTAAGTAAAACCTGATATATCTAGCCATGTCGTCCACATTGCTTATTAACCCCCCATCAGCCTTGATCCCCCACGGGTATTTACTTGGTAACGGCGATCCATCGCTGGGAACGACATAAGGTTTAGCTAGTTCCCCATCCCTCTCAACGTCCTCCTTAGTGAAGTAACTTCTTCTCATTCCTAAAGGCTCAAGTATATGCCTTTTAACGAACTCCTCATATCGCATTCCTGATACCTTCTCGATGATGTAGCCTAGTAACACATATCCCTCGTTAAGATAGAAAAGCCTCGATCCTGGCTCAGCCTCACTCCACTCCTCAGCATCCGACATAAAGGCTATCACATCCTCAGGTCTAGCTATGCTAATCCAAGAGTCAGACTGTCCCGTAATACCAAGTATTAACGCTTCTGCATACGCTAGCGCGGGAATGCCCGAGGAATGCGTCATAAGATGCCACACTCTGACGGGCTTACCTTTAGGTCTAAGCCTAAGTGGTATGTATTTCTCGACTTCATCATTAACATCAAGTTTACCCATTTCCTGAAGCTTCATTATGGCTAACGACGTAAACGACTTGGTTATTGATCCTATTCCGTAAAGAGTCCTAACAGATGCAGGTACACCGTCTTCCACGTTCTTAAACCCAAAAGCATTAGAGTAAAGAAGCCTATCCTTAGAAGTCACAGCTATAGCTAAGCTAGGGATCTTAGCTTTACTTATTTTCTCGACTATGAATCCTTCAATCTTTCTAAAAATATCCTCAGACATCGTTAATAAGTAAGGCTTACCTATTAATAAATCTAGAAATACCACTCCTAAAAAGTTTATAGTTATATAATCAATAAAGTGTCTTCAATAAATAAAAATATTTAAAAAGAACTATTAATAATTATTTCATAAATTAGGTGATCGCGTAATGAGTGAAATTTCATTAGAGGATTACAAGAAAGCCTATAGAGAAATTAAGAAGGAAGAAGCAAAAAGAGGGTTCACAGTACATCTAGTTATCTACATAGTAGTTAATGTATTATTAATGATAATTAATCTCCTCTATTCCCCCCAAGTTCTCTGGTTCTTTTATCCATTGATATGCTGGGGGATAGGAATACTTATGCACTACCTTTATGGTATTTATTGGCTAGAGAAAGAGATTAAAGAGCTAGAAGCTAAAGTCGAATATAGGGCAAAAGAACAAAAATAAAACTAATTTTTATTTTTAATTAATTGGTGCATATACTTGGTTAGAAAAAGCGAAATAAAGTTTCTTCGATTAAGAGCTGAAAAGTTTCTTAAAAATGCTAAAGGATTATATGAAGAAGGAATTTACGACCTTGCAGCATTT
>CAZKLN010000039.1:5690-12130 GCA_964553765.1 uncultured Thermofilaceae archaeon
TTTTCCTCAAGATAGGCTATTACCCAAGGACCCACTCTCTAAAAAGACTTCTTAGAGAACTCTCTGAGGTTAACGAGAAGCTTAGGGATAAGCTGTTAACCTTTTACGAGAGACACATAGAAACAATCTCTAATATAGAGAACGCCTACATAATGGCCAGGTATATGCCTGGTGAGTATGAAAAGAGCGAGGTTGAGAAAATGCTAAAAGTAGCTGAAAAGCTTAAAAAGTTATTATTAAGTGAGGAGCAGCATGAATCTTAGAAGGAAAGAGGACGGGTGTTTAAGGAATTACTTTGAAAAATACAGGGAATACGTAAAGGTCATAAAAAGAAAGGCTGTAAACCTGTTAGGCCATGTTAACGTTTACGTCTTTGGCTCAGTGGTGGAAGGAGACTATACTCTTTCTAGTGACATAGACGTCTTAATTGTATCGGAGAAGGTGCCAAAAAAGCTCTCTAGTAGGGCAAGGATAACCGTGGAGATTTTAAAGGAAGTAGGTATTTTCTCACCCTTTGAAATACATCTGGTAACACCCAATGAATTCGATTGGTATAAATGTTTCATAAAGAAGTTAGAGGAAGTCTAGAATGTATCTATTCTTCTCTGAAAGGTTCCTCTTCTAATATTCTCATCACCTCCCCGTTTCTCTCTTCTCACGTATTCCATTAACTCAGGCACCATGTATAACTCTCTAACCCACTTCCTTCTAGAATAGGCGTATCTTTCCTTAGAGTCTGCTATATCCACTATCTCAAATACCTTCGCTGTCTTTCCAGGGCTGTATCCTAGAACTCTCCCTATCCTCTGTATAAGCTGCCTTCCTTCCCCAGAACCCTCGTAAATTATCGCCATCTCAGCATCAGGGACGGTTATTCCCTCATCCAGAACAGTTGTTGTAATCATTATTCTGTTCCTCCCCTCAGAGAAGCTCCTGAATGCTGCCTGGCGCTCATATGCTGTTGATTCTCCAGTTATGATGACAGGTCTAAAGCCCTTAATCGTGAGTTTCTCATAAAGCTCCCTTGCGGTTTTGAGGTACTGAGTGTATATTATCGCCTTAGAATCACTATACCTGCTTAGTATCTCTACAAGCCTCTTAAACTTCTCGTCCTTACCCTCAACGAATACTGTCTCATATACCTCTATGGGAGCGACAAGCCTTAACCTAAGGAGATCAGTATAACCAAGCGAATAAACGAGCTCACCACTAAGCTTGAATAAGAGTCTCTCGTTACCATCTCTTCTCTTGGGTGTGGCAGATAACCCCATTCTGTAAATGGCATCTATTCTGAGCGCTACCTCTTTAAACGTGGCTGCGGGAACATGATGACATTCGTCGAATATAGCTAACTCGAACCTACCCATCAACTTATCGAGGTGCCTCACAGCACTGTTATATATTGAAACTGTAACGTCACTTATCTTAAGTGTGCCACCTCCAAACACTCCTATAACAGCCTTAGGCACTCCCAGATACTTAGATATGTACTCCCTCCAAGTCTCAAGAACCTCCTTCGTGGGAACGAATATCACCGTAGGAAGCCTTAACTCAGCTATTGCCTTAAGGGCCACGAACGATTTACCTCCCCTCGTAAATATGGCTATAGTACCTCTTCTCCTCCTTAACCACAAGCTGTATGCCTCCTCTTGATGAGGCATAAGCTCTAATGAAGGCCTCATCTCAACCCGTATCTTAGGTCGTTCCTCTATTCTCAAAACAATCCTTAATCCATCCCTCTTAAGGGTTCTTATGACGTCCTCTAATAGTCCCACATAAGTTAAGAATACTCCTTCCTCCCTAGAGAAGCTGTATGCCCTTATTTTTCTTTCAACGAGCTCAGATCCCATGTACTCCTTCTCAGGACTCAATATGGCTCTCTCAACAAAGTACGAAAGAGTACAGGCCTTCTTAAGGTCCTCAAATATCTCTCTATCCCAAACCTTAGGCTTTATTGTGAGCTTTCCATTAGACCTGTGTACCTCTACTTCTAGAATACTGGGATCATACACCAGTCTTATGCCTTGCTTTCTTAAAGACTCTTTAAGCTCAGAGAGATACTTAAGGCTTTTAAGGAAAACCTTTCCACCTTTTATTTCAACTTTATCCTTAGCTAGCGCCGTTACAAGCTGTCTTGACCTTAAATCCTTAAACCTTAATACTCTGTCAGAACCTAAATACACCTCTGTAGATACAGTGGTTCCTTGAGTTAGTAGTGACAATACCTCTGAGACATCTATATGGGCATAACTGGTTAGTTCATTAACTATATGCTTAACCTCCATAGGGCTAAGTTTAAGAAGCTTATCTTTACTCACAACCCACTCCTTAGAACTGGGATCATAGTTAGCTATACTTCTAACTAACAACAGATACTTCCTAAACTCCTCCTCAGTAAGATAGCCTTTTCTCCTAATCCTAACCTCTTTCATTCCATACGTCTCCCTTATTATGGCTCAGAGGGATTAGCTCGTTCATTGATCCCAGTTCACCTCCTTCATCATAGCCGTTAATATTAAAGAAGCATCACCTATTAAGATCTCCTATTGAACAAGTAAATATAAGCAGAGGAGATACACTAGATAAGTAACTATTAAGGAGATAAAGGCTCCTGCGAGAAGCTGGGAAATAGTATGAGCTCTCAATCTATACCTAGCCCAGAACACGGGTATAAGCAGTATGAGAAGAACTACATAGGGTTTATTTGACACTAACTGTAATACCAACGTAGGGCCTGAGATGCCAGCTGTGTGAATGCTTATTTTCCAGTAGAAGTTTATGATCAAAAGCGTTGCTCCCACGATTAAATAAGTAAGATACAAAAATAAGTACTCAGTAAAACCGAAAATAAGATGTGTACTCACACCGCTTAAGTAGGAAGCTATAGTCCCTATATAATACTTTGTACGTTTCTCTCTTTCAGAGATATAGATGTCCACGTCTCCTTTAAGATATCCAATATATACTAAGGCGAACGGTATGACAGAAAGTGAAAGAATCATTATGAAAAGCTGGGGTAGTCCTCCCGAGAACCTCATATTTTCCCAATAGACTAATGAGACAAAGGCGCTGTACATGTGAGGTGATAGTATTAACGATATCAAGTAAGCTAACCTCATTCTAGCACCCAACAATACTTTGTTGAGGATAAGGAGAGAATAAAACATCATTAATTCGGATTGTAGATCTCCAACGGTACTGAAAGGTATCTAAATGAGGATAGCCCTCTTATTCCTCTAATTACAGAAATAAGTCTTAAGACAGCCTTTGCCTCTCCTCTCGCTATGAGCAGCTCAGTACAATAGTTATTCACATGAACATGTAAGCTACCTATAATTATGTCATCGAACTCATGCCTTATACCTGTTAGTCTTTTACTTACATATCCTTCCTTATATTCGTATATAACCACTATAGCCGTTATAACCTGCCGCGACTCAAACTCCGCCATTTCATAGTCAGCTATAAGCTTTCTCACGGCATCACGTATAAGCTCGGATCTACTTGAGTAACCTTGCTTCATCATTATGTTTTCTATCTTCCTAAGAAGGCTTTGATCAAGAGATATACTGACTATTTCAGACATAGTTATTAAAATAAAATAATCATATTAATAATTTTTATTTTTTATTAAGGAGGTATTTAACAAGAATGTTAATAAGATTAGGTAAGCTGTTTTAATGAGAATCATAAATATTAAACGATGGGAGGGAAGGAGATGCGGTCATTAAAAAGCTTAAAAGAAGAAGCAAGGATCACTGTAGTAGGTGATGGTATAAACGATGCACCAGCCTTAGCAGTAGCTGATATCGGAATAGCTATTGGCTCTTTACAGGCTGTGGCCGAGGCTGCTGACGTGGCTATAGTAACTAATAATGTGAGTGAAGTGGTCTCCTTTTTCAAACTTTCAAGAAAAGTGTATAGAGGGATTATTCGAGGTATAATGTTGGTTCTTATCTCTAAAGCCATGGTGATACTTCTCAGCGCTATAAAAATTATTCCCCTATGGGCTGCAGTAGCTATAGGGGATGATGGCTCCCTTCTGTTAGCATTAGCCACAACGTTTCTGACTTTAAGTAGAAGGAATTAGACAATGAATATAGAGTTTAAACCGATATGGTTCGACTCTTTGGGCGCTAAGAGCTCATGTACATTAGTGAGGACATGTGACGTAACCGTGCTTATAGATCCGGGAATAGCTATTATGCAGCCCAGTTTCCCGGCACCTACTTCCCAAAAGCTTGCTTGGGCCTCCGAGGGTAGGAAAGCTATAAGAGAGGCATGCAAGAAAGCCGATGTAATAGTTATCTCTCATTATCACCACGATCATTTCTTTCCTAATGAAATGGATGTCTACAGTAATAAACTAATACTAGCTAAGAATCCAAATCACTATATAAATGACTCTCAAAGAGCAAGAGCCGAGAGCTTTTACTCTAAGATATGTGAGGCTTTTGGTAACGTGAGGCTTACAGAGGTTCTAAGACCTCCAAGGAAGAGAATATACGAGGATCCTCTCAACTCCCTCCCTCTAGCTATGAAGCTGGATGTAGGAGACTATAAGGAAAGGAGAAGAGAAGTGCTCGAAAGGGGTAAGGAATGGTTTAGGCAGAGAATTGAGAAGTGGAATAAATGGCCTCAAATACCTGAGTTGAACTTCGGAAAGGTGAAGATTCTTTTCCCTGAAGGGAAAGAACTTAAACTAGGTAGGACTAGACTTAGGTTTACTAACCCGCTTTTCCATGGTGTTGAGTTCTCGAGAGTAGGATGGGTGTTCATGACAATAATAGAGTTTAATGGTGTTAAGCTTATACATACAAGCGACGTTAATGGCCCCATAATAGAGGATTACGCAGAGCTAATAATTAGGGAGAACCCTGACATACTGATACTTGATGGGCCGATGACGTACATGCTGGGCTACATGCTTAATAGAACAAACTTAAATAGAGCCATAAAAAACGCTGTAAGAATAATTAAAGAAACTACAACTAAGCTAATAATATACGACCACCATCTTCCCAGGGAAGCTAGGTTTAAGGAGAGAACAAGGAATGTATGGGATACAGCTGAGAAGCACGGCAAGAGAGTGATCACCGCAGCAGAGTTCCTGGGAAAGAAACCTAAAGTGCTTGAGATAGCAGAGAGTTTATAGAGATGTACATCATAGTATAGTATAAATGATGAATTTGCCGAGTGCGGATCTGTGAAGATCCATTCATGAACTGATTCTTTCTCGTTAATTACCCGAATATACGTTTTAAATCTAATAGAGACATTACCTAGGTAAGTATCAAATAGGTAAAATACTCATTATAGGTAATGAAAACCTCCGCGATGTTAAACTTATGAAAGTAATGGTTACTACCGTAAGAGGATTAGAAGATGTTGTAGCTGAAGAATTGAAGAATACCATAGATTTACAAAAAGTATCCTATACCAGGCTAAGTGGAAAGATATTTTTTGAGTTAGAAGGAACTTTAGATAAGGTAATTACTCAATGTAAGAAAATTATAAGAGAGGTATACACCATCGAAAGAGTCATATTACTGGTTAAGAAACTTAATATTATAGAGATCAAGCACATCAAGGAGCATCTAAGAAATTTACTTAAAACATTTCTAACTGTTAAGAATTTTTCTGCAGTAAGAGCTGAGGAATTAAACTGTAGCCTTACATCACTTGAAATAGCTAATCTCGTTGGCCAGTCTCTTGATCTAATATCTCTTGATGATCCCGACTTAATCATACGGGCTATATGTAGGGATAACATAGTTTATATAGGCATAGATTTAACGGGTTTCGCCAGTCTTCATAGGAGGTTTTACAGGAAATATATTCATCCATCCATGCTAAACCCCGTGATAGCGAATGCTATGCTAAACCTCGCAGGTGTTAAGAACGGGTTTACAATACTTGATCCCATGTGTGGTAGTGGTACTATTCTCATCGAGTGTAAGCTTAGATTCTCTAATACTAAGTGCTTAGGCTTTGATATAAATCCAGGCCACTTACAGGGTGCCTATATCAATTCCAAATTAGCAGGAATCAGGCTAGAGCTAGATGTAGCGGATGTGTGTTCCCTAAAGAACAAGCTAGAGCCTGAAACAGTAGATGCTGTGCTAACTAACCCTCCTTACGGAATAAGGGAGAAGCCTATAGGAGGAGACTTAGAAAACATATATCGCTGTCTTTTTGACCTATCCTTATTCGTACTTAAGAGAAGTAAGAGAATATGTCTGATAACCCCTAGAAGGGCCTTGATGAGAAGAATTCTAAAGGAATATAGTAACTCTTTAAAATTAATTAAAAATATTAAAGTCATAGAGGGAGGTCTAGAGTCGTACATTTATTTACTCGTTAAGGTTTAAGTTAAGTATAACATAACTATTATAGCATTTTTAGGAAATTGACTAGGAACAAAGGTAATAACGAAGATA
>CAZKLN010000040.1:0-10713 GCA_964553765.1 uncultured Thermofilaceae archaeon
AAGCAGAAAATTAGCTTTATTATGTGGAACGAATATGAGATGAGTCCTTATCTTTATCTTCCAGCGATTCTTCCCGCAAAGCATCAATACGTTAGCGTACCACTCTGAGTGGGCACCGGGATCGCTAGGCTGAGAGGGAACATCCATCCAAGGTGTGTATACTGTATCGTCACTAGAGAATAGCTCAGTCCAGAACTTCACAGGATCATCTTTCTCACTCCAATCTTCTTCCATTAAAACAACCTCTATTACTTTACAGTCTTTTCTTAAATTCTCAACTTTAACCCTTAAATGAGAATCTGCGCTGTCAACTATAGCGTAGGGAGGCAGTTTCTTGATAACTCCCTGCTTTTTATATTCCCAGTAAGCCAAAGGATATGTGCTACTTTTCGACGAAACTGTTAGAATAGGGCTGATATACATTGTTAGAAAAAGCAAAATAGCTAAAGAAGAAACAATACCTCTAAATATTAAAACTCTCATTCCATAACCTCTTTAATATTAAAAATATTATTGAGGTATTAAAATATATTTCTATTCTGAATTTAAAAACTTTTATATTTTTCTCTTTATTAATTTATTATAAATTTTATTCAGGTAATGCTAAGCATTTATCAGGTTTTATATAGATAAATACTTCTTCCCCCTCTTTATGATATGTTTCCGGAGGCGCTTGAATCCTTAGCTCATTACTATCAACAATAACCCAGTAATAGGTTACATTACCTAAGTATACCCTATGTTTAATTTTTGCCTTAAATGAGTTCTCAGAAGGTGGATTAGACTTATACATTAATATATCTTCAGGTCTAACTAGGATAAATGCTCTATCTCCTGTCTTTAACCTTGGTGAAATTTTACAGATTATTTTCTCACCAAAATCCGTCGAGAAAACTCCTGTGAAGTTCTCAAGCAAGGCCTCTATCTTACCAGGTATGAAGTTAGAAATACCTATGAAATCTGCTACAAACCTGTTGGCAGGATGCATGTATATTTCCTCCGGTTTTCCTATCTGCATTATCTTCCCTCTATTCATTATAACTATACGATCACTAATTACCATAGCTTCGGCTTGATCATGAGTTACATACACAGTAGTTATCTTCACTTTTTTTACTAATCCTCGTATCTCAAACCTCATTCTTTCACGTAGCTTAGCATCTAGATTGCTAAGTGGCTCATCTAACAATAATACTCTTGGCTGAGTTACCAATGCGCGTGCTAGTGCAACTCTCTGTTGTTGTCCACCACTTAGTTGTGTGGGATATCTTCTTTCCAAACCCTCTAATCCTACTAGTTCCAGTACTTCCTTGACTCTACTCTTTATTTCACTTTTAGGAAGTTTCATTAATTTTAATCCATAAGCAATATTATCATATACTCTCATATGTGGCCAAACTGCATAGTTCTGAAACACCATTCCTATACCTCTTTTATGAGGAGGTATGAATATTCCCTTTTCAGCAGATGTAACGACTTTACCCTCGATGGTTATTTCCCCGCCATCAGGTATCTCTAATCCTGCTATGCATCTAAGCGTGGTAGTTTTTCCACAACCACTAGGACCTAATAAGGTTATAAGTTCCCCCTTCTTGACATCTAAATCTATGTGATCTACAGCTATTACCTCCCCAAATTTCTTTACGAGGTTTCTGATCTGTATAAAGGTCATTTATCTCACCTTATGCAGCCGAGAAAGCTCCTCCTAATACTCTCTGTCCCAGCTTACTTATAATCATTAATAGTGAAAATGTTATTATTATCATCAAGAAGGCTAATGCTGCAGGCACGCCAAATTCTGTCCCTCTATGCCATTGCAAAAAGATACCTATAGGCATAGTTTCCCAACCTGGCTTATAAAGGAATATAGTTGAAGATATTTCTTGCATAGCCATTATGAAAAACATTACCATTCCTGCGAAAACTCCTCTCATTATAAGAGGTAAGGAGATCGTAAAGAAGACTCTTAATTTCGATGATCCACTGACCTCTGCAGCCTCCTCAAGTGTCTTATCAAGTTGGAGAAATGAGGCATATGCAGATCTTATGAAGTAAGGTAATCGTCTTACTGCTAAAGCTAACGGCATAACTATCCATGACCTCGCTAAACTAAAACCTAAAAGCGGTATTTCTGAGCCGTAACCTATTAAGTATCCTACCCCTACAACTATACCGGGTATAGCAAGTATCATAGTGAACAGGCTGTCAAGTAGATCGCGCCCGGGCATGTTCGACCTTGCAACTATATATGCTACTCCTAGCCCAACTACCACTCCCATAAGAAGAGCGATTCCACTGAAAACAAATGTGTTTCTTATATACATTGGAAGTTCTATGAAAAGCATGCGTATGTTCTCGAAAGTCCAGTATTCTGGAAAAGGTGTCAAGATCCATCTTCTAGAGAAAGCCGCTATGGTTATCACGAAAGGAGATATCAATACTAATGCGGAGATAAATATACAGTATAGATATGCTATTATTTTCTTTATTCCACCTATTGGAATTACCCGTCCTTCATATGTTGTTCCCTTAGATAATGCGGCATAGCTTTTCATTTCCACATATTTTCTCGCTACTAACAGAGCTGCTATACATGTTGAAGCAGCAAGCACTGTTGCTATTATACCCATGTACTTACGTTGTACATCTGTGAAATGGTAGGCTATGTTAATGTAAGCTATGGTAGCTAAGAAGTCTGTCTGACCGAGGATAAGTGGGGTTAACCAGTCAGCCATCGTAAAGATGAATACTAAGAACGCTCCAGCCATATAATTTGGAACCACTAAAGGTATGGTTACAGTAAGTGCTCTCCATAATCCTGATGCTCCTACTACCTCAGCCGCTTCCTCGAATGAGGGGTCAATCTGAGTTATGCCTGCTGTGACGTTTAGTACAATAAAAGGTAGAAGATGTATTGTTTCTACTAACACTATACCGTGAAGACCGTATATGAAATTAATGGGTTCACTGATTAATCCCCATTCCTCTAATAAAAGGTTAAGAGTCCCATACTTTCCAAAGAATATTATGAAGGCAAACGCCCCCACATAAGGTGGTAAAAGTATCGGAAGTAAGGTTAAAGCCGTAAAAATTGTTTTTCCTCTTATTCTATACCTAGCCAAGATATATGCGAGTGGAAAACCTATTATTGTTGTAGAGATTATGGTAAGTATGCCTAAAATTACACTATTTCTAAAACACTTAAAATAATATGGATCAGAAAAGAAGTTTACATAATTATCTAACCCTAATTTGTTTGTGTTTGGTACTTTAAGACTTTCTAGGAAAACTATTCCTATGGGATATATAATAAAGAGTATTACAAACACATATAACGTTATGAGTAATAGGGTATCTCCTCTACTCCAGTATCTCACTTTATCACCAGATAGATCTTATTTTTATTAATTGAATGGTAGATAAAGATAAACAATAAGGCTTATATATCTTATTCGTTAAAATAAAATTCGTATGAAGAGAGGTACTTTTCTCGTTATAGGAATTCTAGCAGTTCTAGTGACTTCAATTATAGCTTCTTTAACGTCATTTGCAGCTGAGGAGCTTGAAGACAAGCTCATTTTAATAGGGCCTGTTTATACTCAAGAGGCAGAAGCCGTTATTAGAGGGTTCAAAGAGTATTTTAAGAGAACTTATGGAAGGGATATAGAAGTTACGTATCTAAAACCTGGTGGTTGGCCTGTATGTGTAGACAAGGTTAGAGCATGGGGAGGGAAGCCCGATGCTGACGTGTTCTTTGGAGGAGGCCCACCCGCTTACGAGGTTCTCAAGAAAGAAGGTTTACTAGAGAGATACGTTCCTAAGACGGCAGATAACTTACCTCTTGAAGCCTGGGGAACATACATAAAGGATCCAGAAGGTTACTGGTACGCGTTCTCCTTATGGTTTGTAACTAACATATACAATGCTAAGCTACTTAAGAAGCTTAGGCTACCTGTTCCTAAAACATGGAATGATCTTCTTAAGAAGGAGTACAGAGGAGTCATAGTCCATACGTTACCATATGCTTCAGGAACAATGCACGAGACCGTTGAAATACTACTACAGACTCGTGGCTGGAACGCTACATGGGCGTATTTTAGAAGATTAGCGGTTAACTTAGCTAGATTCTCCACTGGAAGTACGGACACGTTGCTAATAGTGGAGCGTGGAGAAGCCGTTATAGGCGTAGCTCAGCCTCAAATGAACGCTATGATGGCGCAGGCAGACGGATATCCTATTAAGTCAATAGTACCTGAAGTAACCTTATTGGTTGCTGAAGGAGTTGCCTTGTTAAAGAACGCGCCTCATCCTAACGTCGCTAAAGTGTTCATGGACTGGATACTTTCAGAGGAAGGTCAGAAATACGTCTTGGAGGGAGGATACTTCCCCGCTATGAAAGACTTCTATTACTCTAAATATGAAGATGAGATACCGATGGCTAAGTACGCGAAGGCTGCTATAGGTGTAGATAACTTTTATGAGATAACTGGTGTAGAAGTTCTGCCCTATAATGTAACATTAGCTGCTGAGAGATGGGATCTGGTCAATGATTACTTTGAAAAAGAGATATACAGGAAACTTGATGAGTTAAAATCCACGTGGACACTTATAGAGGAGGTAGAAGGAGAGATAGAGGCTGCTAAAAACAGAGGACTTGATGTTAGTGAAGCTGCGGCTAAGTTAAACGAGGCTATATCGCTATTTGACGCAGGTAAATTAGCTGAAGCCAGGTTAACAGCTCTAGAAGCTAGGAAGATAGTAACTGGATTACTAACATCTTAGGATAAAAAATATTTTTTAAATTTTTATTTATTTTATTTATTTTGAAAAATTATTTATAATTTATTTATAATAATAGTGAGTAGTGGATCGGTGAAAATAAAAAGCCTCGAGTTATTCAAGGAAGGGTGTTTAATCAATGAAATTATTATATCTGGTTATAGACGGTGCCGCTGATTCACTGAATGATAAAGTAACTAGCTATGAGGCAGCTAATACTCCTGGTTTAGATAAGATAGCTTCCCTCTCTCTCTGTGGCCTCATGTACACCATATCTCGTGGTGTCGCTCCAGAAAGCGATGCTGCTGTGCTCTCTATTCTAAGTTATGATCCTCATAAGTATTATACAGGTAGAGGTCCTTTAGAAGCTTTGGGAGCAGGTATAAGAATTAAGGAAGGTTATGAGGTGGCCTTCAGAGCGAACTTTGCCACTCTTGATATCTCCACTGGTAATATAGTGGATAGGAGAGTGGGAAGAAATCTTAAGTCAGATGAGGCTAGGGAGCTAGCTAAGGCGCTTAATGACATGGACCTAGGTAAATATGAAGGTTATGCGAAGGTGGTAGCTACTATAGGTCATAGGGCAGTTGTTGTCATAGGAAGCAGCTCGCTTAAGCTCTCTGACAATGTAGATAATACTGATCCTGCCTATACGAGGAAGGGGAAAATATCAGTTGCAAGACCCGGATTTGAACCCAGGCTTGTTAGATGTAGACCTCTTGATGACACAGAAGAAGCTAAGCGAACAGCTGAGCTAGTAAACATATTTACTGAGAAGGCTATTAAGATACTGGATACTCACCCTGTTAATCTTAAAAGAGCTTCTAAGGGATATCTAAAAGCTAATACGATACTTCTCAGAGATGCTGGAGGAGAACTACCTCATGTAGAGCCTATAAGCAGGAAGTTCGGCATCGAATTTGGAGCTATAGTCGAAATGCCCGTAGAAATAGGAATAGCTAGGTTACTTGGTATGGAGATAGAGAAAGTGCCGCCTCCGACACCCGATAAGAGAAGCGACTACACCATAAGACTTAAACACACGCTTGATCTTCTCAAAAGAGTTGACGCAGTGTATGTCCATCTTAAAGGCCCTGACGAACCCGGTCATGATGGAGATTTCAAAGGCAAGGTTAAATCTCTTGAAGATATCGATGAGTATTTCGTTACTCCCCTGTTAAATGAAGTTGATTTAAATAACACAGCTATACTCGTTACCTCTGATCATGCCACGCCTTATTCAGCTAGGACTCATACAGATGATCCTGTACCTGTCTTACTTTATGTGCCTGGAAGAAATGGAGATGGGATATCTAAACTAAGTGAAAGTAATTGCAGTAAGGGATCACTGGGAATTATAGAGCATGGATGGGAACTGCTACCTAAGGTAATTAACCTGTTAAAGAAGTAAGGGCTCAGGCCGGAAACCTTTTCTTCACAGCTAAGCGCTGCAATGGTTCTTCATAGCCCTATTTTTTGAATTTAATTGCAATGAATTAATCTTTTGTCTTGGTGATATTACAGATTTAATTGTAGTTTATGTTTGTAAATTTTATTTTTATCTATTATATGTATCACAATGTATCCCTCCTTTACTAGCTCATTAGCTATAAACCTTCTATGACACTTAAACCATAGTTTTTCTTTACACATTATAACCGGTGTAGAATTTTCTATGATAGATTTTAGTCTTTTATATCCTTCCTTCCAACTCTCTGTTTCCATATATGAAACATAACTAGGTTTTCTAAAACCTCCTAATTGGTCACCTAACCATAGATATCTTACGCTATTTTCCTTTAACTTATTTTCAAGAAATTGCCTGTTGAAGTGAGGAACTATTTTGGATGAGGGGAACCTTCTTACATCTATTAGGCTATCTATTTTATAGTGTTTAATCAACTTGATAAATTCATCGAGTTCTCTATTACTATGACCTATGGTATATACTATTATTCCTTTCAACCTAACTTTAGGTTTTAGAAAGTTTTTATTAATTTATTGCCAATAGATTTAAATACTGGAATATTGCTACGAAGTCCTTATAGATAGTAGGTAGATGGGAGATGAGCAAAACCAAGATTAACCTAGTGGTAGCGATACTCTTATTTGAAACAATAGTAGGCTCAGCCACCGGTGTGCAAAGAACTGTGCTTTCCTCTTACTCATCGTCATTAACAAGGTATCTAGGTCTAGCGTTTCTTCCACTAGCTTTTTTCGGCATCTTTAAAGGAGTCATGGGACTTACAGGAGGTTTTGTATCCGATAGGCTTGGAAGGAAAATAGCTATGGTACTGGGCTCGTTAGCTTATCTCATAGGAGTAATAGTTATATTAAAACTGGAGAGATTTGAAGCCTTACTACTAGGTAATTTACTTATAGGAGCTGGTGAAGGCTTGGTTTTCACAGCGGCTATGGCCTCGATATCCGATGTATTGGGAGCTGAGGAGGCTGCTAGATCATTCGGATTTATGGAGGGATTCGCATATGGAGGGTATGGCATAGGAGCTGTGATAGCAGGGTCCATTTGGGCTCAGAGCTCGGCGATACACGCCTTTCGTTACTCTCTTATTGCAGCTCTTGTTTCATTCTTTTTCGCGGTTTTCCTTATTAAGGAAACCAAGCCTCTCATAAAAGAGGAGAAGAGATACGAGGCTGAGCTAAATATTCAGAAAAATATTAAAAGAATATTTAGCTATCCAAGCCTCTCAGCTACCTACATAGTTGCCCATCTATCCAAATTAGCGGATGCACTAGTATGGGCGTTATTACCTCTATACCTCATTAATATAGGTTATAGACTGACGGATATTGGTGCGGTGGAAGGAGCCTTTATTTTCTCCTGGGCTTTTACCATGCCGTTCATAGGCGGAATTTCCGATAGAATAGGTAGAAAACCGCTAGCTACAGTTGGGTTAGCTTTAAGTGGCCTTACCTTAATATTGTTTCTTTATGTTCAAAATCCAGGGTTAGCGGTTTTAGTAGCTATTCTTGCAGGATTAGGATATGGAATGTACTATCCCGTACTTCCTGCTATGACTGCTGATTTAGCTCCCTTAGATATAAAGGCTACAGCTCTTGGACTTTATAGAGGGTTCAGGGACTCGGGATATTTTACAGGCGCTATATTATTAGGCCTGCTAACCGAATATCTAAGTGTTAGTGCGACGTTTTACTTAACAGCAGCAGTAATGTTTATGGGTTCCATGGCCGCTTTGACGGTTATTAGGGAAACAAGACCTAGTTGGCCTTTCTTTGAGCTCGTTGTTAATCATATGACTAAAATCAGAGAGTGCCTAGAGATACAGAGAGACGTTCTTAAAAGCATTTTTAATAATGACCTTAAGGGAGCTGAGAGAGCTAACTCGCGAATAAAAGACCTTGAAAGAGAGGCTGACGTTCTTAAAAGAGAGGTCATGGGGAAGATATGGTCTTCAACGCTTCCTATAGGTGATAGAATGGACTTTGAAAGGCTTGTAGAGACCATAGATAGGATGGCTGGTGCGTTACTCGAAAGTAACGAGAGGCTTATGAGGCTAAGGGGGAAGATAGAGGAGGACCTTCAAAAGGAGCTTCTTGAGATGCATAGTTTGCTCATGGAAACCGCTGATAGATTTATAGAAAATCTTAAAGCTATAAGAACCTCACCCACATACGCTCTTATACTTTCAGATAATGTTGAAAAATCGGAGACAAAAGTTGACGTTGTTAGAAGAAGAATTATGGAGCTTATCAGATCTCAGATTGAGGAGGAAAGAATGGACATACTCACGGCGATAGATTTGAGAGACGCAGTAGATCTTTTAGAGATGATAGCAGATGACTTAGAGGATGCAAGCGACATAATTAGAATAGTATGTTATAAACACATGTAAAGTAATTTAATTATTACTTATTACCTTAAGAGTAGAAAGTTCCTTATAAATCTCAGATAATACGTCTCTATAGTTGACCTTTCCTTGACTCACAAGATCCATAGCCTCCAATAATTTCTTAGTTTTCTCCTCTGAAACCAAATTTGGATAATTTGTTGCCAAGTAAGTGTACACCTCTCTTCCGGTTCTTAGAGGTACTAATACCTTCCTTTTAGTGACACAGAGCACATACCGTCTCTTAGTAAGTGTCTCAATTATCTTAGCGTAAGTAGAGGGTCTGCCTAAACCCCTCTCTCTCATATAAGCTATCAAATCTCCTTGTGTAAATAGCTTTTCTTTAGAGCCTTTCCTATAGCTCGCCTCTGTAATCCTCACTTCCCCCTCTCTTATCTCTGCTACCCTAAGAGGTATTAGCCTAGTAAATCCCTGTTTTAACACTCTCACATTGACCTCTAACTCCCCACTCAAATTACCTGCAGAAAAGGATATTCTGGCTCTTTCAATAAAGGCAGCTTTCATCTGACTAGCTATGAACCTCTTAAAAATCAGATTATATAATGCTAGGTGCCTCCTTGACAATTTTAAAGGTAAATTTACTATTCCAGAAAGAGTGAGACTCGCTAACTCTTCCACATTTACTGGCCTAGTTGGTCGTATACACTCATGTGCTCCTTCACTGCCTTGAGACCAACTTCTTCCTTGATAATATTCTTTGCCAAAGTGTTCCATAATATATTTTCTTGCTATGGATATTCCTAAAGGAGAAACTCTTGTACTATCAGTTCTGTGATAGGTTATAAGACCGTTTTCAAATAAATCCTGTGCTATAGCCATAGTCTCATTAGCGCTTAATCCGAGTATGTTAGCTGCATCTTTTAACATAGAATCTGTAGTGTAAGGAGGCCACGGTTGAACCTCTCTTACCCCTTTTTTAATAATCTTTATTTTTACATATGTATTTTTTAATTTATTTATAAGCTTTCTAGCTTGGTGTCCATTTTCAACACTAATTTCTTTTACTATTTTAATTCCGTTCTCAAGCACTAATATTATTAAATACCTTTTTTTATTTACATAGTTATCGTATTTTTTTATAATCCAACCTAACACTGGAGTTTGAACTCTCCCCGCCGATAAAGTCTTTAAGCTAAATTTACGTTGAACTATATTACTTAAGCCAAAACCAACCCATCTGTCCTCGATTCTCCTGAGAATTTGCGACTCAACCAGATTCTCATCTATAAGCCTCGGCTTTCTTATCGCATTTAAGACTGCTCGTGGGGTAACTTCATGAAACTCAGCCCTTACTATATCGTTTATATAGGGCTTTAAAACTAAGTAAACATCCCATGCTATTTTTTCTCCTTCAGAATCAGGATCTGTAGCTATTATGACTCTATCTACTTCTAAAGCAAGTTTTCTAAGAGAATTAACAATAGTCATGCTATCTCTTACATTAGAGTTACCGCATCTAGGACAGCTATTTACATCATCTGTAAAGCTTTCACCGCATCTAAGACACTTTTTGACTGTAGAGTAAACAGGTATTACTTCATTGTCTTCAGAGATCTCTATACCATAAATACCTCTATCTGTAACTAAATCGAAAAGATGTCCTCCTGTAGATGTTATTAAAAGAACATTATCACCTGTATGAACCTCATATACCTTTAGATTCTCTATCTTTCTGATAGAAGGCTTACCAAAGAACCACGCGATGGTTCTAGCTTTGTTAGGTGATTCGACTACGAATAAGGAAACTTTGACTTTATTTAAAAATCCTGGTCTTATCTTTCCCTCAATAATATTCCTTATAATTTTTCTTTCTTTAGTTAACTCTTCATTAAGTTCGTTAATATTTAATTCATTTAGATCTTTGAACTCGATTTCTAAATATCTTTTTGTAAGTTCCTTTCTAAGGTGATTAAAAGCCTTTTTACTATCAACAAGAACTACTGAAAGACCCTTGGATACACCGCCTGCATATAATCTAGAGGTTCTGCCGGAGGCTTGTATGTAAGCTGTAGGATCGGATATTATTAGCTTTAATGATTTCTTT
>CAZKLN010000041.1:0-10632 GCA_964553765.1 uncultured Thermofilaceae archaeon
AGAATTAATTTTCAAAAAATAAATTTTAGAATTTTCCTATATCATCAGGTAACTTTACTTTAAGTGTGGGTTCTCCTGGTCTCCAACCTGCGGGTATTATGTCAAACCCCTCTAGGGTGGGAGGATGCTCATACAGGTACTTAAGTCCTATGAAAGAGTTGTATATATGCTCTACATCCTTACCTAATCTATCATTGTGGACGCTTATGTACTCTACCTTTCCTTCAGGGTTAATAATAACCGTTCCTCTCCTGGTTATTCCAGTAGTCTCGTCTAGAAATCCATAGGCTCTGCTTATCTCCTTCTTAATATCTTCGACCAAAGGTATGTTGGACTTTTTGAGCCTAGGGCTTGTTTCAGCCCATACTTTATGGGAAAATATGCTATCCGTGCTTATAGCTAATACTTCTGCGTTATTCTCCTTAAACTTCTCATAGTATTTTGCTAGTCCCTCGATATCAGTTGCACAGACAAACGTAAAATCAGCTGGATGAAACGTTAATATTACCCATTTACCGCGGTAATCAGAGAGACTAATGGTTCTAATCTCTTTTGAAGCAGAGAAGTATGCTTTGGCTCTGAACTCCGGTGCGGGCTTGCCTACTTCCAGCATTTTGACACCGGTAAATAGAAAATAATACGTATTAATATATTTTACTATTTAGAAAATATTTCTATAAGCTAGATGCATTAAATTAAATTCTCCTTTATTACATTTTAAACCATGAATAGATACAAAGTTGGGCTAGCTCAGATACATTCTCTTCTGGGTAATGTAGAGGATAATCTTAACAAACACTTGGAATACATTGATAGGGCTAAGGCTCATGAAGTTGATGTACTGGCATTTCCGGAACTTTCGTTAACAGGGTATCTGCTGAGAGACCTGGCGTATGAGGTTTCTGATAAATGCTTAGAGGCCTTAGATGAGGTAAAAAAGGCGTCGAAAGGCATATGTGTCATAGTGGGTCTTGTTGAAGAGACAAGACTTGGAATTTACAGGAACTCTTTAGCGATAGTTCAGAATGGTGCTCTTAAGGGTTTCATACCTAAGGTTTACTTACCTAACTATGGTCTGTTTGAGGAAAGTAGGTACTTTACTCGGGGTTACGCTAGGGATCTAAAACTTTTTAATCATAAGGGGCTTAAATTCAGCGCTGTTATATGCGAAGATGCCTGGCATCCTGAGCCGATAGAGTTTCTTTCTAGAATAGGAGCTGACTTAGTTTTCATATGTTCTTCCTCACCTTTAAGAGGACTCTATGGTAAGGATGACACGTTCATAGAAAAACTATGGGAATCAATGAACATTACACGTGCTGTTGAGAATACAGTCTTTATAGCATATGTTAATAGGGTAGGCGTTGAGGACGAAGAATACTTCTGGGGAGGGTCCATGGTGATCTCGCCTACTGGAGAGATCTTAGTAAGGGCTAAAAAAATGGAGGAAAATCTCCTTATAGCAGAGATAAATCTTCACACCCTCAGAAGAGCTAGAAGGTTTAGCTCATTTAAGGATCATGCTATTGACTTACATAGGTATTTAAGTGAGCTGCCATGAGTTTACCTCCAGTAAATTGTGAGAGAGTAGTTGATTACATAACTAGAAGATTAAATTGGTACATTCTGGATTTTGCGAGGAAAAAAGCTGGAATAATTGGGGTGAGCGGTGGTGTCGATTCTGCTGTCACAGCTTTCTTGACTGTAAGGGCTTTAGGACCTGAAAGGGTGTATTGTTACATACTTCCATCTGATGCGACACCAAACGAGGATATTGAGGATGCACTAGAAGTTATTGAAAGACTTAGGTTGCCTAAGGAACATTGGGAAATAATCAGTATTGAGAAAATAACTAAGAGCTTTGAGGAAGCATTGGGTAATTTAACCAAGATCGAGCGTGGGAACATGATGGCAAGAATTAGAATGATCATTTTGCATCAGAGAGCTTACAGGCATAATGGGTTAGTCGTAGGTACAGGAGATAAAAGCGAGCTGTTAATAGGATATTATACTAAATATGGTGATGGAGGAGTAGATATCCTTCCTATAGGCGGATTGTATAAGACGCATGTGAGGCAAATAGCCAGTTATTTAGGTGTTCCTGAGAGAATAGTTAAAAAGCCTTCATCTCCTAGGCTATGGCCGGGTCAAACCGCAGAGGGAGAGTTAGGAGTAGGGTATGACATAATAGATCCTATATTATATTATAGGTTTGAGGAGTGGCTTCCTGAGAAAGAGATAGCGAGAAAAATAGGCATTTCAGAGAACATTGTCAGGAGTATTTTAGATAGAGTGAAAAGAACGCAGCATAAAAGGTTACCACCTGAGGTATTTCATATAGGATATAGGGACTTGGGTTCTGACTGGAGATATCCTAGACAGTGGGTGTAAGGAGGAATGAGATAAATATTATCATCTAAGTATTAAGTTACAAGGTTAAAGTATATAGTGTAGCTCGTTGGTGGTACTTTGGGGAGGAGAAGAAGAGGAAGGAGGATAAGACCTAGACCTAGAAGAAGACTACCCGAGATATTTCAATGCCCTAAATGCGGAGAGGAAACCGTTAGTGTCTCTGTAAATAAGGAAATAGGTACGGTAAAGGTGATGTGCTCTAAATGTGGACTCTCATATGAGTTTGAACAAAACCCCTATCTCCATCCAGTTGACTATTACAGTAAATTCGTAGACAAGTTCGAAGAAGAGATTATGGGTGGCTCTTCTGTCGAAAGTGAAGAAATATCTGTCGGAAAAGCTTAGATTAGAGAAAGCCCTTCATATGACCTTAATAGATCCCGCAAAAACAGGCGCCGATGAAGCTGGAGATATATGTAGGGAGGCTGCTAAAGCTGGCTCATCAGCAATAATGGTAGGTGGTAGCATAGGTGTTTCCGAGAGAATGGTAGATGAGGTAGTACTTAGTATTAAGAAATCCATAGATATACCCATTATACTATTTCCCGGTAATCCCTCAGGGGTAAGTAAGTATGCAGACGCCGTATGGTTTCTTTCCGTTCTTAACTCCAGAAACCCCTTCTTTATAATAGGGGGTCAGGCTCAGGGAGCTCCCGTAGTAAAGAGGTATGGAATAGAGGCACTTTCTTTAGCATATTTAATTTTAGGTGAGGGAGGGACGGTGTCATACATTAGTCAGACAGAACCTATACCTTTAAATAAACCTGAGATAGTGGTAGCTTACTCACTAGCGGCAGAGTTCTTCGGCTTTAGTTTTCTTTACCTAGAAGGTGGCTCAGGGGCTCGCCCAATACCCCCTGAGATTATTAATGTGGTAAAGCGTAATGTTAGCATACCGTTAATAGTGGGAGGAGGAATCAAAGATAGAGAGATTGCTAGAAAAGTAGTGACCGCAGGAGCTGATATAGTGGTTACAGGTACGCTTGTCGAAAAAGCTAACGACGTATACAGAGCTGTTAGGGAGGTAATATGTGGAATTAGAGAGGGGGTAAAAAATCGGCTATCCGAAAAGTCCTAGATGGGCTAATAACACAGCCCCTATAAGTGCTAATGTAGTTAAAATAACTATCTCAGGCCTTACTTTTACACCGCCTATTTCTTCCTCATAGAATGTCATGAGTCCTGCAGCTGACATAGGGGCTGCTTTCTTCTCCTTCTCCCGCTTCTTTCTCTTCCTAACGCTCATCCGATCACCCTTGTAAGTTATATTAGTTAGAGGTTAAAGAAGCTTTTGTATTAACTAAATTGAGAGGAGATTAATGCCCTTAGAAGACAATATTAAGGAAGAAAAACAGAGAATCAGAGAGAGAATGTGGAAGTTACTCGAGAGAAAGGACGTTGCTCGTTTTCCTAAACCAGTTAAGGGTAGAATACCTAACTTTAAGGACAGTGAGAAGGCTGCCATGAAGCTTATAGCTCATTATGTATTCAAGAGAGCAAGGGTAGTGTTTGTATGTCCCGACTCTCCTCAAAGAACGGTGAGAGAGTACGTTCTTAGATCAGGAAAGACATTAGTAATGGCTACTCCAAGGCTCAGAGAGGGTTTTCTAGTTTTAACACCCGATTTTATCCCAAGGGGAAAGGAGAGAGAGGCTTCTACTATAAGAGGAGCTTTCAGGTATGGTAGGAGGCTTGATTATTTAGATATTAAGGTGGATTTGAAGGTAACAGGTTCTGTAGCCGTAACAGTTAAGGGAGCTAGATTGGGTAAGGGAGGTGGCTATAGTGATCTTGAATACGCTATACTAAGGGAGTTAAAGGTCATAGATGAGAGAACGCCTGTAGTAACAACCGTCCACGACCTTCAAATAGTTAACGAGCTACCCTTAGAGCCTCATGATGTACCTTTAGACTACATCTTTACACCTACTAAAATTATAGAGGTAAAAGAGCCTATAAAAGAGAAGCCAAAAGGACTTATAAGAGATTTACTTGATGAGAGAAAAATACAGGAAATACCGTTATTAAAGAGGATTTTAGCTAAATAATTGTATATCTTATTCTCGTTATTCCTTTACCTTTACTTTCTCTCTTGAGTAATTTAATTTCACCTACCTCACCTGTGGAGGAGACATGTGTTCCTCCGCAGGGAACAGCGTATATTCCCTCTATTTCAACGATCCTAAATGTCTTTATTCCTTCATGAAGCTCTGTCAGATGTTCTCCAAAAGGTTCTATGTATCTTTTAGCCTCTTCCCTGAGTAACCAGAAAGCTTTAACCTTCAGATTATTCTTAATAACTGTCCTTACTACATCTTCAAGTTTAGGTAGATCGTCCCTAGGTATCCTAGCAGTAAAGTCTTGGTGGCTCTCATTTATACTCAGCATGCCTCCGTGATAACCTACCTCTAATCCATAGAGTTTCTTGACAGCATAACCAAGTATATGAGCCGCTGTATGCATACGCATTAGTCTATATCTTCTCTCCCAATCTATCACGCCTCTTACAGGATCCCCAGGATTAGGTTCTCTACCCTCCAACACACCTTTATGAACTATTTCGTCGTCTTTCTCAAAGACCCCCTCAACTTTAAAACTCCATCCTTCCCCATTAATGTAACCTTTATCATAGGGCTGACCCCCTCCTCCAGGGTAAAAAGCCGTTTCCTCGATAACTAAGAAATCTACATTGAAGTTTACGACCTTAGATTTAAACTCTTTAAGATATTGATCTTCATAGTAAAGTCTTTTAGTCATATGAAAAGCCCTTCTCATTCTTGCTATTAAACTTTATTTATCTCATGAGAGAATTGATAAGTAATCATGAAAGACAGGGTTGAGAGTTTTGTACAAGATCTCGTTGAGTCAATAGTAACGATATGTGAGTCAAGCGGCTCGTATATGGTGATTATAAAGCCTGAAAAGGAGTTGTATGTTTTGGATTTATTGAAAACATTTTACAGAGTAGATGAAAACGAAGTGAGTAAAATTAACATAAAGGGTAAGACAATGATATACATTCCTCCTGATAAATTAATCATCAGGTTAGGTTCAGGAAGATCCCTGCGTGATGTTAAGTTATTTTTGTATAATGTTTTTAATAAAAAATAAATATTATTCTAATTAAAAAGTTTTATTTAGCTTATTAAGGTTTTTATATATGAATATTACATAGAAAAAAGTTGAGCAGAGTTAATTAACTACTGTTATACATGATGTTTAGGCTATTTTTCCTTAAGGTGACTTAAAATTGGGAAAAATACTACCTTTATCGCTAGCACCTGAAAGTGTACCCCTAAAGGTAGTTGAGGTAAGAGTGAGGGGGAGAGGGCAGAGTAGAAGACTTCTTGAGATAGGTATAGTGCCCGGTGCTATTATAAAAATCATAACTAAAGCTCCCGGTCCATTAGTTATAGAGGTTAACGGAGCGCGCTTTGCTCTGGGATGGGGACACGCGAATAGGGTATTTGTAGAGGTGTTATAATGAGTAAGCAGGAATACGTTGTTGCGTTAGCGGGTAGTCCTAACGTAGGTAAAAGCACTCTTTTTAATAACATAACAGGCCTTAAGCAACACGTTGGGAACTGGCCAGGCAAGACTGTTGAAAGATATGAGGGGCTCCTTGAACATCACGGTATTAAGATCAGGATCGTTGATCTGCCTGGAACCTACAGTCTTGGAGCTTTGAGTGAGGAAGAAGTTATAGCTAGGGAGTTCATAGTTAAGGAGAAGCCTAACGCTATAATAGTTATTGTAAACGCTATAGAGCTCAGTCAGAGCCTATACCTAGCTTTACAGGTTTTGGAGCTAGCCAGCAACGTGGTTATAGCTATTAACAAGATAGACGCAGCTGAAAGAAGGGGGATTCACATTAATTATAAAGGACTGGAGAGGGCTCTAGGAGTTCCCGTAATCCCTATCTCAGCACTAAACAGAGTGGGGCTTCATAACCTTATAGAACGAGTACTGGAAGTTGTTAAGAGGAAGGTTAAAACGAGTCCGTTCAGACTGAGTTATGGTGCTATAGAGTATTACGTTAAGGATCTTGAGAGAAGACTCGTTAAATGTAAGCAGCTAGAGATGTATCCCAGTAGATGGGCTGCTATACGGCTATTGGAAGGAGACGAGTACCTTGAGAAGATAGCTAGTGATTGTGCCGAACTAACTAACTATGTGAAAACCATCAGAGAGAGGACTGCTGAGGAGCTAGGAGAGCCACCTGAAATGTTAATGATAGAGAGGAGATATAGGGTGATAAACGAGCTAGTTAACAAGTATGTCTTAACAGAGAAGGTTACCAGTCCAGGATTTTCCGAGTTCTTAGACTCCATAATGTTACATAAGATAGGCGGCATAGCTTCCTCGATAATTATATTACTATCTTTATTAACCGTGCTTTTCTCCATCAACACAGGCTTTCCTCTTAACCTTATATTCGAGTATTTAGGATATGAGGAAATAGCCAGCGTGATAGAAGAATATAGTCTCTCAGGGATATTAAGCTTTATATTCTCTTATCTAGGTGAGGTTGTCTCTAATCTTTTACACTCACTAGGGGCTCCTTACGATATAATAAGCTTAATAGTGGACGGAGTCATAGCCGGTGTCGGAAGCGTATTAAGTTTTTTCCCCTTAATACTAACCGTATACATAGCTTTTGGTTTCCTAGAGGACTCAGGGATAATGGCCAGAATAGGTACTGTAGGTGATAGAATAGCTAGAAAGTTAGGTCTAAGTGGGAAGGCAATTATACCCTTAATTCTGGGATTAGGGTGTAACGTACCTGCAATCATGGGCACTAGAATACTTGAAAACGACGAGGAAAAAACTCTTTCAATACTCTTAGCTCCACTAGTTCCCTGTCAGGCAAGACTTTTTGTTTTACTTGTTTTTGCATCAGCTTTCTTTAAAAGTCCACTCATACAAACAGCTGTTGTGGCTTTAGTATACCTAGTTGACATAGCTTTAGTAGTTTTTATGAGTTATATACTAAGACTCACACTTCTAAGGAGATACGAGCCTCCTGAGCTTCTAGTAGAGCTACCTCCTTACCACAGGCCTAGCTTAAGGGTCATATCCTGGTATGCATGGGATAAAAGTAGTCACTTCATTAAGAAGGCTGGAACAATAATCTTCGTTCTCTCTGTAATAACGTGGATATTGATAAACTACGGGCCTGTAGGGAGAACTACCCAGGTCAGTGAAAGCTACGCTGCCATTCTCGGCAAAGCACTATCCCCTATAGGCTCTCTTATGGGGCTGCCTGATTGGAGACTAATGCTATCACTTGAGGTGGGATTTGTAGCTAAGGAAGGAATGGTAGAATCCATAGTTTTGATGACAGGAATAGATAACCCTGTGAAAGCAGTGAGATCATTAAATCTAAGCTTACCTCAAGTGATAGCTTTTCTACTAGTAATGATCATCTACACACCATGTATACCAACTGTATCAGCCTTCTACCAGGAATCAAAAAGCATTAAGCTTACCATAATTCTAGTGATTTACGAGTTAATACTAGCGCTTCTCATAGGGATAATATCATATAACTTAATTAAGTTTATTTTTAACTTAATTTAAGATATCTTAAATAATTTAAGAAATAAGATATGACCCATCACAACTAGGTGCTGTGTTAAGGTTTGAAAAGCCTTCCCTACATACGGAGAATCCTATTCCCTTTTTAAGAGCTAGGTTTCTTATTGTAGTAAGCATTTCATACCTAAGTCTCCTAGGAAGGTAATAGGACCCTCTTATCCTCTCGCCCTTATTTACGTAAAGTTCCTTTAGCATACTTGCCTTATCTGGAAACGCTCTTGTTAATCTGCTTAAGCTATCATACCTAGCTTTATAAGTAGAGGTAGATACATGCTTAACACCTATCTCTGCCAACCTTTCTATGAGCCTTCCTATCATATTAACGTCCCAGTTTATTCCAGGTATTAATGGATCTATTCTGACCCCACAAGGCACTTTATTACATATCTCATGAAGAGCGTCTAGCCTATCGCTGGGAGGAGGTGCTCCAGGCTCTAATATCTTAGCTATGTTGTCATTTAACGTAGTTATGGTAACCATTACTGCAGAGGGAGTTCTTGAGAGGATGTCTAGGTCTCTCCTAACTAAGGTAGATTTTGTTATCAGAAGCAGCTTGAATCCTTCCTTAGAGAGTAACTTTAATGCATCCCTTGTGAGTTGTAGCTCTTCCTCTGGTGGAGTGTAAGGGTCAGAGCTGTTAGAGATGGAGATCACTAACCTTCTGTCAAGTTCCCTGACCTCTCGTCTCAGGATTTCTAATAGCCTGTTTTTCGGCCTCGGATTATAGTGGTTCCTTATGTAAGCAGTCGCATAGCAGTAAAGACATTGGTGTCCACATCCTGTGTAAGGTGAGAATGAATACTTAAGAGGGCAAGTGCAAAGTGGGCTTTTCCATGGATCAAATAGTCTTATGTACGTTCCTGTTTTAATGTGGCGGTTTACTTTCTTATCACTCACTGGGATGCTTGTCAAACGCCTCCCTTATAAGCTCGTTCTTGATTCTTTCTATATCGTTTATACTCAGGTTATTTATACCTCTTTCCTCAACGACGGCATTACCATTAACAAATACGTAAACAGGTTGATTGACTTCACCCTTAACAACCTTCTTTAAATCCTCATCAAAAGCGACGAGATCACCATCCCATCTCATACCGTAAGTTTCATAGCCCCCAATAGTGGCCTTTCTTAAAAGGAAAAGAGGACTTACTTTATGTATTCTTAGGGCTGTTCTATACTGGTTAAGAACACTTCCTATCAACAAAGGCCAATCACTACCGAAACAAGAGATCTTCTTAGGATCTTTTAAAGTTCTATTATAGAGATATATGTTGGAAACGGGGCAATGAACTATCTTCACAGCATATTCTTCGTATTTCTCATCCTCGATGCAGTGAACTCCTATAATGTCCAACTTATTTGACGCTAGCAATCTTACCGCCTTTTTAAGCTCGGAAATGCCCTCGGATAAGTGCATACCTAGTAATATTTTTCTCTTTTTAGAATAGTTGTATGCTTGTGTTATATCTGAGCGATTAGTATAACTTATTGAGTGAATAAATACACCCATTTTAACCAATTCATTTTCAAATCCATTTAAAGATGTGTGAAATCTTACAAACGTATTAAAATCGCTCCATCCCTTGCCTCTCATTAAAGTTGGCATGAGAACAACCCTGGGTTTATGCTCTATATTCTTGACAGCCATAGCGTTGGCTCTTAGACTACCTACTATTGATAAAAGTGTCACGCCATTGAGTAATGATAGCAGTATGGTAACTTTAGCTAGTTTTTCACTGAGAACAAGGTCTCTCCGTAATGAACTTTCGTCAACTTTAAGCCTTCTATGAGCTATCCACTCTAAGCTATTACACCATTTTCCGTTACCTACGTCTACTACTTGGGGATGTGCATGGGCATCCGAGAAGCCTGGCATGAGCACTGTTTTAAAATAGTAGCTCTTTGAGAGGCCTGGGAGCCTAATACGTACATTCTCTAGCAACCTACCTTTGTAAAAAACATTATCAGCTTCTATCATCAGGGGGCGTCACCTAAAGAAGGAGCTATAATAGATGACATAGAGCTAATAATGCGAAATAGTAAGAGCTTTTTTCCCATATTCAGAGGAAAAGTTATGAGTAAATAAAGCTTGTTTATAGCTTACATTAACTGTTCATTGAATTAACTTAATGATTTTTAAGAAGAGGGTATAACTATTAATCTCTTTTCATTCAGTCTGACCATAACTTCTTCGTCTATCTTAAAAGGTTCCTTAGTTGGAGGTAGTTGAACTCTGAGTTCGAGCTCATCTATCCTAACCTTATAGTCAGTAAAGCTACTAGGTACGCAACATTAACTACCTTACCCCTGAACTCGTTTGTTTTAAGTGCTAGTTCTAGCATGTTTGATAGAGGCTCATTAGGCAGTAATGTAAGCCATAGAGCATATTCAGCTATTAGCTCAGGTACTACTATTGGAAACATAAGTAGCCCCTGTACTAAGGTCTTTCCTCTGAAACTCTTCCTAAGTAAAATATGCCCCCCAGATCTTGGATGTTCCATGCAGTAAGGCTCTGTTTCCCTTAAGAACTCCCATCCCTTCTCCCATGTGATAGGATTGTTTACATCTCCACAAGCGTGCGTAACGGCTACTAAGAACATTCCTCTAAAGGACATATATCCT
>CAZKLN010000042.1:0-9883 GCA_964553765.1 uncultured Thermofilaceae archaeon
GTATGAGCTCAGCTGTAGCGAAATCAATATATATTGTTTGTACCTTATCAACGCGCTGGACAGCGACACAAGGTGTGGTAGATGAGTGTTCAAGAAGGTACGATATTAATAGGAGCTAAAAACGTAATGAACTATGTTCTTGCAACCGTTATACAGTTTAATCAGGGGGCTCAAAGGGTCATACTTAAGGCCAGGGGTAGGGCTATATCCAAGGCCGTTGACACGGCTGAGATAGTAAGGACAAGGTTCCTTCCCGAGCAGGTAGACATCTCTAAAATAAGTATTGGCAGTGAGAAGGTAGGAGAGCCTGGTAAGGAACGTAGCGTCTCTACTATAGAAATAATACTCGAAAGGAAGCAGTAAAAGTAACATTAGTTTACTTTACTATATTTTCTTAAATTTTTCCTAAGATTATTTTCTTTATTCATAGTTCTATAAGGTTAGGTTTCTCCGTAAGCCCTATGATAGGTAAACTTACCCATCCATGTTTAGCTCCGTTGCTTACTTCAACCTTCTCACTCCCATCATCAACCTTGATTAGTAAGTAGTTTCCCTTAAGTGGCTCATTTAACGTCACATAATAAAACATGGGTATTCCATAGTACTTGTAGTAATCTCTAAAAACCATAAAAACTCCATAGAAATGTCTTTCTTTATGTTGAAAGTAAATAAGGTACGTTGAATGTCCTAAGCTAACCATAGAAGATGCAAGCCGTGCAAGATCCTTAATATCTCTTAATTTAATAGGTATCATTGTTTCAACATTCATCCCACGTAACCTCAGAACTAGCTATTATAAAAGCTAGTATAAAATGACAACCCTGTACCTTTAACTATTTTTTATTTATATTTTATGTTTTTATATGATATTTTTACTTGCTGGTTCTATTAAAATAATATCTCCCCGCTTAAGCTTCTTAAGATTTTCAAGTCCTTGATTTACGGCTCCTAAAGGGCTAGCCTCATATCTGTCAGCTTTCCAGCCTTCAAGGGTAACAGCTATACAATTTAAGTAAGGCATTATTATCAGTGAACCAGCTTGATAGGTCTTTTCCTCCCTTCTCTCTAATTTAAGTCTAGTTACCACAGGAAAATATATAAGACTTGGACCTAGAAAATAAGCCCTGGTTCTCAACGGTAACACCTTTACTATCTCCCTGTAATTAAAAGGAGCCCAGCTCTCCTTAAGAACGCCTCTAGCTAGTTCTCTATCTCTAATTTTAAAAGCTATCTCTAATTGTTGAGACATACGTTAATAGTAGGCAGTACATTATAATAAATGATTATTAGTAATAAGAAGGTATTAGAGGTGGTAAGGCTGTCTTTAGAGGAGTATAGAAAGAAATACGCTTATGGAGAGGATTACGGGACAAGATATTTTAAATTCGGCCCCATAGCTGATAAACCTGAAGTGATAGAAAACAGGGGGCTTTTCCTAGCTGGAGATCAATCAGTTGTCTATAAAATTTTCGGGATATCTAAGCAGATAGTTGTAGGTCCTGAAGTTATTAACTATTTAGGATCTAGGGAGGAAGTAGCCAGATACTTAGTTTATCCAATGAAGGATGGTGTAATTGATAGAGGTGACGAAAGGGCATGGCAAGTACTTTACGAGCTAACGGTTTATGGGTTTAAGAAGGCTCTTGAAAAAGTGGGTGGGGACTTCGAGGGCTTCTATGTAACGGCTGCGCTCTCGGCTATAGCTCCAGATTATATGTATGAGAAAATATTCGATATGCATGTTAAGATTGATAGGGAGCTTAAAGCGGTCAAAGCTATAACGATAATACCTCAGCCGTTAGCTGTGGCTATTGCCCAGAAAACTGTCACTTGCGTTGTTGTGGAATCGGGACATGGTAACACCCAGATAACTCCTATATCGATGTATCCTATAAGAAACGCTGTACTCTCATTAAACAGAGGAGGTGCAGAAGCTGATGCCATAACTGCTGAAATCTTAAGGGACTTAGGGTACGAAGATAGGGCCTCTGAAGAAAAATTTGTGAGAATGTTCAAGGAAGCCGTAGGATTAATCCCTCTTGATCTAGACGAAGCCATAGCTAAGGCTAAGGAGAATCCTGAGAGATTTAGGGTTAAATACAGAGTTCCGGGTACTAGGATAGAAATAGACATGGAAGATAAGTCGTGGATGAGATTCCTTATAGGAGAGATAATATTCAACCCCGAACATGAAATATTTGAAAGTTATTATAGCAGAGGAATGCCTAGACCTAGAGATACTATAATAGGGGATGAAAGGATTAGAGGAACTATGCCGCTTAGCGAGGCCATAGAGGAGTCCGTTTCAAAGACCTCCATAGAACTTCAACCCTCTCTATTTAGGAAAATAATACTTAGTGGTGGTAACTTTGCATGGAAAGTACCCTCCGATATGAGGGACGTGGCAGTTGATGCTGCTACCAAAATTAAGAAGCAATTAAGTGATATAGGAATTGAAGCTAGTGTGGAACTCACTAAGGATCCAGTGTATTCTGTGTGGAAAGGTTGCATAGTTTATAGCCTTGCTGTCCCCGATGACTATTCCTGGAACTGGGAAAGAAGAGAAGGATGGTTCAAGAGAGGAGAGCATTACTAGCAAAGGTTTTTAACTCCCTGTTCTAAGTAGAATTCTAGGAGTAAAATTCAATGATAACTGAAGCTAAAATAAAGTCTTTATTAAAAGAACATTTGTTAAGAAAAGAGTGGGAAGAGTGCTCTCATAGATTAGATGATATCTTCGACCTTGTATTTAAGGATGGTAGAAACATAATAGGCATAAAGATATTAGGAATCTACACTGATTCTCATGCTAGATTAAGAGAGGAGATTGAAAACGCTATGCTTGAGACATTGAAAGCAGGTAGCGGTAAGGTAGATAAGATCTACATAGCGGTACCGGCTAACACCAGGCTAGCAGTGCTACCTCCAGCTAATAAGTTTAAAAAAGCAGGAATAGGTCTACTGCTGGTCAAAGAAGATGGCGGCGTAGAGGAGAGAATAATAGCTAGGCCGTTAAGATCTGAGACGCTTGATTTGAAGCAATTAGAAGAGCTATCTTCGTTAATTACCTCGTTAAAAGCTAAAGTATACGCTATAGAGGAGAGGATTAAAGAGATTCAACCTCTTAAACAAAGATTATCATTATTGGAGTCAAAAATTAGCAGAATAGATGAGAGAATATCCGCTATTAGACCCAGGACTTTAACCGTCCCTGATACATCCGCTTACATAAAAGAGAATGTTACCGAAAAAGAAATAGCTAGAATATCAACCGATCTTCCCGAATTTGCTAGAGATAACCCCTGGTTAACTGTGCTCTCTAGAAGAGGCTCTGAAGATAAACCTTAAGAATACAGGTTTAGCAAAAAAGGTTATTCTATGGAGGAGACATCCTTTATAAGTAAAAGGATGATTGAAGAGGTAAAGACCCTACTCGAAGAAGAGCTCAAGGGGGATAAAAAAGCGATTAAGATAGCTAAGAACATTTTCGAAAGGTATACTAAGGGAGGAGCTAAAGCTGTGAGAGAGTACTTAAAGAGACTTGTCGAGGAGGAAGAGAATAATGCTAGTCCTGAGGGAAATAAAGGTAAGAGGGTTTAAAGCGTTTAAAGACGAGGTTTGGTTTAAGATAGATAAACCCATTTTTATACTCACTGGTCCTATAGGCTCTGGTAAGTCCTCCATATTAGACGCGATAGAATATGGTCTTTATGGAAGGACTAAAGATGTTAGAAGAAGAATTATCAAACGAGAAGATCTAATAAACGACTTCTCTAACAAGTTACAGGTTTCCCTTACCCTTGAAGAGGATAAGTTAGGTAGCATAAAGATAACTAGGGAGTATTCAAGAAACGGCCTATCACAAGTAATTTTAACATTAAATAATGAAGAGTTAAAAGGTGATAGGGCAGAATCTAAGATAAGAGAACTAACAGGCCTTGATGTAGATGACTTCTCCAGACAAGTATTTGTTAATCATATCGATTTACAAAACATAATCTATGGCTCTCCTTACTCTAGGAGTATTGTTATAGATAAACTACTAGGTATAGATGTTCTTGAAAAAATTTTTAGAATTATACAATTAAGAGAAATTAATGAAAAAATAAATGAATTAGAAGAAAATATTAAAGATATTTCTCAAGAATTAAAAAATTTACCTGAAGCTGAAGATTTATTAAAAGATAAGGAATTACTAGATAAAAAACTGAAAGAACTAGAGGCTGAAGAGGAGAAGCTAAAGAGGAATATTGAGAAATATGAACAAGAGCTTAAGAAATATGAAGAACTAAAATCCAAGTATGTTACACTTAAAAATAAAAGGATAAGAGTGGAAACTTTACTTAAGGAGTATAAATCACTACTTGAGAAGGCTAGGTCACAGCTAAGGACATCATCTTACATAGAGGAAGTTGAGTATATTAGGGATGAACTTATTCAACTTCTCGAAAACTTATACTTAGAGAAAGATGCCGAGGAATTAAGTAAGGTAATCATAGACGAGGAAAGGATACTGGAAATTATTAAACTTTTAGAGGAAAAGCTTAAAAAAGCTTTGAAGGAGAGAGAGCGATTAATAAGAGAGATAGGGGAAATAAGTGCTGAGAAAGAGCTTAAAATGAGAAGATTGAAAGAAATTGAGAAGGAGGTAGTTACATTAGAGATAAAAATAGAGGAACTTGAAAGCTTAAACAAGAAATATGATGACCTTGTTAATAAATATGGTAACAGAGGTAGTGTTAGAAAGAAGATAAGTGACCTTGAGTTAAAACTAAGAAAGCTCGAGGAGGAACAAGGCACACTTAGTTGTATAGTTGAGTTACAAAGAGGGCTTTTATCTTCATCTGTACTTCAAAAGCTTAAGTGTCCTGTTTGTAAAAGCAATATAACTAATACAAAAATAGAGAATATAAAACGATTATTTGGTGAAGAAAACATAAAATTAAAAACATATTACACTCTTAAAAATAAGCTGAAAAGAGAAATTAAGGATCTTAAAAGAGTATTAGAGGAAATGGACGATCTTGAGAAATATCTCTCAGCGAATATGGAAACTAAGTCAAGGTATGAAACTCTAAAGGAGAAATTTGAAGAATTAATGAAGGACTATGAAGCACTTGAAGAGAATCTGAAAGAAGGTGAAAGAAGGTTATCTGAGATAACTAAGGTAGCCAGAATAGTTAACAAAAATATTAATAACGTTAAAAACTACATAGATACCTTAACTCTAAGAGAGAAAATTGATAAGTTTGAGAAGGAGATCAAAGTACTAGATAAGGAAATTTCAGAGCTTGGATTTGAAGAAGAAGAATATCTAGATCTAAGGGAAAAGATTTACGAGTTAAGAACTAAACTTAATACAATAAGATTAAAGAAAGAAGAGATAATTTCAAAAATGGACAGCATAGATAGCGATATTTCCTTAGTGAAAGAATTGGAAAATGAGAGATTAATTAATGAAAAGAGGTTAAAGAAATTAAAGTACTTAGCAGAAACTCTACTTAAAGTAAAGAACACCTTTAGGTCTGTTCAAGCTGTTATAAGGAGAGAAGCTTTAGAGAAAATAAAGACTTACATGAATGATGCCTTTTCAAAGATATATACTTACGAGGACTACGATTTACTTGACGTGAAGGTACTAAGAGTTAAGGAAGGAGAGTATGAAAGAAGCATATATGAACTCTATGCTAGAAGAACCATCGATAATAGATGGATACCTATAGCTACCAGACTAAGTGATGGTCAAAAAATGATTGTAGCTTTGTGTTTAATAGCAGCTTTATTTAAACTATATACCCATAACATAGCCTTTCTCATATTAGATGAACCTACACCTAATGTCGATCCAGAGATAAAGAAGGCTATAATAAGGCTACTAAGTAGAGAACTTGGAGTAAGGCAGATAATACTAGCTACTCAAAGCGTAGAGGCTATTCCAAAACAGGATGAGAACATACGTGTTAAGAATATGAAAGAACTAAGGGGATCGCCATGAGCTTTATTAGGTATTTCATGTCATTAAACGCTAAGGAGCTTAATGAGATATTAAGTGTAGCCGAGCATAGAATACTTCAATCCTCCCAACATATAGAGGAATGGAGCGACTGGAAAAGCTCAGGATTTGTGGATGGAAGCTATGTCGTTGATGAAAGAAAGGGTGCTTTAGTCACCGTGTTCTCAGTGGCCTCTCTTTATGTAAACAAAGAAGGTAGAATAACTAAGATAAAGGGGGTCATGAAAGGATCCAAGGAACCCATACCTTTCATATTATTTCCGAGGTTTAACAGTGAGGTGAGATGTTCTATTCTTATGAAAAGTTTAGAGTTATTAGCTGCGCTAGATCTTATTAGGAAAGGCTGTGAGTATGTGTACATTGATGGATCGTATCTTTCATTACTACTTTCTCCTTCAAGCATAGTACGTATAATTTTTAAAGATATAAAAAGTTCATTAATAAATAATATAAACAATGTAATAATATACTTTAAAGAGTTCATAGATAAGGTTTACGAATCAGTAGAAACAACAAATAAAAATGCCCGTTGGAAGTTTATCGAGCTACTTAGCGTTTTAGTAAGTAATATTCAGGGAATTTATAGAAGATTAGTTAATGAACTGAGCGTGAGAATAGATTCATCCCTCAGAAAAAATCTTTTTGATTACATTGCACTCGCTCTAGAGGAGAATCTTTCACTTGTGTTATCGAATATATTGTTAGAGGAAAGTAAGGATAATGACAGTAAAATTTTTTGGATAGCCAAGGATACCGAGAGTAGATCTTTAGCTGAGGCCTTAGGACTTATAGGATGGTACACAGATACCTCACTTCTAGATTACGTATGGAGAGCTAAAAAAGAAGCATTGCTTGATGTATCAAAGATAGCTCCTTTAAAGCCGGTGAGCCCCTTAAGAGGAACTATGGTGGGTGAGAAGGGAGACTTAATATATGAGCCTACTACTGCACTAAGGTTCTATCGTAGATGGGGAGGCTATAAGATGTGGTATTTCAAGCTCTCTAAAACAGGTACAGTATTACAGCTTTCATATCCGGCACGTTATGGTAAGTCTTCAGGAGAGGAGGCCGTAAGTATTCTTTACGAGCTAAGGGACGAGAGACACGGCTACCCTAAGCCATTAGCATATGTACATCATACTGCCGTCCTCTCTCAGGATCTGGCTAGACTCATAGGAGATGAAAGCTGGAAAAATGCTAGGGATCCTTTAATTAGATCTCTGCTCTCATCCTCGGGAAGAAGGGTAAGTGGGCTATGAGTGAAGAGCTAATAGGTAGGGTAATTAGCATCTACGGCAGAAGCTTATTAAGAATAGCCGTATTAGAGGAAAAGCTCCCCTTGGTCTCACGGATAGGTACTTATGTTAAGGTCAGGGATCCCAATGACGATACATGGTTGTATGGGCTAGTCATAGGATTTAACCTTCTCGACGAACTTTATAAACACGGTAGAATAGTTGAGGAAATGGAAGGATATGAGGAACTGAGACCCTCTAGAAACGAGGTCCTAGCTAATATAGTGGGATATACTAAGTCTGGAAGAGTATTTAGAGGTTGTTCATTATTACCTAGACCGGGTGAGAAAGTATATCTAGTTGATAAAGAGGAGCTTAGCCTGATTAACGGGAAGGGGGACATAGCCATAGGTGTAAACTCTACTTTTAAGGACGTTGAAGTGAGACTTGATATAAATAAGCTATGTTCCAGGCATCTAGCTATACTTGCCATGACGGGTGCCGGTAAATCAAATGCTTTGGCGATAATACTTGCTGAGATACTTAATAAGTATAGATACTCACGGATAATACTGATAGATACTCATAGCGAATATGTATCTTTAGCTCATAATGAGTCCTTTAGGGCTAAGGTATACATGCCTAAGGGAAGCTTTGCTGACATAGTTAGGGAGAGTTATGGTATAGACGTCAAGAACCTTGAAATACCACTATGGACGTTAGGATTCGAGGAGATAGCTAACATACTAAGACTTGATTCTAAGGCCACTAAACAGAGGTTACACCTTAGGGATGCTATAAGAAGTTCTAGAAGAAAACGTTTTGCTAACGCAGGGGTAGAAGACCCGATATACTATACTATTGATGATCTTATTAGTGAAGTTAAAGGGATTAGGGATAGCTCAGCGCTGGAGTTACTGATTAAACTTAGGGAGCTTAAAGAGAACGAGGAGCTTTTCTTTTTGACAAAAACTGAGGAAACAGATAAGATATACACGTCAGTTCAGGACCTCAAGGAGCCCGAGAGAAGTTTAAATGTATATAACAATATAGTATCTAAGTTCCTAGATCCAAGTTTAAATATAATATCTTTGGGAGGGCTTCCAGCCGAAATACAAGCATCGATAGTTTCTTCTCTTCTAAGAGCAGTATGGAGAGTTGTAGTGTCTCAAAGAGTAGCAGGCTTAAGCTTTCCCGTGATGATAGCTATAGAGGAGGCTCATATCTATGCACCTAAGGGTAAATGGACCCCTGCTAGAGACATCCTTGAGAGAGTAGCAAGAGAAGGTCGCAAATTCGGTGTCTCGCTAACTATCGTTAGCCAGAGGCCTAGGGAACTTTCTGAAACCCTCCTTTCTCAGTGTGGAAACCTAATAGCTTTGAGAACCGTAAATCCCGAGGATCAGAGACATATAATGAGAAGCATGGAGGATGTTAGCTATGAGACCGTGCAGAACCTCAGCGGTCTAGAAGTGGGCGAGGCTCTTATCTCAGGTCCCTCAATAACCTTTCCCGCAATAGTTAAAATATACGAGTTTTCAAAGCGTTATAACCTGGAATTAGGTGGAAAAGACATAGATTGGAGGGCTCAATGGAGCACTCCTCCTCGTGAAATTACCTTAAGGCATAGTTTACACAGTAAAGAGAGCGAAGAAAAAGTAGAACATTCCCACTCATTAGATGAGTTTCTAATGGAGAGTTAAACTTTAGTAATAAGGTGAAATTTAGCTAAAAAAATCCATAAAAAGACTGTGTAAGGTATTTTAAGAATGAGAAGTAAAGTTAAACTTGAAGTTATAGTTAAAAGGAGATTCATTAAATATATAGTCATCATAAATATTATAATATTATAAAATATTACGATTAATATATATCTATTTGTAATAAGCGACATTTTTCTTTTATAATATAAATTATCTAAAACTTTGAGAACGAGAAAAATTTTTAAAGGAAGATAAACAAACATTAAGGAGAACACACTAATAAGAAAGTTATTTTTAATAAAGGTTAGCATAAATTCCGTGAACCCTTTGTAATTATAATGATGAAATACATGTGGTAAAAAAGCTAAAAGAAAAGAAAGCTCTTCTACAATTAGAAATCTTGGGAAGATCTTGTTAAATATCACAGAGGAGAAGGATGCTATATCTCCTATCCTTAGTTTATTCTTCTTTGAAATTACTATCGAAGGTACTATTAAACTTCCTTCAATGGCTCTTCCTAAAGAGAATATTAGTGAAAGTAGGAATAATGAATTAAAGAACGTGAAATACACTTCACTTTTCTCCAGTAAGATTATAAAAGAAAGTAGTATAATCTCTAAACTTGTTGAGATTATTCCAGGGGTTATTAAAGCCCCGTTTTTAAGTAAGGTATGAAGAGATTCCTTAAAAATTTGGGCGATACTTAATACCCTTACTCCCATTTTTTCACAGATGTATAACAATGCCTCTTTCTCACTCAATCCTTTATTTTTACTTAACCTTTTTATTACAAAATCTACCATTATTTCAGGATCGGGATACCATTTTCTATAAAATTCTATAAGAATTTTATAGCATCTATTAGTTAAATCATCCATCAAAATATACTTCCTAAGGCATAAAGATAACGTTTTTGCACGAATTTTACCCCC
>CAZKLN010000043.1:0-9557 GCA_964553765.1 uncultured Thermofilaceae archaeon
GGCTCGAGGCTAAATAAGATGTAGCAATGAAAACGCCAAAAAGCAGAAGAGCGAATAATTATTTAAATTGGGAACGATCACTATCTCCTTAAGCGATACTGTTGAGAAGACCCTCAGGAGGCTTGCTTAGGAGCTTTACGGGGGAGGTAGAGGAAGTCTCTCAGCCGTGGTCGAGGAGGCTATAAGGGTTTACGATGAGCCTCTCAAGACTAGGAGACGTAGCGAGGAGGTAGTTTATAGGGCGTTTAAAGGGGAGAGGCTTGTGGCTGAGGCAAGGTCGCTTGAGGAGCTTGCTGAGAGCTTGCGTAAGAGGAATGTAGATTTTAGAGGGTTAAGGGTTATCTCCTCGAGAGGCGTGCGCTCAGTTATTAGAGGCGGATATAGGCTGAATTAGAGTTGGTGATTGAGAATCCATTTACTAGAACTCTGTATTCAACGGAGGGGACCGCGCTAGGCTAGTATTTTAGACAGCTTTCGATGGAATCGTCTTTAGATGATCTGGCTTAGGCTTGTGACCTTGATGAGCTCCTCCGCTTTCTTTCTCAGTTTCTTGTCCTCGGTTACGAGTGATAGCCCCTTCTGTCTTGCTAGAAATACGTAGGATGCGTCGTAAGCCGTTATCCCAAGTTTATCAGCAATGGCGAGTATCTCCTCCTCATACGGGTGAGGATTCAGCAACTTCATGAACTCCACGGCTTCTGTAAACAACTTGACGATCTTAGAGGCTTCTGATAGGCTCATGCTGCCGATTAGAGAGGCTTCCTTCCATAGGGCGTTGGTCACTTCGTATACTGTAAGCCACTGGATGTAGTTGTCGCAGATAATCCTTAGCTTCTTGAGCTTTAAGGCATACAACATTGAGGAGGCGTCGAAAAGAAGTTTTTCACTCATTTACCTACTTTCCCTATCTTCCCGGATGCTTTGTACGATTCTGCTGATGTCTATCTTATCTAAGGTCTCGCTGACTTCGTTAAGTTTCTTCTCTAGTCTCTCTAACTTCCGTTTTCTAACCTCTTCCTCTAATGCACGCCTTAATACTTCGGATATCCTAACTCCCAGCCTTTCCGCTTCCTCCTTGAGCTCTCTTCGAACTTTTGTGGAAATCGTGATATACCTACCCATAGTAACTACCAATAAGAAGTTACATTAGGTAGTAGATAAGGGTTTCCCCGGCTTTTAGGCTATGATGCCTGAGAGGAAATAAGTAAGGTATATCTATTATGAGACTGTCCGATTAAGCGTTTATAGGATGCCCTCATGGATGTTCGCTACCTTTAAGCTTATGGGTTGACGTAAAAAAGGCTCTTTGGTAAAGTTTATGCCATATTTTCCTAGTGTGAGCAGCCATGATTAGGGCTAAAATCGATGACAAGCTTGAGATGGACATCTTCTGTTGAAGAGGAGGTTGTACCCTTCGAGGGCGATCTATCGAAGCTATCGATGGTGTGCTTTCAGACATCGATATTGACTCTGTCGATCTCCAGCATATGATTAGGGATATCTGGGTTTCCAAGTGTAAATAATGTGTCTAATAGACACTAATATCTTCCTAGAGGTTATGCTTAGGCGTAGCAGGAGTGGGGAGTGTAAGGAACTGCTTAAAATGCTTAGAGATGGTAAGGTGAAGGGTGTTGTAACGGATTTCACCGTTCACTCGATAATAGTGTTGCTAATACATTCTAACCTATCGTAGCTAAGAGGAAACAAGTTAGTACATCTTTTACTTAATACATTATAATTCTCTTGTTTAGAATATTTCTGATGAGTCTTATTGAGAGACAAAGCTTTTCATAATAAGGTGTAAATGAAAGTAAAACTTCTAGCATCCTTTTCATAAGTCTCTCGGCTATTTCCCTAGTAGTTAGCTTACTCTCGGGCATACGACTTAAGGGGTGGGGAGGATACCTATACCTTGGGAGAAGGACAATAACGATGATCTTCCTTCACATAGCTCCCCTCTCCTCTTACATGCTAGTAAGGCTCTCAAGTAAAAACAAGCTAGCTATCATGGCTTTAGTAAACCTACTAGGTACCACGTCAACATACCTAATAACACTGTACTGGATTATAGGTCTGAGCCGTGTAGTCACATAGGGAACCATTCTCCTAGTTAACCTGTACTAGCTAAAGTCTAAGAAGCAATAACCGCGAGAACTGTCCCAGAGAAGCACCATCTCCTCTTATAACGGATAGAGGGAAAGCCGAGAATAAAGAATGAGCAGAGGTTATTAAAGTGTAAGCGTGATTTAAAAGTTTTACAAAATTCAGAACGGGTGTTTATTGACATTAGCGTTTTCATAGCCCTCTACTGTATACCTTCTTCCTGACCTCCTCCACCAGCCTCCTAACCTCCTTCACCGCTCTCCCTACATCACCCTTATCACACCATCCCTCATAGAAACACACATGCATGTGTACCGCGCTGCCCCAAGCGTCCCTAACCCATTCCCCTAATTCACTTGCCATGACCGACTTGTAACTCCACAGCTCACCGTGACTCGCCAGCCTTTTACCCTCCCTCCAGTAAGCATAGGCCTTAACAGCGAGCGCGGCAGCGCTCCATGTCTTCTCTGCTGCCTGCCTGAGGTTACCTCTGCCCAGCTCCTCTCCGGCCTCTTCCAACAGCTCCCATGCTGCCTCAGCATACTCCCTCGCCCTCTCTCTTGGATTCAGGTTCTGAGTTAGCATCTCGAGGACATACCCTTCTGGGCTAAGCCCGTGCCTCCTAGCTTCCTCTACAAGTTTCCTAGCGATGAAACCCTTGAGAGTTAAACCCTCCATGTTTATCCTCTGAACGTGGTTGTCCCCTTTACCTATATATGATTGTCTCTAAATAATAGCTCTAGGAGAGATGTTCACGACAGAGTCAAAATAAGAAGGCGTCCATAGCATAAAGATTTATTAGGTTCTTTAGTACTATAGTACTTTTGGGTTTAGAACATGAGTCGGGCTAGAACTACTAAGAAGGATACCGAAGTGATTAAGGTTGAGATCCCGAAGTCTCTAGCGGAGAGGTTCCGCAAGTATGTCGCAGAGAAGTACGGTTTTAGGAGGGGCGCTCTCTCCAGGGCTATAGCGGATTTGATCAAAAGGGAGCTAAACGCTCTAAGGTCCCAGAGCTCTAATACCGTAGACAGCATTGTGGGTTTAGGGCTTCTATCGGATTACAGATGGGAAGGTGAGGACCTGGCTGAGGCTTTGAGGAGAAGGGCTAATGTACCTGATAGACGCTAACATAATACTGGAGCTGCTCTATAAGAGAAGCAGGTGGAAAGAGAGCTACAAATTTCTGAACAAGATTAAAGCCGGTGAGGTTAGAGCTTACATGCTACACTTCACCCTGCATGGAGTCTCTGCGATCCTCGGAAAGCCTGAGCTGGTCTCACACTTCCTCTCGGAGATACTGACGTGGCGTGGCTTAACGATAGTTGATCTTCCCGTTGAGGAGGAGCTCATGGCAAGCGAGCTGGCAAGGAGGACAGGTCTAGACTTCGACGACGGACTTCAATACTACTATGCCAAGAAAGCGGGAACGCAAATAGTCTCGTTCGACAAGGACTTCGACAAGATAGACGTAAGAAGGGTAGAGCCGAGGGAGATTTAACAGCAAGACCTATCATCGTATAGAGCTCCATTTCTCCCATAGTTCCATTCTCCTTCTCTTAAGCCTCCTGGACTCCATCTTAAGGTGGTTTAGCGCTGTCTGATGGCTTTTACCGTTCACTATCATCTCTATAGTCTCCCTAGCCAGCTTAGCCTGCTCATAGTCCCCTATGATCCCTATCCTCTTCTCCCCTATCACTATCTTGGCTCCTGTCATCTCCTCTAGCGTCTTCTTAAACTTCCCCTCGCTACCGATAACTCTCGCCTTAATCCTCTCAAGATCCTTCCTATTCCTAGTGACATCCGTTAAGTCTATTACCTCAAAGTATATCACGTCATCGGTGAGTAACAGGGCGTCTTTCACGCTAAACCCTAGGGATATAGCCTCTATAGCTTGTTTAGCCTTCATAACCTGGAAAGGCGTCACGCTCTCCTGAGGCACTATGTACACAACACTGTTTTTAGTGTCTACCTCAAGCCTGACGTTAAACCCCTCCTCTAACCTCGCTTTATTCCTTCCATCCCTGCCTATAATCACGTTAATCCTGTTAGGTTCGACAGGAACAGGCATCTTACCTTCCATTACATAACACCATGAACCTTTTCAAGGAACAATCTCTGAGTCAGCACTGGTGTCTTCGGTCATAGCATAGCTCCCCATTACCAGCCTTCCTCATCCACCAACCATATTTAAAGAATAAATATAATCGTTGTGGTATCTCTCCTGGGCTACGATTGGGTTACTGCTACGTTAAGGTCCACGAGAGGGGAAAGGAGGTCTTAGTAGCTATATGTGATGAGGAGCTACTTGGCAAAACTATAACCGTAGGTGATATAGTGATAGAGGTTAAGCCAGAGTTCTACAGAGGGGAAAGAGTAGAGATAAGCAGGATACATGAGTACATAGAAAGGGGTACGGTGATAAACCTTATAGGAAACAACGTGGTTAAGGAAGCGGCTAAAAGAAACAAGATACTGATGGATGCCGCAGTTGAGTTTAACGGCATACTTCACGTCCAGATAGTTAAGTGAGAACATGGGTAGGCTATTTTGTCCTCTCTGTGGAAAAACAGTTGAAAAATTATATGATGGCTTATGTGAGGAATGCTATAGGAGAGCCCACCCCCTTGTAGAGAGCCCTGATAAGCTTATTGAGATAACGCTATGTCCCTCCTGTCTTTCCTTTAAACTCGGTAGAAAGTGGGTAGTACCTGGTTCTCAAAACGATCCGTTACGGGAAGCTATCACTAGGTCTATCAAACAGACTTTAAATAGTAAATCAGTGAAGGCCGTAAAGGTAGTTGATGGCATTGACATGGTTCTTACAGAGAAATCGGGCACGCTAAGAGTTGCTGTAACGGGTCACGCCCACAGGGATATGAGCGAGTACGTAGAGGAGTACTCCGTGCCCATCAAGATAGAGTATAGATATTGCCCAACATGTAAGGATATAAAATCCAAAAGAGAGCTAGCGAGGATACAGATAAGAGCCCTCAATAGGGAGCTTACCAAGAAGGAGATAGAGCTTGCTGAAAAGGTGTCGGAGGAGGAGCTGAGATCCCTGTATGAAAGGGATAGAGGGGCTGTACCCATAGAGGTGAAGATAGGTAAGAAAGGCATAGATTACGCTTTCTCGTCTCATCACATAGCTAGGTCACTGGCTTTAAAGCTTCAAAAGGTGCTCTCAGCAGACCTTCTCGAGACTCACAAGGAGATAGGTGTGTCTGAGGGCAGGAAGCTGCTAAGGATAACGTACAGGTTGTTACTACCACCGTTTAGGGAAGGGGACGTGATAGAGCGCTCAGGGAGGCTTTACTACGTTCTCTCCATCTCAGGTAGCTCCGTGAGGCTTCTGTCTCTAAAGGAGTTAAGTGAGAAGACTCTGAAACTAAGCAGGGGATTATTAGACAAAGTCAAGGTAGTGTATAGGTATGAGGAGCTGCCGATAGGTATGATAGTCTCAGTGACACCACCATATGTACAGGTTATGAGCATGGATGAGTACGCTGTGTATGAGCTTTATTTAAGGAGGGTACCCCTATGGATGAAAGAGGGGGGCGAGATTAGGATTATTAAACATGCGAGCGAACTATACATAGCCCCAGTTAAAAGAGATGCTAGTTAATTAAGGTTTAAGGTAAGGCATATGATGGAGGAGATCTTAGCTGATATCATACAGACGTATGGTGATATCGGTCTCTTTCTCGCCATGATAGCTCAAACAATAATAGCTCCCATACCCTCCGAGGGATTGCTGATTCTGGCTGGAGGCGTAGGGATGGATATTGTTCGTATATTAGCATATGGAGGGACTGGTATGATAATAGGCTCAGTAATAGCATTCTGGATAGCTAGAGTAGGTAGGGAGGCACTTATAAAAAGGTTAGTAGGTGAGAAATGGCTTAAGCCTGTAGATAGGTGGGTTAATAGACATGGTACAGTAGCTATACTCGTTGCTAGGCTAGTTCCTGTGATACCTTTTGACCTAGTAAGTTACGTGAGTGGACTAACCTCCCTTGGCTTTGTAAAGTATACGTTAGCAACCATTATAGGAGCATACCCCAGAACCTTACTACTTGGGCTAATAGGTGTGGGAGCTAATAAGACATTAACTTTACTAGGCCTTAACTACTACGACATACTTATGTTTGCCGTGTTAGCAGGTATAGCAGTACTAATGATGGAAATCACGGGAATACTTGAGAGAATTAAAGAACGAATATTAACTAGACTTACTTCTCCCTAAGAAAACATCTTTAGAGGCCTCTCCCTCTAAGCTCAAGTAGATCTATATATTCCCTAAGTGTAAGATCTACCACCTTAGCTCTAAGCTCCTCATCCCTTGAAAATAGTAGCACTCCCCTAGTAAACACATAATGCTTAAACGGCAAAGGAGCCTCATTAAGGACATGGACATCTATAGGAACCCTTAGCTTTAACTCTAGCTTTAACCCAAGCTTTAGTTAGAGATGAGCTCTTCGAGGAAGCTAAAGAAATTCTCAGCACATGGGGTCTCTTGGCACCTAATCTGCTAATACCAGAGGTAACTAACGTGATATGGAAACACGTGCATCTTTATCGTAGAATAAGGGAGAAGGAGGCCATAAGGTTGATAGAGGGTATGAAAATACTAGTTAATAGCATAAAGATCATTAACTCGATGAAAGTGATCGATAACGCGTTTAAAATAGCTGTTAAGCTAGGCATAACAATGTATGACTCGATATATTTGGCTCTTGCAATTAACAATAACGATAAACTGGAAACTTTTGATAAAAACTAAAAAGTAAAGTACAAGGAACGGAGTACGAGAAGTACGTTAAAATTTAACTTCCTCTGGAGAAAATTAAGGGTCAGGTCGTCGCGAGCTCTTCACCAATCAATGACTGGGACGGCCTCTTCATCCCTGATAGAGATTGTTAGCGACTTATATAGGGTTTGTCATCAAAAACCTAAGCACCTCCTGCGAGCCTATTTACCCTTATTACACTACCAAACAAGCCAATCATCTCCTCCTCAGTTAAAGGAGGCTCATATTCTCCACATGTCTGAACGTTATTCATAGACGCGAGTTTCTTAACACTCTTCCCCTCCTTTAACGTTCTTGCTAACAACTCTATTTTAGCTAACACAGGCTCTACCTCATTCAACAGCTTCCTGTTGTTCAGGTCTCTTCTCAGGTTACCGACCATTGTCAGAGCTCTCTCCAAGTTATCTTTTCTGAGCACTTCGTCACCCTCTGGATGCATAGGAGATGCAGAGTTAAGCCCTATAAGGAAGTTAAAGTCCTCCTGTACTTCGTCATTGACCAAAAGCCTCACAGCCTCCTCTGAGGATCTTCTCGGATCATAGCGTTCTCTTCTGAGGAAACAGGCTACAGTATAAAGGGGGAACTTAGAGGCTTCGGCCTGGTTCATAGGGTTTGCCACATATCCTGAGATGCAATCTTTTAACCCAGGATCTCTGCCGATCAAAGGACCCATGTGAAGCCTTATGACACCTTTAGCCAGGAAGTAATCGTTAACGGGGTAATTATCCCATATAAGAGGCTTCCTACCCATTATCTCAACAACCTTCCTTACATCGTTTTCAGATATCCTCGGTGAGACCACATACGGCCCTGTCCACATGACGTGTGTTTTCCCGTTCAGCACTTCTCCCATCTCTTTAATGTATTTCTCGTTAAAACCCCAGTAGAAGGTAGGGCAGAAGATTAACTTCCTTGGAGTTAGCTCCTTAAAAACCTCATTAACTAACTTAGCTTGAGCCTCAGCTAGTGTTCTAAAGCCTTTACCCCTAACCACAGGTGGTATATCATCTAAGAATATAGCTATTGACTCTATACCCAGGTCCATTAATCTCTCAAGTTTCCTTACTAACAGAGCCAAGTCGCATTTCGACGAATAATCTATGTCTAAGCCAGGGGAGATAGCATATACGAATTCAACACCCGCTCTCCTGCTCTCATCCACGAGCAGAGAGAACTCGTTCATGAGGCTTTGGGGATAAGGAGATCTCCACCTATCCCTATGGAAAGGATCCCACTTAGGGCCATAAATGTAGGTATTCATGCCGACTCTACTGATAAACATTAAGAGGGAAATTCTATCCAGCAGGTCCCACATAGGACCATAAAAACCCTCAACGATACCAGTTATCATTAATCCTCCGAGGGGAATAGAAGCAAGCTAATATAAATGGCTTAAAAAGTATAAGCTCGAATGAGGACCAGCCACGTAGGTAGTTTCCCCTTACAGAATTTGAGGAAAGTAATGGTTGACCTCTATGAGATAGGTTTAGACGTACCTCCCTGTCCTCAGATGAGGGATTTCGTAGAGATATACATTAAACCTCTTCCTCAGGGCTATTCGGTACTCTTCTATCCGAGAGAGACATGTTAATTGATCATATAGTGCCCTATCTTAGGAACATAATCCTATGGCTTAAGGTTATACAGTTATCTGCATCGATGAACTCGTGCTAGGCATGATCGTGGGACGGAGAAAGATACTGTTTTACTTAGAGGACAATATACTTGAAGTCTTTAACAAGCTTCTGTCAGGGATAGCTGGTTATAATGGTACTCACGTATGCGGGTGCATATCTGATAAGCTTTTCAACATACTTACTGAGTCTGATGTAATTAGATTTCTTAACTTAGAGTTTCACGATACACCCAAAACTTAGAAATAATAAATAAAAACGCCCTCGAGGATGGAGATAAGGTCATTGCACCAGGCGTTGTAAGCTCAAAATCTTTAGATGTAGAGGATGTAAAGGAGATATGCTTAAGAAAGTATATGAGGTAACAGGGGTAAACTAGATTTGATATCTCCTGACTGTGGCTTCGGAGCATTAAAAGGGTTATCCAACGAGAAAATGACCTATGAAGCTATAATAGCTAAACTTAAAAATATGGTAAAAGCCGCATGCTCACTTAGATGAGGTTATTACTAACACTTTTTTTAACTTTAATGGGTCCTGATGGAGACAGAGAATAATATAAGCGTTATATCTCAACAACTGGCTCTCAATCCTTTAAACCAAATAGAGGTTTGTACAGGGTCACGTTCTTAACAATATCTCCCACCTTAACAACAAACTTACCGGGAGGTATAATGTCCGTGTCGTAACTGTATTCAAGGTAACCATTTTCATCAGCCGTTAGCACTGTGGAGGCCTCTGTAATTATTTTTACAGTAGTGGAGTTTTCAATCGCCTCTCCATGAATAACGACATCATATGTGCCTGGAAGTACGTTAGCATGGGATACCCTAGCTACGCCGTTAATACCCTTACTGCCCTTAGTTACCCAGAAAAATAAAAATATCCTTGCGGACACATATAGGTTCCTAACCCCTATACCAGTCACCGTGAATTTATTAGGCAATAGCGGTACTTTAACACCATAAACTTTGTATTCACACATGCCATTTGAGACATTAATGATTTTT
>CAZKLN010000044.1:0-1825 GCA_964553765.1 uncultured Thermofilaceae archaeon
AAAGATAAGGACTCATCTCATATTCGTTCCACATAATAAAGCTAATTTTCTGCTTATTGAGAATTACCATCTAAGAAGAACCATCAAAATAGGGAGAATACAGATAGGTAATGCTAACACATATATTGGGAAAAAGTATCAAAAAAATACCTATAGCATCTGTTAGGTTTAAAGACTCATGGAACCATGATCCAGAGGGTTATGTAAAACTGAATCTTTTAAGTTCATTACCTTTAGGCTGGAATCTTTCAATCTTCCCAGCAAGGTTCAGTATAGGACCTAATATGTCCCAAATAGTGGACATATACTTAAATGCATATACGCCAACTCCTGGCAGCATACTATTTCAAGTAACAACTAGTATAGAGGGCATAAAGGATGCGACGGATCCTCTTCTTTTACGATCCCATGAGCTAAACTTAGTTGATTGGACTCTTTACGTACCTACTAGGATGTGGGTAACAATTCCCGCCTTTAGAATAGGAGAGAGTATTCCTTCAAAATATAGCTGTAAGGGCTTAGATGCCTCACCCCCTATACTATGGAACATCAGCACTTTACCCCCAGAGACTAAAAGCCTCGCCTTGATAATGTTTGACCCCACTGCACCTAAAGGAACATTCATCCACTGGATACTCTATAACATCTCTCCTACTTTAGGCTCACTGCCAGAGAATATACCTAAGGGTAAGAAACTAGTTGACAATATAGGAATACAGGGCATTAACGACTTTCATAAAATAGGTTACGATGGTCCATGCCCTCCACCAGGAACGGAGCACATATACATCTTCAGAATATTAGCACTAGAGATAGAGGTTCCTGCAAAAGCTAAAATTAACACCTTAGCTGAGCTGAGGAATTACATCAAAGATCATATCATAGCATTTGGTGACTATGTAGGATTCTTCGGTACATAGCTTGTAAATATTAACTTTTTTATAATTGAAGACTGAAATAAATAGAAAATATCTTAAAGCTTTACTAATTTTTCTTCTTAGTAAATTATCAGTTTAATTTATAATAGTCTTTATCTAATACTAAGATTTTGGTTTAATAACGATATTCTCCATTCTTAGTGTGTAAGGTTCAAATTTGATGTTTGAGGAGACTTCCTTCTGGGAGAATTTTGCAACTAGATTTATCAATTCATTTTCCTTTACACTGCTTATCTCTAAGTAGTAAAAACCGTCATTGTCAGTAAGCGTTCTCGCAATCAAGGTACCGTTAGATGCTAATGCTTTTATCTCGATACCTGGAAGAAGAGTTATATTATTTCCCATTTTAACATAGGAAAAACCATAGATACCCATTGTAGGAGTTGTTATCACGTCATAGGAAAGCCATCCCCCATCCCAAGCGTTATCTGGTAGAAAGTCAAACATAACAGTCCTCATGTAACTGAAGTATATCCTTATCTTACGTCCAAAAGAAGGTATGTCTATTAAAGGTATTGCCCATTCAAGCGTACCTTTAGGAGTATACCTCTTAGTATAAACCTTGGTACGGAACCATGCTTTTCTTCTAGAATCCCAGCTTTGAACTATCACAAAAGCCACATTATCCGTATGAGAGCGGTTACCTACGTTAATGAACCGTAGAGAAATTCTATGATCCCCTCCTACACCTCCTAGCTTATACCCTGTCTCCTCATTCAAATCGGTATCTACTAGTAATTGGATGAATCGGGAGATGTACGATCCATTAAATAATTTTAGCTGTTCTTCTCCTTGAGTATCTATTCTGATAAATAGGTGAGTAGCATTATGTGCGATGTATATAGCTTTTAAATCAGAAAAACCTGGAAGACCTTGAATAGGCTCTT
>CAZKLN010000044.1:1925-9157 GCA_964553765.1 uncultured Thermofilaceae archaeon
ATAGTTAGGAACTGTACTAAAAAATTTAATTTCAAATATAAGACTAGAATTAAATATGATACTGAGAAATTTTATATCAAATGAAGCTAAATGATCAGGTAAATCATGACCATCATTAAATTTCCGTATGGAGATAAGGACAGGAGTGATGGAGAATGAATACTTAGTTGAGGGACCGAACTTTCTCTTGTCTTTATGCCATATTTTGACGTAATAAGTTCCATCATTTTTTGGCATAAAAACTATTCTCGAGCAGCTTTTTTCTCCAGAATCGTCATCTTGAGCTATTTTCCTTAGCTTACCTCGCACCATCACGTAAAGTGTCATTATAGTGTCAGCAAATACTCCTATGGGCTTTGTTTCTACGATATAAAGAACGCCTTTTGTCAAGTTAAACTTGATCCAATCGACGTCACCTTTCTCTACTATAATCCTCTCTTGAGACGTACCATTAGGGTATATCCACTTAGCTTCTTTAAAAGTATTGTCGGGCTCATACTCATCTGTAAAGCCTATGATTTTAGTTTTTTTCTTAGCACCAGACGTTACTAGTGATATAGATGGTAATAAAATAAGTGTAATAATAAGTAATACTAAGATTTGCTTTTTAGATCTTGTCATAATTACCCTCTCAGTATAGTTAATTAAATACATTATTAAGTCTAGCGAATGTGTTTATATTTATATTATATATATTTAAATAGTCTTAAACTAAAAATAATATTATAGGAGAACGTAGGCTTTATCAACGTAGAAGAGATAGATTATAATGTTTATAAGGTGACGATATGGAAAGCAGTCATAACATAAACGAAGAGGCTTTTCAGAGAATAGTTAACAAGGCTGCATGGCTCCTAGCAGAAGGAAGAGTAACTAAGATAAGCGATGTAATGTTCTATGTAATGGGGCGAAAAAATAGACATATAGTTAAAGTTGAGAACGATCAGCTCACATGTACATGTCCAGGATTCAAAGAGAAAAACATTTGTTCCCATATAGTAGCAGTTTCAGTGTTCTTAGGTCTTAAGGACAAAGCAAAATTGATAGATGAAAGAGTACGAATTAGAGTTGAGAAGGAGTTAAGAAATTTGGGTAGGTGGAGCTTTAGGTAATTCTTTTATCTTTAAGTTTTAAATTAAAATAATCATTATTTAAATATGAATTTCTGAGTTTTTAATAGAGAAGTAAAAGTCCCTTAAATAAAAAGGAGAGCAGGGTCATTAAATGCCTAGGATAAGTCTTAAGCCTTTATCTAACGTTCAGAGAAATCAGTTGCTTAAAAACTTGGAGAAAATAGGGTTTAAGCATCTAAAGAACGATCTTTACAATACCTTATTGTCAAACTTGCCTAGTAATCTTCTCAGCGATAAAGAGTTCCTCGCTCGCTATTTACTTTTAGCTGCTATACTAGACCAACAAGCTGAATCAAATACTGCGAAGATAACGATCCTAGAGATATATAAAAAATCAAATGGAGACTTTTTCTTTAATCCACGAAGATATGTCTCAAAATTCGATTCTATATTGCTAGTAGCAGCAAATCTATATCGGCCGAAAATGAGAGTACTGAGGGTCTCTAAAGAGGGGATTATTCTTTGGAGAATAGGAGGCTATATTATTACCATAGAGAACATTATATCTAAATATGGGTCTCTAATAGGTTATTTGGCTGGGTTTAAGAATCCACGGGATATGTTTAACGGATTACGTGCTAATCCATTTATAAGTGGTTTATTGTATGAGAAAGCTACACGATTATATGTTGGTTGGGTTTCCCACCCAAACTTATTTGTTGACATTTCTAGTAATAAATGGAGCCCAAGTGATATCCCGATGGTCATAAATGGACATGTATGTAAAGTGTTGGCTAGAACAGGCTTTTTAAGAGATGTCCTAGTGGAAAAAGATACCTTAATAGTTCAAGCCAGTAACGAGCGGAAAAGAATTGAGAGAGAGGTGGTAACACTATACCCCGGAGGTGATTACTTTTCCATAGACTATGGATGCTTCTACATTGGTATAAATTATTGTTTTGAAAGAGAGCCAAACTGTAGGGAATGTCCTTTAAGAAATTTATGTAAAAGAAATACTTTCGTGAGAGCGTATTAGCTAATAGCCTGCCTTTTTATTCAACCTCTCTTCTATTTTAACCCTTAACTTAGTCCTAAGCCTTCTCGCGTCTTCCCTCTCAAGTATCTCAATCTCATCCCCTTCAATGAGCCTCTTTTGTTTGATGCCAAGTCTTTCTTCAATAGCCTTCCTAAGCTCTAGATCTATCTCATAGCCCACACAATTCCTCCTAAGCCTCATGGCAACCGCACATGTTGTTCCTGTCCCCAGAAACGGATCAAGGACTGTCTCCCCCACATAGCTATAAAGCCTTATAAGCCTCTCAACTAACTCTTCCGGGAAAGCAGCCGTATACTTACTCCATTTCTCAGCAGGTAGCACGTTTGTTATATCCCAGACCGATAAGTACCATTTCTCTCTTTGGAACCTATTTATGTCTACTTTACTTCTCTCCTTAACGTCGCAAGATATCAAAGATCTGTCAAACTCACCAGGTTTTTTGAACACGATTATTTCCTCATATATATTATCTGGATAATAATACATTGGGTACGGATGCTGTAGCAGTACTCCTGATCTCCTGCTTATCCTTATATAGCCTTCTGGCTTCCTCCAAATCATCTTCTCTTGGTATTCAAAACCTACATCATGGACCATGATGTGTATGAGGTCTGAAACTATAGGGTAAAGTCTTCTCTCTATCCTCACATCTTGTGTGACAAAGCACGCAACTCTACCTGGTTGCATCACCCTCATTAACTCCTTTCCAACGTCTTTTAGTAAGCTTAAGTATTCATCGTAAGAGTTAAAGAGCTCTGGAAAGTCAAAAGGTGCATTGTAATAGGGTGGAGAGGTGACAACTAAGCTAATGGAGCGTTCACTAAGTTCCCTCATGTTCTTAGCGTTACCGAAAATTATTTTGGCATTTACCATATTGTATTACCTTACCTTTGATAAGGTCCTTTAATAATAAGCGTGCTTATTTATTTTAATTCAACTAAGATATTTTTAGCAAGGCTAAATTAAGGGAGAGTTTTATTTTTAGTAAAGCTTAAATTACAATATTGTTCTTAATTGTAAATTTCTAAAAACAGTTCTATTAAATAACTTAGGGCTAGTATCAGGATCCAGGGGAATAGAAATAAAATGTCGTTTTTAATACATAAGAGTAAGGCTGCTATGTAAATCGGTGCTAACATGATTCTTGCCAAGATATCTATTGATCCTCTTGATTGCTCCTTACCTGTAACGTTCCATTTAATGTTTTTATTTAGTAAAACTTTAACTATAAAATATAAAGATTTAACTGAAAGGTAATTGTACATCAAGGAACTTAATCCTAAGCCGATTATAGCGTTTTTTATACCATAGTTTCTGATCATGTTTTTTACAAGCTTAATCGCAGCTGGTATAAGAGTTATATAAATAATTATATTAATTAATGAAATTAGCTCAAAATTTATATTCTCATGCGTAAAGAGTACTATGAATGGAGTAAATAGAGCTACGTCATTGAGCAGTAACGGAAGAAAAAGGGAGATAAAGATGCTATACTTAGAGGGTAATGACCCTCTTAAAACAAAGTCCTTAAATATTTTCTTAATTATTTGAAAAGACCCTATAATCCATCTTTCTTGCTGTATTCTTAGGTCTTTAAAGGATGAGGGGGGAGATTCAGATATGGTTAATGGATGTAAAGCTCCATTTAACCCTGTAGATGTAAGCTTAATATAGAGATCGAGATCTTCCGTTAAAACGTGCTCACACCATCCATTAAGTTTTTTTAGAATATCTTTAGAAATAATGTATCCATAACCCGTTATGAAGGGAAATCCAACACTAGAAGAGGGTTCAAGTAAAATACTGTTACGAAATTCTATGAAGGAAGCATACGTGTATGAAACTAACCCCTTAATATTAGGTATGCTCCTAGCTTGAATATAGTAACAATCACTACTTTGGATAATTTTAGCTGCAACAGACAAATAGTTAGATGGTAATCTTGTGTCAACATCTAAAATTACTAAATATTCCCCGTTTGAATGCTTAAAGGCAACATTGAGAGCGCCAGGTTTAAATCCCTTAGGTTCATTTCTATGAATAAGTTTTATGTTCATGTATTTTTTATACTTGCTAATAACATCGCTTATTAGGTTAAAGAATTTCTCTTCACTATCATCAACTATGATCACTTCAAAAAGGTCATTAGGATAATTTAGCTTCCTTAAATTATCGAGTAGGCCAGATAGCATACTTGTTGATTCATTATATATAGGTATTATAATTGAAAATGTTACATTATTTTTAACTAGATCAGGGAAATCATATTTAATAGGTATTTTTTTATGGCCAATACAGTATATATATAAAAAAATAAATATAACGTATATATCAAATATTATATAAATATAATCTATGCCACTCATTTAAACTCTCCTTTACCGTACTTTAGGTATTAGTTCTGAGTTCTGCTTCCTACTACTTGATAAAAGATAATATTTAAATCTAAAAGAATTATAGAAGACCTTTTCTCCTCATAACGGTTTTAAGAAATCTTCTTGTTCTTTCTTTGAGAGGTTTATGAAAAAGCTTCCATGGTTCTCCCTCTTCAAGTATTGTCCCTGAGTCGATTATTAAAACTCTACTAGCTACGTCCTCCGCGAAATCTACCTCGTGTGTTACGATAAGCATGGATTTCCCCTGTTTGGCTATTTTCTCTAACGTCAGTAAAACTTCCTCCCTGAGTTCAGGGTCTAGCGCGGAGGTAGGCTCATCTAGTAGAAGTATCAATGGATCCATAGCTAAGGCCCTAGCTATAGCTACTCTTTGTTGCTGACCCCCACTTAGCTCTAGGGGATATTTATCAACAAACTCCTCCATGCCTACTAATCTTAAGACCTCAAGAGCTTTACTGAGAGCCTTATCCTTAGGTATCTTCTTTACAACTTCTAAAGGTAAGGACACGTTCCTTATGACGGTCATGTGAGGGAAGAGATTATAGCTTTGGAACACGAAGCCCGTCCTCATTCTAACTTTCCTTATATCTATCTTGGGGTCAGTAACCTTTATACTCCCGAGAAATATCTCCCCTTCCCAAGGTTCAACAAGCCTTATGATACATTTAAGTAGGGTGGACTTTCCTGAGCCGCTAGGCCCCATTATCACCACCTTTTCGCCTTCATGCACATTGAATGAAATGCCTCTGAGGACTGTGCTATCCTTATATCCAGCAACCAGATTTTCGACCTTTAGTACTTCCTTCATCTCATACCTGCCTCGAAGCCAGGTATCTTAGTTCTCTTCTCGATAAGCCTCAATATCTGGGAGAAGGCAGTACATACTATGAAGTACACCAACGCGACAGCAAGGTAGGTCTCTAAAGCTCTGAATGTGAAGGCAACTATATATTCTCCTTTCCTAGTAAGCTCAACAACCCCTATTACAGACACAAGCGAGCTCTCCTTTATAATGGTTACAAACTCGTTAACTAAGGCTGGTATGGCGACCCTAAGTGCCTGAGGGAGGATTACATACTTATATATTTGGGGTGAGGACATGCCCAGTGACTCAGCGGAGAGGAACTGGCTCTCAGGTATGGACTTTATGGATGACCTAAGTATTTCTGCCTGATAAGCCGCACTGTTGAGCCCCAAGGCTAACATGCCGGCGGTAAGAGGGTCAAATTTCATTCCGATGGAGGGAAGTCCGAAATATATTATAAATATTTGAACCAGCAAAGGGGTTCCTCTAAAGATCTCTATATATCCTCTTATTATTAGAGGAATGATACCTTTCATAAAGGACCGTAAAGGCGTCATAATGATTGCTAGCATTAGCCCCATTAAAAAAGAGAGGGAGCCTAAATACAGAGTGGTTAAAAGCCCTTCTAACAACCTAGGTAAGATTGATGCAATAAAGACTAAGGAATCTACCATTTTATATCCACCTTATATAAAAAATAACTAAAATTTTTAGGAAAAAAATAGCTTATTAATTTATATCCCTAACCACTTAGATATTTCCTCACTAAATATGTTATCCATCTCCCCGGTCTCTATCAGTTCCTCTATTACAGTGTTTACAACAAATTTTAGGTCTTCAGCATCCTGTGGCATGGCTACGGCAGCTCCCACAGTTGCTGACCCTACATAGAACTTTACTTCTAATGCCGGATCCTTCTTAGAGAGAACATTAGCTATTATATCCCCAATGATGATCGCTTCTATGTCCCCTCTCTTAAGCACCATTATCATGTCAGGGTATACCCTGTTATAGGCTATCACCTCGACCTTACCCGCTAAGTTCTTTTCCGCCCATTCCTGCTGAGTAGTACCTAGCTGAACACCCACTTTCTTCCCGTACAGATCCTCGATGGAGCTTAACGACGTGGTTTTCAACGAAACCACGGCATGTCCTTTAGAAAAGTAATAGGGTAAAGAGAAGTCAACCTCTTTTTCCCTACCGGCGGTCGGCGTCATGTCAGCTATCACTATATCAACTAACCCTCCTTTAAGTGACTCTATCAGGGCTGCGAATTTCATGTCTTTTATTTCGATATCAACTCCTAGCTTCTCGGCTATCCTTTTAGCCAGCTCTATGTCTATACCCGCATAGTTACCCTTCTCATCAATGTACTCAAACGGAGGCCAGTCTGCGGAGGTACCTACTACCAGTTTACCTTTTTTCTTTATAGCCTCAACATACGTGTATTTTTGCTGCTCTAAGGCGGCAATCCTTTTCTTCAATGCTTCGTTCTCAGCCTTTAGTTTCTCTAATGCCTCCTCACAGCTTTCCTGTGCATATATATTGGTTAATAACAATAGAAATATTAATGAAAATACAAAAAATTTTATAGATATATCCCCCTTTACTATCAATAATATCACCCATTGTTTAGATCAAATTAAATATATTCTATATATAAATTTTATGTATATTCCTATGAGAACTAGATAGGCTGGAGAATAGTGAAAAGTTAAGAAAATATGGGTAAACAAACCTCTATATGTAGGAGGCTAAAGTCGATGTCTCAGAACCATCTAAAGCTACCTGAAGAGTGGGTGGAGAAGGCCGAGTTCCTTCTCAGAGACGCTAAAAGACATTTAGATGAGCAGGTATACTGGATGACCTGTTTTGAAGCCCAACAGGCGGCTGAACTATAC
>CAZKLN010000045.1:0-8295 GCA_964553765.1 uncultured Thermofilaceae archaeon
TTGATTATTATAATTATACCTCCTATTGTCATAATTATTAACATTACTAACATTAGAAAGTGGTGCTTATGTTCTGTTGTTGATATGTAATGTTTTAATGTTATAAGTTCTAATATTAATGCCCAGATTAGGATTGTTAGGAAATACCTGTTTGTGTCCACTATCATGATTTCATAAGGTCCACTTCTGATATAGCCTGGGGACGCTGGCTATAAGCCTCTTAGTGTACTCATGCTCAGGGTTGCTTATGACGTCCTCCGGCGGTCCTTCGTCTACTATACGGCCTTTATACATCACCAGTATCCTATCAGATATGTAGTATGCTAGGCTCATGTCATGGGTGATGAATATTGTTGATGATCCATAACTTTCCCTAAGTTTCTCAAAGAGCTCTATTATTGATACTCTCATCGAAGCGTCTATCATGGAAACAGGCTCATCGGCTAGTATTAACTTAGGTTTTATGATCCAGCATCTAGCTATCATAACCCTTTGTCTCTGCCCACCGGATAACTGGTGTGGGTACTTACCTAACACCTCAGAAGGGTTTAGTCCAACGTACTCTAAGGCCTCGTTAATCAACTCATCCGCTTTATCCGATGAGGGATTTATACCTATGAGTCTAACCCCTTGCTTAAGAACCCTATCTATGGTGTAAAAAGGGTTATAGCTTGAATAAGGATCTTGAAAAACTGCATGCACCTTCCTCCAATAATTAATCTTTTCCTCTCTTTTCCTAACATCTCTCCATACGTCTTTACCCTCAAAAATGATGCTGCCAGATGTAGGTGGGAGAAGTCTTAGTATTATTTTAGCTGTTGTCGTTTTTCCAGATCCGCTTTCACCAACTAATGATACAATCTCGCCCTCTTCTACTTTAAAACTCACGTTTTCGACTGCTATTATTCTCTTTTTACTTACAAAACCGAGTTCGTATACCTTAGTTAAGTTCTTAACCTCAAGCACTTATCTCACCTCTTCACATGTAACCAACATGCTACTAGACGCTTATTCCCCACGTTTACCATAGGCGGCTCCTTTACCTTACAGAGTTTCATGGTGTATGGACATCTGGGATGAAACCTACAGCCAGTTGGTGGATTGCTTAAGTCGGGTGGCTGTCCAGGTATGTACTTTAACTTTCTCTCTCTGATTCCAGGCTCCACGCTAGGTATGGAGCCTATAAGCCCCTCAGTATAAGGATGTAAAGGCTTCCTTATGAGCTCATCAGTGGATCCTCTCTCCACTATCTTTCCAGCGTACATAACACACATGTCTGTAGCTATCTGTCTCACAGTGGCTATGTCATGTGATATAAAGATCATGCTTTTGATGATGTTTTTCCTAAGTAAATCATAGAACGTCTTCAAAACCATTCTCTGCGAAACCACATCCAGTGCTGAGGAGGGCTCATCAGCTATGAGTATTCTTGGATTAAGAAGTGTTGCTACGGCTATGACAGCTCTCTGCCTCATGCCTCCACTGAGCTCAAAAGGATACATGTCTATAGCTTTCTCAGGTAACCCTAACTCTCTAAACCTTTTAGCAGCCTTTTCGACCACTTCTTTCTCATTTATCCTATCCTGATGTGATCTTATCACATCGAGTATTATCCTTTTTATCTTAAGTGTAGGCATTAATGCGTTCATAGCTGATTGAGGGATTAATGCGATTTCCTTACCCCATACTTTGGTCCTAAGCTCCTCTACACTCATAGAGTTTAGATCAAGGAAACCATTACCTGTATAGATCCTTACTGAGCCTTTGACAAACTCCAGGGGTTTCTTGATATTCATAAGAATCACGTTCGCTAAGGTAGATTTCCCAGATCCGCTCTCACCTACTATACCTAGTATCTCCTTTTCATAGAGGTAGAGATCTACTCCATCTACAGCTTTGATTGTTTTAATGGAAGTCCCTACCTGCTGTCTATAGTAGGCTGCTACGTTAATGACACTTAGTAAGTTTGCTGCCACCTCTATCTACCTCTAAGCTTTGGGTTAAATATCTCATCCATAGCCACTGAAACTATCATTAAAGAGGATGTTACAACGGTTATTATAGCTCCAGGCGGTATGAACCACCACCATAGACCTCTTCTCACAGCTTCCATAAGTGATGCCCACTGAAGTATAAGCCCTAAAGAGATGCCTTTGGTAGGACCTACGCCTATTATGCTCAGTCCAGCCTCACTAAGTATTCCACCGTTTATGTAGAGGACGAAAGCCATGAATGTATATGTGGCTATGTTAGGTAGAAGATCTTTAAAGGCAAGTTCAATATCCCTATATCCAGCCATCTTAGACAAATATACAAATTCCCTTTCACGTAGGCTCATTAATTGGGCTCTTATAGCTCTCGCGTACCAAGGCCAGCTGGTGATCCCAAGCAGTAAAGCTATTACCTCTACGCTTCTTACCTTAATATAACTCGCTATTAATATCGCTAGTAAAATGCCAGGTATTGCTAAGACTACATTAGTTATCGACATTAAAATCTCATCTATGATTCCTCCTTTTGTTCCTGCTAGAGTGCCTATTATAGTACCTATAGAGATAGCTACTAAAGCTGTTAAGAAACCTATGTATAGGGAAGTTCTAGTACCAACTAACGTTTGTGCTAATAAGTCCCTTCCGTAAGTGTCCGTTCCTAGCGGATATCTCCTACACGGTGCTACCTCCATGGGCCCAGCAAACGAAAGGGGATCAACAGGGTAGAGAAGAGGGCCTATAAGACCTATGAGCACTATTAATAGGAATATAGAGATGCCTATGATGAAACGCTTATTCGTGATCAATAAGTATATTACGAGTTTCATGTAACCACCTACGTCTGAACGTACCCTAGCCTTATCCTAGGATCTATGAGTGCGTAAATCAGATCAACGAGGAAATTCGCTAAAAACAGTGTCGCTACTATTATTATGAACACACCCTGAATCATAGGGTAGTCAAGAGTAGATAACCCTCTGAAGAGAACGTAGCCTGTACCTGGATAGTTAAACACTGTCTCAGTTATAAGCTGCCCTCCTAGCGCTCCTCCAAGGCTTAGAGCCAGTCCCGTTATCTGAGGTAGAAGGGAATTCCTGAACGCGTAATTAAAAAGCTTTGACTCCTTTATACCGAGACTTTCGCTGAATACCATGTAATCTGATTCGAGCTCATATATGACTAGAAGTCGCATTCCTATAGCCCATCCACCTATCGATACCAAGACTATAGAAAGAAACGGCAATGTATAATGCCATAGGAAGTCAACTATAAAGGTCAATGATAAGGAAGGCACTAACCCATAGCTATAACCACCTCCACTAGGAAAGATACCGAACTTCACGGAGAATACGTAAAGTAAGACCATAGCTAGCCAATAATAAGGTATTTGCGAGATAACTAGTGACGTAGTTAAGACAAGTTTCTCGAACAAAGAGTTACGTTTATACCCAGCGATGGCTCCTAAATTGTTACCTAAAAACCATGCAGTTAATGTGGCAGGTACTAGAAGAGCTAAGGTCCAGGGTATTGCAGGCATTATAAGATCAATTACCTTTCGGGGATAATACGCTATAGATGTTCCGAGGTCCCCTTGAATGGCTCTAGCCAGGAAATCTAAGTATTGTTCCCATAGAGGTTTGTTAAGATTAAATTGTGCCATAAGCGTTTTGTATACTTCTTTAATAGTCTCCGGGTTCGTTTGTGCCTGCTGAAAGAGCTGAGTTAGTAGCTGAGCTAAGGGATTTCCAGGTATAAGCCTAGGTAAAAGAAATACAATCGTTATGGATACAAGGTACGTCACTACGAGAAAAGAAAGCTTAGTTAATACATACCTTATAAACGCTCGAGATATCATGTTATACCCTTCTCAGGTTTATAATATGGTAAAAAATAATAAAATTTTATAGTATTTATTGGAATAAAGTTTAAGATGATGTAGCTTTAGCTAAACCCTCCCATATGTAACTTGTTGGGATAAGTAATCCTCCTTCCTCCATTGGTTTAAGCCATTCAGGTGGTTTAGGTGTCTCACCTGCTTTCGCGATGCCAAATAGCAAGGGTAAGCTATCGATGCTCCAGGGAGCTACTGGGAACCACCATGGGTTATCTTCCGTTGGCCATCCTACCCAGTACTTTGTGTTATATGCGTACCAGTGAGCTCCATAGAACAACGCGACTGAGGGCACCTCTTTGTAAACCATTTCCTGTATTTCACTGTACAGCTCTTTTCTCTTAGCTGGATCGGTTGTTGAGGCAGCCTCATCTATTAGTGGAATTATATCTGTGTTGTTATATCTCTCCCAATTACCAGCGGGAGCCACTATACGTGGATCAAGGACCCATCTATAGCTGTTCCAAGGATGATCAAAGCCAGGTCCACCGTCCCAGCCTATGATCATGTCGAAGGTTCCTTCAACTATTCTGTTCCACCACACTGAGAAGTCTGGGAACTCTGTCCTTACTTCAATACCTATCTTTCTGAGGTTCTCCGCGATCATCTCACACATCATCATCCAATCCGTCCATCCATAAGGTACGGAGATGGTAATGTCTGAGAGCTTGGTTCCGTCAGGTAATTCTCTTATACCGTCTCCATCCCTATCAATTATCCCAGCATTATCAAGTATCTCTTTGGCCCTCTCTAAATCCGTGGGTAGTCTGCACTCAGGATTGCCCCAATATTTCACGCAGAGATCCCTATTTATCCACTCTCTGTATGCTGGTGAGAGGTCGTTCACCATTGAAAGGGAGGCTTGAATGCTGTACCCAAAGTAAGCCTTTTCGATCATTTCAGTGTATGGTATGGCGTAAGCTATCGCCTTTCTAACGGCTACGTTCTTAAACATAGGCTTTAAATGGTTCAAGTATAGGAAGATGTTTCCCTCACCTACGTAATAAGGCTTATCCTTGTACCACGTTCCTATATTCTTATCGAATAGCTTCCATACCTCTGGGATAAACGTCCCTGCATAGTCAGCCTCACCTTTCTCAAAAGCTAGGTTAGCGCTTGGATTATCCTTGTAAATTATGTGTGCAAGGTATTTGGGTGCAGGTAGCCCAAATACGTCTTTACCCCACCAGTCATCAAGCCGCTCGAGAATTATCCTGTCCTCAGCGGAGTAGAAAAGCTTGTATGGACCTGAGACCACCTGCTTCTCTGGGTCGTCATTACCCCACTCCTTGATCTTAACTCCAAGCTCTTCATACAGAGGTTCTACGACGTGCTTAGGCATAGGCCTATAGCCTAACACGCAACCTATGAAGGAGAAATAGTTCCTCGGAGGGTCCTTTATCTTAGCCTCTAGGGTCTTATCGTCGATAGCTTTTATGTACTCGACATAATCCTGACAACCTATCCCCGGACCATATCCCACTTCCACCGTTACTTTGAACGTGTATTCAACGTCGTAAGCCGTTATGGGCTCCCCATCACTCCACTTTGCTTCAGGCCTGATATAGATTCTCATGACGTCAGGTGAGACCCACTCAAACTTCTCCCCTATTAGGGGCAGCCACGCATCCTTCATCCAGCTATACATAAACAATGGAATATAGAGTACTTCATCGCCACCATATGCAAGCGAGGGAGAGAACAGATTCCAAGTGGTAGGAGGCCCCCACTGAACACCTATAACATAAACAGTATCTTCCCTTGGTATTGTTACCTGAGCACTTAAGAATGAACTTGTTAATATTAGAAAACCTAAGGTGGTCAATAATACAAAAACAATACAGCTCTTCTCCCTTTTCATGCTTCTTACCATATATATGATGTCAGTAGCATTTATAAATATTCTCTTAATTATAATATATTTATATTTTATAAATATTAGCTAAGTTATAATTTAGTGATGACATATGATGCCTGAGAACTTCCTTTGGGGGGCTTCAGAGTCGGGCTTCCAATTCGAGATGGGAGACAGGTTAAGAAGGTTTATAGATCCAAATAGTGACTGGTGGTGCTGGGTTAGAGATCCCAAAAATATTTCGAATAAGATAGTAAGCGGGGATCTACCTGAGGACGGGATTAACTACGCAGAACTCTACAAAAACGATCATGTCATCGCCAAGGAGCTTGGTCTTATCTCGTACAGGATCGGAATAGAATGGAGCAGAATTTTTCCATGCAGCACACATCATGTAGAGGTAGACGTTGAAAGAGATGGACTAGGCCTCATAAAGGAAGTTAAGATAAATAGTGAGGTTTTACAACGGCTAGATGGACTGGCTAACAAGGAAGCGGTTAGTTTTTATAGAGAACTGATAAATGACTTGAGAAAGAAAGGCCTTAAGGTTATAGTGAATTTATCACATTTTACGCTTCCTATATGGATTCATCATCCAATTATGGCTAGAGATACAAATCTAGAGAAGGGGGCTAAAGGCTTCGTGGATGAGAACTTTGTCATTGAGTTCACCAAATATGCTGCCTACATAGCCTGGAAACTAGGCGATATAGTGGATATGTGGTCCACTTTTAACGAGCCGCTTGTCCCGGTGGAGTTAGGATATCTTATGCCGTTTGTAGGTCATCCTCCAGGAGTTCATAACCCTAAAGGGGCTAAGCTAGCTCTTATAAATCTTGTAGTAGCTCATGCAAGGGCTTTCGACGCTATAAAGAAGTGGGACAGGGTAAGGGCGGATAAGGAATCATCATCCCCCTCAGCTATAGGAGTTATTCACAACATTATTCCTGCATATCCTCTTTCAGAGCAGGATATGGAGGGTGCTGAGTCCTATAACTATTTCCATAATACCTTAATTTTAGACGCTTGGACTAGAGGAGTTTTTGACCTGGAGCTAGACGGAAAGAGTGCTTCCAGGCAGGCACATTTAAGTAATAAAATAGAGTGGATAGGTCTTAATTATTATACGAGAATTGTTGTTAAAAAATCCAAACCAAAGTATGAGGAGTTATCCGCGATTAAGTTTGAGGGCGTAGAAGGATATGGATACGCATGCTCACCGAGCGGCGTCTCTAAGGATGGAAGACCCTGTGACGAGTCCGGTTGGGAGCTTTATCCAGAAGGCTTACTAAGGTCCTTAGAAATAGTCAAGGAGTACGGACTGCCCATCTATATAACAGAGAATGGAGCAGCTGACATAGAGGATAGGTATAGGCCCCTTTACATAACTAGTCATATAGCATCAGTAGAGAAAGCCTTAAGTGAGGGTATTAACGTTAAGGGTTACTTTCACTGGGCATTAACTGATAACTATGAATGGAGTGAAGGGTTTAGAATGAAGTTTGGTCTTTACGAAGTCGATCTAATAACCAAAGCCCGGAAACCACGCAAAAGTGCTTACATATTTAAAAAGGTAATAGCTAACAAAGGATTGACAGAAGACTTAAAAGAAACGTATTTAACATCATATGGCTTAAACAAAATTCTTTAAAGGGTATGAAGACTATAGCTGTCGATAAAACCACCTGGAAAAAGTTGAAGAGACTTAGGGAGAAAATAGGAGCCCGCTCCTATGATGAGGTCATAAAGAGGTTAATCGAGCTGTGGAACTTGACGGAGCTCGATAAGATAGTGTCTGAGGTTACATTTCCTGATGACAAGGTTAGGAACTTTGCTCTCTTCATAAATGATCGAAAAAGAGTGACAAAGAACTACCATGGCGAGTAAAAAACTAGACCCGTTCTCAAAAGGAGAGCTAATATTTGACTCAACGTCGTTAGCTATATTACATAGTAAAAGCAAGGAGACATTACTTGAATTTATACTAGCTAGGTTTGAGGTATACGTGTCTATCCTCAGTCTCTACGAGTTCCTCTCATCAGTAGCGTATTACAAAGCCTCTGACCTGGAAAAGTTATTAGCTAATATGGAAAAAATATATCATATATTATATTTAGATAAAAGAGTGATCCTTAAAGCCTCCGAGATAGACTCCGCGTTAGTTCACGCAGGTATTTTCCTTAACCAAGTAGACCTGCTAGTGGCTTCAACGGCTATCGTTAACAACCTTCTTCTCGTAACTAACGAGCCTGAGAACTTTGAATGCATAAAGAAGTATGGTCTATTTCTTATCAGCTTAGATGAGTTTCTAGAAAAAATAAAGGATTACTTAGGGACGCTATCTAGACAATAATCCTCAAAGTTTCTTTGACGGCTTCTTAATACTAGAAATCTCTCATACTATCTTTAACCTCCTTGATAAAAATTCTGTCTGTTTTGTATTTTTAATTTTTACAAATTATTGTCTTCTCCTGTTTATGCCCGCGTCATTTTATTTCATTGTGTTTATGTCACTGTCAGATACCATATATGCTATCCGTCATGTATCCATTATGTTA
>CAZKLN010000046.1:0-7414 GCA_964553765.1 uncultured Thermofilaceae archaeon
CAGCAGCTTGAACAGGATCATCCTTCTGAAGATATTCTATTGCTTCTTTAAACCTCTTCCTCAGCTCCTCTATCCTAGCATCTAGATTCATTGTCTACCACCCTTCGCAAGCCTTGATAACGCGTAGACAAATAACCCAATTGCAACTGTCCCGAGAACTATAGGCCTCCATGGAGTTAGCGTATCTGGTTCGCGTAGCTTGACGTTAAGGTGGTCAACGATCTTGATAACCCATTCACCTTTCGGAACATACCATATATGGAGTTTATCGTAGGCCCCTCTATAGTATTCGAAAGCCTCGTAGACAACGTTAAGCCTCCTAAGAGTAAGATGCTCTAGGAACTCTCTTTTAACCTCTACCTCTGCATCAATAAATCCATCACTATAGAGCCTTAGATGGAGCTCCCAGACATCACCTAAAATCTTTCTTAAACTGTACTTCTCACCTCTATAAACAGAAGGAGTAGCTACCTCAAAGCCTTGCACGTTAGTGAGATGTTCATATACTGCTTTAACATCTGGAGCCCAGAGCCTAAATAGCGTGTTCTTCACAAGCTTCTCCTCGACATCACGAGCCGTAAGCACAACAACATCTCCAGACTCAAGAATAAACCTCCTTGGAATCACAGTTACATAACTACCCATATTTAGACCCTCAAGAAGCACAATACTTATCGTAGACTATATAATCAGCCCTCATCACAGGCCAAGCTACAAGTATGCTAGATATGAATAATGACGCTAGGACTCCTATTTAACTATTCTACATTATCTAGTTCTTCGAATTCGCGGTCACCAGTGAGGAATTGTATCTTAAGGCGTTTTGCGAGTACATACCCCGTCCTTTAGCATGCCCTTCTCGTACACAGCCTCAACAACTTTACTCACGCCTAGCCACCCATAGCGTGAGTGTTGGCATTACAACATTTTAAGCCTACTATAAAGTCTGAGCCAACAGACTCTATATCGCACCCTCCTACCCCCCTTTAGACTCTCAATGCCTTATATACAGAGGGGGTCCATGCCTTTACATCAACTTTAACTATACCACCAGTTTTCAGGGATAGTTCAACTGCATTGGTTTCCCGGTCTGGCTTTCTTAGTATGGTGCTATGCCTGGGCACATGATCATAGCCAGACCCTCTAAATATAAACCCAGACATCTTCATCAGGCTTATCAGTACTTAACTCCCTCGTCATCTATTGGTGCCTGCCCAGCTCATCACTGAGTTTTCGTTATAATACTTGAGATAATAAATGTTGCTTAGTTATTTAAAATAACTTAGTAAGTCTGAAAGCTTCCTTATTACTATGTCGGCTTTAGATGACCGGGTAGAATCCCTGTTAAGTTTCTGAACGGCTATCCACCCGACGTTCTTTGCTCCCTCTATATCTGCTATAGGGTCATTCCCTACGTATGCTATTTTCTTGCCGTCAATCCCTAAAAGGGCTTCTGCGTACTTAAATATAAGTGGATGAGGCTTCTTTACACCAAGCTCCTGAGAGGTCACCACAACGTCTAGTAACTCTATAACCTCTCCTTTAATAAGCAACCTAACTACTTGCTCCCTAGACCCGGTGTTCGATATCACTCCAAGACTAAAACCTCTATCCTTAAGAGATAGCAGCGTTTCCCTAGCGTCCTCCTCAAACTCCCACCCCTCAACAGAGCTTTGAGTAAGGGCTCTGTAAGCCTCTTCAACGATCAGGGGTTTGGGCTTAATCCCAAGCCTAGCTAGCAGTAACGATGCCCTAGCAACATCCCACTGCTCCACATAGTCTATTTCCTTTGACAGCACATCCCACTCCTCAAACGCCTTATCGATAAGTTCCTCCACATCACTTTTCAGACCCCTAAGAGCCCTTACTAGAGCCTTCCTCCTAAGCTCCTTCTCCCCACTCTCGTAAACTAACGTGCCTCCCATGTCGAAGAGTATAGCCTTAACCATATTAGCCATTAGAGCAAATCCTTATCTTAAATCTTCAGCCACTGACCTCACTTTCCCCTCTTTAATAGCCCTAGCCTCATCCTCCTCTATCCCGCTCTTCAAGTACTTAATTTCTTCCTCACTTATTAAAGGTCTACCATTAACTAAGGGGTAGGCATAGGGAAGAACTATAGTATGCCCCTCACTTACCTCTATCTCAAGCTGATCGAGTATAGGTATATCATCTAATCTTTTACCTCTATCTATCTCTAATGCTATGTAGGCTGCTGAATCTATGGGGAACTGTAGAGGCCCAAGGTTTCTAGTTTTCTTACGTTTGAGTTTAGAGCTAAGTTCTCTAGTTCTTCCCTTAGGAGGGTAATCACCCATAATGCCTCCTATAACCACGCACACCTCATCTCTGAGATCTTCAGGCTCTAGAGTTCTGCTGGCACTGGGATCAAGAACTATAATATCATAAGATATATTTAGTTCTGAGACGCTTTCCTCATACACATTCTTTGCGATTTTCCTTAGCAGAGCCCTCTCATCAGGATCCTTTACGTTAGTTATCCATAACCTATCTTTTCCTACCATTTCACTGGTATGTTTGTACTCAATCCACATCCACTTACTTAGTACGGGCTCCATATGCTCTATAACGATTATTTCTATCATAGAATTCTTCAAAAATACTACATTCTAAATTTAAAATTAATTTACTTAATTAAGTAATAAATAATTTACATTATAATAAAAAAGAGTTTAGAAAATAAAAAAGAAGGTAATATTTTAAGTATTTACTTCTTTCTACCTACAAATCTATAAACTGTCGTCCCGCAGTGAGGACAAGTACCTCTATAAGCTAATCTTCCATTCTTCAATGTAACCTGTTCTGGGTTCTTCATTGTCACGGTCTTTCTACATTTTACACAATAAGCTGTTATCTTCTCAGACATATTTTTCTTCACCAGAGAAAATAATAAGTATACTTTAATAAAAATTTATCGGTTTGAGAGGCTTAAAAGGTAGTAAAGACGGGTTGTATAAACAAATACAAATAACATCTCTCCTCATTGTCAACTAAATGATAAGTAATATTGTTCTATAACAATTTAAATGAGAAAATTAACCTAGTTATGTAAAATATGAAGAGCCTTAAACTAGCATTAATACTAGAGATATTTCTGGCCGGCATATACCTACCGCTTACCAGCGGAATATTTCTAATCTACCTATCAAGCCTAGGTTATGGCTTCAGCGAGATATCTTTAATAACTGCATTACCTTCCTTAATAATCATAATAATAAGCCTTATAACGATTAGGAATCCTAACATAATTTCCCAGAAACTCAAGCAGAGATTTATACTGGTTCATGCAGGTGAAAGAATAACATGGTTCCTAATGCCTTTTCTCAGAGAACTATACCTCATAATTATTCTATACGTATTTAAAACAGCCTTCAGCGCGATGATAAGCATATACATGAACTACGTAATCTACGGATCTTTCTCTGAAACTGATATAAGGGACGTTACAGCGAAAAGGGCATCAGCAGGCTCTCTTTCAAGCATTTTTAGTTATCTGTTAGCCACATTAATAATAGGTGCCCTTCCTCCAGAGACAAAATACCTTACCTCCTTTACACTGGGAGCTAGCATAGGGCTTCTCTCTACCTTAATCATATCTCTCCCTGATTTCTCTAAACTAGAGATTAAGCTTTCCCGCCCCACATTAAGCAGTGTTGAAAAAATATATTCAGCATCCCTCTATCAGGTGCTCTTTGTGGCATCAGCTAACATGCTAGGTATGGTATGGACTCCTTTTCTCATAAATGTAAGAAATTACCCAGATTACTTACCTGCTTTAATGGGGTTTATAGCCACATTCTTAAGCATACTTTCCTCTTTATATTGGAGAGATAGAGCCTTTAGAACTTATAGAAACTCTTTGCTTTTAGACGCTTTAACCCCTCTTCTAATCTGGACTTTGCCAACGCCATACCTTCAGGTAGCTCTGTCTGCTTACAATTCCTTCATTTCCACGGGGACGGGTTTCCTAGGAGGCTTTCTCTTTGCAAGATACATGCCTAGTTCCGAAGCTATACTGGGGGCTTCTGTCTTAACTATGATAGGTGGTTTCGGTCAAGGCATAGCATCACTCATTGGTATAACTTTGGGTAATAACTATCTTGCCGTGTTCATAGCTATAATGCTCCTTAAGCTATTTTCGCTGATAATAGCTTACGTTATAATACCTGAGGTAGCCTTGATCCCTGAGGATGTCGCTAGGAATTACTCATTAACTCTATACAAGATAAGCTTAATAGGGTTTAATATGACAATAGAGTACTCTAAGGAAAGTATTTTGATCACACTTAGGATGATAGGGCTTACTATGACGTTAACTCTCCTATATATACTTTATAGGTTAGTAGCCATTCTCTTAATTAGGGGTTACTGAGATGGGAACCACTAACCCCCTTGAGTTAATGGCTAAAACGATCTCAGAGCTTCTTGCCCAAATAGCTCAGGAGGCTGCTGTACTTGCTCCTAAGATATTCTTTACTATAATAATACTTATTGTAATAGCTGTTATAGCTAGACTTACCCATAAGTATATGGATAGGTTGTTAAAGGCTATAGAGGTGGATCGTTTACTGGAAGGACTTCTGGGAAAGACCCTGCCTTTATCAGCGTCCAGAGCAATATTAATAGCCATAGATATAGGTTTCATATTTCTAGCATTATTATCGATATTTAACCTACTTATACCTGAAGAAGCCAGGGAATTTGTAAATAGTTTAATGATATCCATAGGTAAGATAGCTGGAGTACTCATAGTGGCCGTAATAGTGATAGGTTTTTACGGAATACTCGTGGAAAGGATAAAAATAGAGGCCAAACTAAAGAGCTACCTCTTTTTCATGTCTTTTCTTATAGTTACTGCATTACTGATAGACATAGCCACGCTTTCCTCTGAAGTTAAGGCAGCACTTGTCTCGGGGCTCTCAATAGGCATAGGCCTGTCGATAGCATTGTTCGCACTATGGTTCTTCTTCGGCGACTACCTTGAAAGGCTAACTTTGATGAAGGAAAGAAAAGGTAGAGAATAAACAATGTACCTTAAAAAGACACCGACTATATGGCGTCCAAGAGATCTATGTATGGTATGTGGTAGATGTTGTGAGAACACTCAAATGATTCTTCTCAAGGATGATATTAAAAGAATAGCAGCTTTAGGTTACAACCCTAGTAACTTCGCTATTAAACGAGGCGAGCAGTTCTTTCTTAAAAACATAGAAGGTTATTGCACTTTCTTTGATAAAGAAAGCGGTAAATGCATTATATATCCCTATAGACCTATAGGTTGCTCTCTTTATCCCATAGTAATAAACATTAAAACAAAGACCCCTTCCTTAGATACCTTCTGTCCTCTATCCGTAACCACGAAAAAACATGAGCTCAAAAGAGCACAGAGGATAATTAAGAAGATTATTAAAGAATTTTACATATAATTATAAAAAATACAAATTAATATGGCGGGCCCGCCGGGATTTGAACCCGGGATCTACGGCTCCGAAGGCCGCCGCCTTTCCTGGCTAGGCCACGGGCCCATTTATATAGTATAATGATTTAGTTTAAGTTATCTTTCTAACGTATTTCTATTTTTTATATCATTAAATTAGTAAGTTTTGCTTGTTTTTTTGCATTTTTAAAATAATTTACCATTAATACTGTCTATATATAATGATTAAATAAATATAGAAAAATTTATATAGAACATTCTGTTTTACTTAATACGGAAATAAAAAAATTAATTCGTAATGGTGAAAAGAATGAACGGACCTGAGCCTTATCCATTCCCATATTAAAAATTTAAATTTAAAATAATTATTTTTTTATTAAATTAAAATAATATTTTTCATTTTTATTTTTCACATCGCCAAAAAGTAGAAGAGCGTTTCATTTTTCTAGATTTTTAAGAAGAATGCAGAGATTATCAAAAAATTTTTAAGGAAATGCTTATTAAAATTATTTGATTATAGCGTTGAACATTACTAACGATGACTTGGTGATTATTTGAGGTTTATAAATGGAAAGGTTAGAATAAAGAAAAGAACGTGGAAAGTTCTCTCAAATATGGCTTATTCGCTAAAAATTATCGATATTGCTCGAAGCTCAGGAATGCCATACACTACTGTAGTGGATACAGTTAATAGATTAAAAAGTAAAATATCAGTGTCCTTCATTGCCGAGAAAAGATGTTTGGGGTTAACGCCTCTCGTTATATTAGCCGAGGAGAAGGAAGCTGAGATAGATATACCGTTTACAGTAGGTGTCAGAAAATTAGTAGGAGCAAGGAAGGCAATCATAGTAAATGCTCTAGTGCCTAATAGGTATATAGATGACTACATAAAGATTATAGAGAACCTCGGTTATAAGATATTTAAAGTAATTAAAGGAAAAGAAGCATATCATTGGTTACCTAATTCCAAGCTTACAGAGTATAATTTAAGCACAGAGACATTAGAGATTCCTAAGGAAAAAATAGGAAGGATAGATGAAATCATAGATGAACTTAAATTGTCTACAAATAATAGGTGTTCTAAAGTAGGCCTAGATGGTTATCTTGACTGGATAGACTTAGCTATAATAAAATATAAAATGAACTACGCATTTGAGAAGCTTTCAAAAATAAGAGAGATCTTAAAGAACAAATACAATGTATCCATTTCTAAGCAACTACTCAGCTATCACTTTAACCGCCATGTAACTGAAACATGGAGGTATAACTCTATAAAGATTTTCCTAGATGCGTACAAGGTTCCTATACAGCTGTTTCTGTTTGAGGGAGCAGAGGCAGAGATAGTGGGTAAAGTGCTAGTTCAGACGCCTCACTTCTTTGTTACATATGTGAACTCTAATAGCTCACTAGCCATAGGACAGCCTCCTTGTCATGTCCTCGAGAAAATCTATGAGATACTCTTATCCTTTAACGTTAAGATGCCCATGGGACCATTAATAGTTAAGGCAGGGAACCTCACTAAGAAAGAGGTGGACTTCCTTAAGTACTTCAGAGACGGGAAGTGGATTCTTCCCAAGAGAGAAGAGATACTCGCAAAAATCGGTTTCTAGTTTTTTACTCTAATCTTTTCCATTTCCATATAAAATAGTTTTTAAGGTTGTTTCTAATAATTTTCTCTAGCCCCGGTAGCTCAGTTGGTAGAGCGGCGGCCTCGTAAGCCGCAGGTCCCGGGTTCGAGTCCCGGCCGGGGCTCCAAAATGAGGGATGATGAGCTCCCGACAGCGTGATAGGTGAACTATACCAAACCGTCTGACTCAAAAAATAAAGAGGGTTTACTGAGGCATCCTAGCCTAGGGCATTATCTTAATTATGGAATGAGCTCCTTTTTAAGTCTTAAAGCTGGTGCGGGGGCCGGGATTCGAACCCGGGCAGGCCTACGCCAGCGGAGCTCTCATC
>CAZKLN010000047.1:0-6862 GCA_964553765.1 uncultured Thermofilaceae archaeon
TAGGGAAATACTTTCAGCGTACAATATTATAATTGTTTATAACTACAATATTTAGATAACATACTTAGGGTTATGCCGCTTTTTCTAGATCTCTTCATCGAGGAGCTTAGGAAGAACAAGGAGGAGATAAAGAGGTGCATAGATCCTCTTAACGCTTGTTCGGAGCTTTACATTGAGGTGTTTAATGAGCATTGGAATCCTGTTAAGGTGGAAGGGGAAATAGAAGGCAATGTAGTTGCTATTGATAGCAGTGGTAGGCCTGTCGAGCTAAGGAACGGTACGGTTATTTACATAGCAAGGTCCATGAGTCTCTCCAATAAAGGGATTAAGCGTAGGAAGCTCGCCGTAAAGGCCTTCTTTTCACCTACTAACTCTAATGACTACAATACCTTTATGGCTAGAGTGATGGAACACCTGGAACATCTGGTGGCGTTAGATGTGCTTAGAAACGATGATCCTGATGTGATATTGATAGATGGATCGTTGTACGGTAGAGTTGTGCACATGCCCAGAGACACCAACATACAAGGACACAACTCTTTCATGGTAGACTACATAGACACCTATTTCAGGCTCCTTAATGAGGCTCACGGGAGAAACGTGTTGGTTATAGGAGTTAGTAAGGACTCCAGCTTCAGAAAGCTCAGGGAGCTCCTGCTCACTGAAAGCTTCCTAAAAGCCTTAGACAGCTTGAATATTCCCTCAGAGACCAGGAGGTTACTGGTTAATAAATGGAGACATGCCCTTGCTGGAGCTAAGGAGGTTAGAAGCTTGATTAGAGAGATGGAAAAAATACTAAACGTAAGCTCATTAAGCTTAAGAGAGTATTTAGTTGAAGCAGCCAATCTAGGTCCTGATTTTCATCTTCTTTACAAAGTTACAAGAGAAGAGGGGTTCACGGATCCCTTTATCCTGGGTGCGCCTGAAAGGGAAATAGAGAAGTTAAGAAGATTCGAAGAATACATATTGAGAAACTTTGGTAAATCTTTACAAGAATCCTCAGACGACCTCATGTACTATAGAATTATAGATGTCCTTATAAAGGCTCTGAAATATCCAGCCATTGTAACTTTTTACTACGTCCCCGATAAAAAGGACATACCATTGAGAATCGATGTTCCAAGCCACTTCCTTGGTATCGATACAAAGGTAAGTGAGGTCACTCCCTCCTTTGTACTCGATGTGAAGGAGAAAATAGTAGATATAGTTAAGATTCTTAAGGGTCTTTATGGGGGAAGTAGGAGATACAACGTTCTTCTCAGTGAGGTTGACTCGCTAGTCAAGATGAGCAATAAAGATCTGATGAACGTTTATGAGCCCCTAATAGCTAAGGAGCTTGGGATATTAATAGAACACACGAGGGATCTTAGACGTGTCGTTTACCCTTAAGCTTGTAGGCAGAATAGTGGGCGAGGCCTCGCCCACTAACTTTCTCTTCGTCTCTGATAAAGCCAGTCATCCACCTAAGTATGAATATGTGATGGTTAGGTCGAAGGAAGATGTAAACGGCTCTATAAGGGAGGTAAACGTCCTAGCTCAGGTCATGGGGGTTATCTCCAAGAGCTCCTCGTATGACGGTAACTTGAACCTTGATGCGTTAGAGAGGATTTACAGAGCAGGGATAGAGGACGTGAACATAATCTGCAAGGCAAAGACCTTGGGCTATATAGCTGTCGTCAACGGAAGAAAGCAGATATTGATGCCCAGAAGGGCCATATATCCAGGTAACCCGGTTTACTTAGCTCCTGATAGCTTCGTTCAGGAGTTCTTCTCCTATCCAGAGGAGGAAGGCCTTCATATTGGATACTTAATCTCACGAAGCACGGTTCCTGTGTACGTTTCAGTGAACGGTTTTAGAAGGCACCTAGCGATTCTAGCCCAGACAGGAGCCGGTAAGTCGTACACAGCTGGTGTTCTCATAGAGGAGTTACTTAAGAAAGGTGCTACGATCATAGTCATAGATCCTCATGCAGATTACGTTAGGCTAGGTAGAAAGCCCGATGGCACTCCTCATGAGTTTTCCAATAGGGTAAAGGTTTTTAAAAACCCTAATAGTACCGGAAGGTACCCTGAGGATCAGCTGGATAACGTGATAGACTACACGGTAAGGTTCTCTGATCTTGATGTAGATGAGCTATATGAGATAATAGGAGTGCCAGAAAGGTGGAGTAACGTTAGACAAAGTATAGAGAAGGCGATGAAGAATCTTAAGGAGGAGAAAGGAGAAGGATATACGGTGAAGGATCTAATAGCTAAGATGAAGGAGCTAATCAAGTATGGTAAAGCCGATGAGAAAAGAGATATGAGTAAGGCTCTTAAGTATGTCAAAAGGATACTTAAGTTCAAGGTGTTTGGGGACACTTCTACCTCTATAGAGGAGATGCTCAAGCCTATGCAGCTCTCCGTGATAGATCTCTCAGGGCTTAACGATGCTAGTATGGACTACATAGCATCAAAAGTTCTCAATGAGGTCTACAGATACGTGTCTGAGGGAGCTTTCTCTTACCCAGTGTTTGTCGTAATCGAAGAGGCTCACAGGTTCGTACCCCCTAGGAATAGAGTAAGTGGCAGTCTTTCACGAGAGATAATAAATACCATAGCTGCAGAGGGCCGTAAGTTCGGAATATTTCTCATATTAGTTAGCCAGAGACCTGCTAAGATAGATCCTGATACCTTAAGTCAGTGTAATAGCCAGATAATACTAAGGATAACTAATCCCTCGGATCAAAGAGCGGTCATAACGTCTAGCGAGAGAGTTAGCGAGTCGCTGTTGGAGGATCTTCCCGGTCTTAATGTCGGTGAGGCTGTGATAGTGGGGGAGATCACTAAGATACCTGTGATGGTTAAGGTAAGGGAGAGAATGACCATGGAAGGAGGTGCTGATATAAACGTTGTAGATAAGCTTAAGAGAGCTAAAGAGACTTTAGATATAGAGGATAGGGTGAAGGAGGAGACCATTATTCCCGATACGGCTACGCTATCAGAGGTGTAGGAGATGATTAAGATACTTCACACAGCTGACAATCATCTCGATCCAACCTTGGCAATGTTTAGACATAGGGTTATGGATAGGAAGATGGATTTCTGGCTCTCCTTTAAAAGGGTGCTGGAGTACGCTGAGAGAGCTAAGCCTCACATAATGCTTATCTCTGGAGACCTCTATGACAGGGTTAACCCCAGGAACCCTCCTAGAGTTAATGTGCTTAAGGCGTTTCGCCGCCTAAGCGATATGGGGATTAAGGTTTTGCTGATAGGCGGTCACCATGATACTCCCAAGTCTGTAGAGGAGGGTGCCTCTCCTCTCGAGGAGTTAGCCGCCTCAGGTCATGCAGTGTACCTCTCTGGAGTTAAGAACCCCTCCTATGAGCACGTTAAAGTAGGGGATGTTGACGTCTGCGTAATGGGTTTAACCTTTAACTTTTGGATTAGTGCAGGGGAAGACCCTCTCGAGAAGGTTACACTCAAGCAGGAAGGAGATGTTAACATCCTGATGCTTCACTACCTCATAGAGGGCTTCACGCCGACCTATAGGTCAGGAGATCCCGTAGTGAGGCTCTCAAGGATACCCAGGTGGGTGAGCTATGTAGCGGCTGGCCATCTACACAGGCATCAGAAAGCAAGAAGAGGGGAAACCCTCATAGTTTACCCTGGCAGCACGGAGAGGAAAAGCTTTCTAGAGGAGAAAGACGAGGCTAAGGGCTTTGTGTGGATTGAGATAAATGAGTCGAACATGAAGGATTTCAGGCTTGAGTTTATAGAGGTTCCTACTAGGAAGATGAAAACCTTAACTTATTCACTGTCTTATAACACAAAAACCCCTATCTCCGACATAGTTTCCTATGCTCGTAAAAACGCCGATAAGAACGCTATACTTAGGCTCAAAGTTACCGGCAAGGTACCATTGGACGTTTTGACCAAGTATAGGAGGGAGGCCGTAATAAGGTCCTTAATAGACGATTTCTTTGCAGTGATATTAGATGACAAGGACTTAAGGTACGAGGCTGAGAGGGTTGAGGTAGCAGAGAGATTAACTCCGCTGACGGCTTTTCGAGAATACATGGAGAAGCTGATAGAAAAGGAGAATGACCCTAAGAGAAAGGAGATCTTAGTTATGGCTAAGGAGATAGGCCTTAGGAGGCTTGAGGAAGCTGGGGCATGGTGATCCTGAAGAGGATAGAGATAGAGAACTTCAGGAGAATTAAGAGCCTGAGCCTTGAGTTCCCTGAGGGAGTTATGATAATAAAGGGTCCTAACGAGGCCGGTAAGTCCACTATACTTGAGGCTGTTCTCTACGCGTTGTTCGGGGAGACGATGAGAGGGCTTAAGGACCTGGCTATAAACCATAACTCTGACAGAGCATCCATAAAGCTGACCTTCTCAGTTAACGGTAAGGAGTTTAATGTTACAAGGCTTCTAAGGAGAAAATCATCGTCTGAGGGAAGGTTATTTGAGCTTCAAGGAGGTAGAAGAATACCTAGAGCCTCTACGTTTAAATCTACTAACGAGGTTGTGAGGAACATCTTAGGTGGGCTCTCCTTTAACGAGATATTAGTTACGAACGTAGTGGCTCAGAAGGAGCTAGATAAGATAGTTGAGCTTAAGGGCAGCGAGAGGGAGAAGATAATAAACTCGCTGCTCGGTCTTGAGAGCTATAATAAGGCCATAGATAAGCTGTCACAGGAGAGAAGGGAGAGGAAGAGGGATCTTGAGTACTCTGAGAAGATGGCGACAGAGCTCGCTAGGAGGGTTGAGGAGTACAGGAGGGATGTTAAGAGCATTAAGGAGAAGACCAAGGAGCTTGGGGCTAGTAGGGAATTACTTAAGGCGAGGCTTGAGGAGCTTAGGGAGATAGAACCTGTCTACAAGTTATTGAGTGAGTACAGAGATGGAGTTTTACGTAGGAAGAGGCTAGAGGAGAGGATTAAGGGACTGGAGAAGCTTTTAGGGAGGTTAAAGGAGGAGATTAGGGAAAGCAGGGAACTAATGAATAGAACTAAGACTAGGATTAAGGAAGCTGAGACAGAGCTGGCAACGTTACTTAGAGAGCTTAGGGAAAGGGAGAGAGATCTAGCTGATAAGGAGGCCGTCCTTGATCGTTTGAGGAGAGAATTTGAGAGGGTTAGCTCTCTTATGGAGGAGAAAAGGAAGCTTGACAGCTTAATTAGGGAAAACGAGGAGGAGGTTAGGAGAGCTGAGCTCAGGCTTAGCGAGCTTGTTAACGAGATGAGCGTTAAGGAGGCTGAAGACCTCCTAAGGCTTGAGAAGGAGATCAAGGAGAGGATCGCGCTGACCAAGCCTTCCTTTAAGGTAATGTTTGCGCTTCTAGCGACATCAATTTTCGGTTTGCTAGCTCCTCCCCTTGCTTTAACTGGAATCTTAGGTTCTGGAGCCTACCTTATCTATGTCTATCTTAGAAAGGTGAGGCTTAAGGAGAAGCTTCTCCTAATAATGGATGACGTGAACAAGGCTAGAGAGCATCTATATATAATTAAGGAAACCAAGGAGCGCCTCAGCAAGCTCAAGGAGAGGTATGCTAAGATGAGGGATGAGGCTGAGAAGCTATCTGCTGAACTAGCAAAGGTTTTGCTCTTCATGAGTGAGAGCTTGAAGGTAAGCCTCAAGGGTATTTTAGAGGATGACTACCATAGGGTTAAGGAGGGGTTTGAGAGCTTCATAAAGATACGGGACGAGCTAAGGAGTAAGGTAGGCTTGCTCAAGGAGAGGATAGCCTCTGTCGAACGTGAAAGGGCTAAGCTGGGTGAGGAGCTTAGAAGATTGGAGTCAAAGATGAGAAGCTTAGATGAAGAGGTCAGGAATAGAGAAGGAGAGCTCGAAGCTGTAAGAGAGGAGTATCTCAAGGTAAAGCTTCCTCAACTCCCACCTCAAATAGAGTACAGCGATAGGATCTATGAGGAATACGAGGCCAGATTTCACGCCCTGAAGGAGGAGGTGGGAAGAATTACCGGCGCTATCAAGCAGCTAGAGGTGACTGTTAAGGAGCTTGAGGAGAGGATAGAGGCTAACCGTGACGTGGAGGAGAAGTACAGGGAGGCTAAAAGCAACATGGAAAGGTTAAGCAAGGAGGTTGAGGCGTTAACCAAAGCTATAGAGTGCTTAAAGATGGTAGCGAGTAAGATAAGGGAGAGCTTTAGGCCCGCTATAGAGCGTAACATGAGCCTGGTAATAAGCCACATAACGGACGGTAGGTACAAGGCAGTTAAGCTGGATGAGAAGTACAACATATACGTTCTTGACTCAGAGGCCGGCGAGTTCAGGCCAAAGGACATCTATAGCGGGGGGACCGTGGACCAGTTCCTGCTAGCAATGAGGCTAGCGTTCATACTCTCACTCCTCCCACAGACGAAACAGACGTATCCTCGCTTCCTATTCCTGGATGAGCCCCTAGCCTCCTCAGATCAAAGAAGAAGACAGAACATAATTAAGCTACTGACAACAACCCTCTCAGAACATTTCAAACAGATAATACTAATAACCCACCTAGACATAAACCCGCCAAACTCAAAAACAATAGTTCTAGAGGATGGTAAGGTAAAAATGTAGCCTAGCTAAAGAATAACTAGCAGCGAAGATGTTAGATGAAAGTTATTCTTTAAACCTAAAATTTAAGAAAGATAAAAGTCTTAAATCTAAATTCTTCTCTGAAGGTCTTAATCTCCTCCTGCTGTCATTCCCCACAGGCATTACTACTTTTCGTTTCATGCGTACGTTTAGCGCTTTTTCTAAGGTATTTCTTGCTTAACTCGCTCTTAGTATGCTACTTTGTAAGCTATAGCTGTGTCATTTCGCTGTTTTCGCCTTTGCTGGCTGCTATTAATTGCATTGTGCGACCTTACTGGTTGGC
>CAZKLN010000048.1:0-6757 GCA_964553765.1 uncultured Thermofilaceae archaeon
GGCTTAGTCCCACCCCGATAGCAGTCGGGTCCGGCAGGATCAACCGGAGTCTGACGCCGCAAGGCGGCGGGGTAAGAAGTGGTTGTGCTGCGTTACAGGCCTCTTTCGGACCCAAACCTCTAAGCCCTTGCTGGGCTTAGTTTGTTTGGGCCCACATCGGTGTAGCCGCAACCGGAGGTCCACCTTTCATTGGGAGGAGGTACCTCCTCCCGTTCTCCAGGCGTGCCACCGGATGTTGCGGCAATATAATGCTTGTTTAACACCTTTTTATACTTTTCTCGGAGAGCTCCCGAGAGAGTTGGGCAATCAGGATCTCATAGAACGCCTTTGTTGATCTCACGTCCCTTATCCTCAGGTCTTTAAGGTGAGGGTAGCTTCTAGGCGCGCAGCTGCAAGCTACCTTTAGCTCATTCAAGGTCCTCGTCATGAGGGGATACGCGACTCTGACGTAGGCATCGAGGAGCATGCCCTCTAACGATCCCGTCAGCACCTCACTGAGCAAGTACTCAGCAACGTCCTCAGCTGTGAAGGGTATTACCACGAGAGGGTCCTTAAGCTCTGAGGCCAGCTCAAGGACCTTTACCTTATAACACGTGTACGTTCGTGACCCTTGCCTGATCGAGACGTACTCGAGGCCGAGCTCCTCAGCCAACGACCTTAGGCAGGTGACCTCATCACTGTAAAGCTCGTAAACACGGATGTGAACCTTGGGGAAACTTCTCTCAACCTCGTAGAGAAGCTTGAGGGCAAGATAGGATTGGGGGTCAGGCCTGCCAGCTAGCATCACCTGGTCGTCCGCCCTTATTCCTGCTTTCCTAAGGTTTTTCGCGAACCACCTAGCTTCCCTAATGCTAACGCACCCTGAGACTACCGTTTAAAAGGCTGAAACTATAAAATAATGTTTATGAGCTATAGAGGGCTTTTCGTGGTGCTGGAAGGCATAGACGGTGCAGGAACCACCACTAACGCCAAGATGCTCGTAGAGTGGTTCACGAGTAGGGGGAGAAGAGCCTGGTTCACGAGCGAGCCCACTAAAGGCCCTGTAGGCATCATAATAAGGAGGAAGCTGAGAGAGAAGGCCTTCAATGACCCGGTGCTCGAAACCCTGCTCTTCGCCGCCGACAGGGCATGGCACCTGAGGAGGGAGATAGTTCCCCGGCTTAAAGAGGGATACATGGTGGTGTGCGACAGGTACTACGAGTCCAGCGTGGCCTATCAAGGGGCTCAAGGAGCTAGCCAGGAGTGGATACTAAGGGTTAACGAGAAGTTCCCGGAGCCGGATCTAACCATACTGCTTGACATAGAGCCGTTAAAGGCTCTTCAGAGGATCCATAACAGGGCTGTGATAGAGAGGTTCGAGAGCGCAAGCTTCCTTAGTAAGGTAAGAGAGATATACCTTGAGAGAGCTAGAGAAAAGGGGTACGAGGTTATTAACGCAGATAGGCCCATGGATAAGGTACAAGAGAGCGTGAGAGAGCTGGTCCTGAAGCTATTATCCGGTTAGCCCCCTTCTTCACTCCAAGGTATCCTGGCTTTTTCGAAATCCTTCCTAGGCTTGTAAAGAGGTATGGTGGCGTCTATCCCGAGCTTGGATGTCAAGAGTTTCTGCTGATCGGAGGAGGGATCAAGGCTTGAACCCCTAACGTCCCTTATTACAATTATGTCCTCACTCGGCTGCATCCTGGTCGATAGGGCCCAGATGACGTCGTCCATGTCATCAACATTTACGTCATCATCCACCACAATCACTACCTTGAGAGAGGGATGAGAGGCGAAAGCCGCTATGATAGCGTTTTTACCATCACCTTCTGTCTGCTTTCTTATAGACACTACCGCCGTTAGCCATCCGCAACCACCCCTAGTAAGCCTAACTGAGTTAACGCCGGGAACTGACTTGGAGACAGCTTCCCATATAGAGGCTTCCCTGGGGAATCCCATCAGAATCATATGTTCTAACCCGGCAGGTAATATGGAGTAGTACGTAGGGTCGTTAGTAACCAATATGTCATCTACCTCTAGAACCGGTTGCTTACGCACTATATCATAAGTACCTGTAATGTCTGTAAAGGGACCTTCGTAAGCCTCCTCGTTAAGAAGCCTTCCTCTTATTATTATCTCGGAGTCAACGGGTATAGGAGGTGTCTCCTCATCTAAGGTAAAGGAGTAAAGCCTACCTTTACTTAAGGCATTAGCTACACCTAACTCATACACACCATAAGGAGGTGAGGAGGCTGAAGCTATGTAGAAATAGGGACTTGATCCTATTATTACCACGACATCTAGCTCTTTTCCCAAGTCCTTAGCCTTATTGTATATCTTGTAAAGATGTCTTGGAACTATCCTGACAACCAGCCTATTTTCACTTATGATCATCATCCTGTGTATACTGGAGTTACAAACCCCATCGTTAGGCTCTTTAGCCGCTATGATGGCAGACGTTATATAAGGACCTCCGTCCTTTTCATAGTAAGTTAACACAGGTAGCTTACTCAAGTCGTTACCCAGGGACTTTAAACGTGGTTTACTAGTTATTGTAGGATCCTTAGGCTCTCTCATGGAACTTAAAATCTTAAGGTAGGCTTCATGTTCATTCTTAGCATTTAATATCTTATAGAGCACCCTCCTATTAGTTATTAAGTTACCTACAACTGGTATACCTTTGTCATCAACGTTACCAAGTACGACAGCCTTCTTGCCATCGTATTTTTTAAGGTAATACGCTGCTTCAAATCTTGAGCTTACCTTTTTCTCAATCCTTACCGCTAATTTTTCCTTTTCAAGTTCCTTAATAAGATCCTTAAAGGAGAGCATTTGGGATTTACTCTTCCTTACTCTCTTCGCTACTTATCACTTTTACATATTCAGCGTTTATCGTTATAGGAAGTGGAAAGGCTGCCTCAGCTATCTCAACCTTGACCTCTCCCCTCGACTTATCTATATGTACTACCCTACCTTTCATACCTACGAAGGGGCCTCCAGTGATCTCAACAACGTCGTTGAGCTTTATTGTCTCTATTACTGGCTTAGGAGCCACGAACTTCTCAAGGTCTTCAAGCCTCATACCTCCCCTTACGACGCCTTTAGAGTGTTTTATACCATAACTTAACCTATGTGCTACGTATGGGGCATCAGCCTCAACTATGACTACTCCTCTAAGACCGGGTAAGACGGAGATCGAGTAAGCCGGCATGCCACTGCCTTTAGCCCTCTCTTCCATTAGAAGAGCAACGCCCAGTTCTTGACCAATAGTTGTTCGAACCGCGAAAAAGCGCACTTTTTCCAAAACCTTACACCCTATATCTTCTATATATGTAGAAGAGAAAACCCAGGACAACAATCATCGAAATGAATAATGCTGCTAGCCCACTTTCGGGTGGTAAAGGTTTCCCAGCTGAAAACTGGAACGCGGAGCCTACCATCTTAAATACAAATCCCAGCACGCCTATTATACTCATCCCTATCAGTACTACCCTGAGCGTTAGTTTAAACTCCTCCTTATCTGGCTTTTGAGTAAGCCTTACAGCTCTAACTACATCTTTGAAAAACTCGGAAAGGCCCACTGTAGCAACACCTAACATTAGCAAAACTTAGTAGATATTTAAATCATAATGATCGTGAGAAAACTATAAGCTAACCTCTCCCAGATCCGGCCGTGTAACATAAACTATAGCTGCCTTCGCGGTGTGAAGCCTGTTCTCCGCTTGCTTAAACACGACTGAGTGTTTCCTATCCTCTATCACCTCATCCGTAACTTCCTCTTCTCTGTGCGCCGGTAGGCAGTGCATGAATATGTATTCCTTTTCTGCATGTTTTAGCAAAGCCTGGTTAACTTGATATTTAGGTAGCAGCGCCGATAGTTTCTCCTTTCTTAAATTTTCCTGACCCATACTCACAAACACATCTGTATATATTATGTCAGCCTTCTTCACGGCCTCAACAGGGTTTTCAGTGAGTGTAACTAAGTTTCTGTTCTCTAAGATCCTTAATATATTTTCTAAAGGGAAGTACTTCTTAGGAGCTGCCACATGTATCTCAACGCCCAGCTTAGTCCCAACAATCATAAGGGAATTAAGCACGTTATCAGTTCCATCACCGATGAAGGCTAGCTTTAAGCCTTCAAGCTTTCCGAATACTTCATAAATAGTCATATAATCAGCTAGTGCTTGTAAGGGATGATAGAGGTCACTAAGCATGTTAATCACTGGTACTGACGAGTACCTAGCTAGTTCCTCTAGAGTTCTATGTGAATAGACCCTGGCGGATATTATGTCGTGATATAATGAGAGGACTCTCGCAGTATCCTTTATAGGCTCCCCTCTACCTAACTGAAGCTCGTCCCTGTTATATAGTATAGGTAGCCCTCCCAACTCGTGAACAGCGACGCTCATAGAGGCTCTCGTCCTCGTTGAAGGTTTCTCAAAGATTAACGCAACCGTCATACCTTCGAGAACATTACTTGTCCTTATTCCCATTTTTCTAAGTCTTTTGAAGACTAAGGCAAGTTTTATGATGTTCATTATCTCTTCACATGTATAGTCTTTAAGAGTAAGCAGATGCCTACTCATAGACTTTCATTCAAAAATAGCCATAGGCTACCATAAGAGTTTTAAGCAGGATCTGAAATCGTTAGGTAAGTCTATGAAGAGGGGATTAAGCGGATGCCAAGGATATACAGGTGCGCTTTTTGTGGTGATGTAATACAGCCTGGTACAGGCTTAATGTATGTAAGAAACGATGGTGTCATACTTAGATTCTGCTCTAGCAAATGTTATAAAAACATGCTTAAGCTAAGGCGGAACCCTAAGAAGCTAAAGTGGACCAAAGTGTACACTAAAGGGAGATAGGAAAACCCATTAAGTATTTTTCTCAGCTTACTTACTTAAGCATAGGAGTTTTGGCTAGGTGCAACTGGATGGAAGAGGCTTACATAAGATCACCCATTGTCGTTGTATTAGGGCACGTTGATGTAGGGAAAACTACCTTATTAGATAAAATAAGAGGTACAGCCGTCGTGAAAAGAGAGCCAGGCACGATGACTCAGCATATAGGTGCATCCTTCCTCCCATGGGGAGCCCTTGAGGAACTTTGCGGTCCCTTAGTCTCAGGACTCAAAGCTGACATAAAGGTTCCGGGGCTCCTGGTCATTGACACGCCAGGACATGAGGCTTTTGCTAACTTGAGAAGAAGAGGGGGTAGCATAGCTGATATAGCTATTCTCATGGTGGATATAAACAGGGGTTTTGAACAGCAAACGTATGAGGCGCTAGAGATACTGAAAAACAGAAAGACTCCGTTTATAGTTGCAGCTAATAAGATAGATAGGATACCCGGCTGGATAACACATGAAAATCAGCCGTTTATTTTGAGTGTAAAAAAACAACCCGAGGACGTTATCGAGAGACTTGAGGAAATGGTAGCACACTTAATAATGGAATTTAGGTCTCAGGGCTTCAGAGCTGACAGATATGACAGGGTAAGGGATTTCTCCAAAGTAGTAGCTATAGTACCCACCAGTGCTAAAACAGGTGAAGGCATACCTGACTTGCTCCTCGTCATAGCAGGTATGGCTCAGCGTTTTCTAATAAATAAACTTAAAACGAAGCCGGGACCGGGTAGAGGAGTTGTTCTTGAGGTCAGGGAGGAGGTAGGGCTTGGAACGACCATAGTTACCATAGTTTATGAAGGGACTATAAGGAAGGGCGATACAATAGTTGTGGGTGGACTAGAAGAACCCATAGTAACTAAAGTTAAGGCGTTACTTATGCCTAAGCCGCTCGATGAAATGAGGTCGCCCGAGGATAAGTTCACGCAAATTGAGGAGGTAAAGGCTGCTACTGGAGTGCTGGTGGTAGCCTCAGACCTCGACAAAGCTATAGCTGGTGCTCCAGTTATCGTAGTTAGGGATGGTAAAGTAGACCTGGTTGTTAAAGAGGTAAGCGAGGAGATAGGGAGCCTTAAAATATCTAAGGACGTGGCTGGTGTGGTCGTTAAGGCGGATACCTTAGGTACGCTTGAGGCACTGGTACTTTACCTCAATAGACACGGAGTACCCGTTAGGTATGCGGATGTGGGACCAGTCATTAGACGGGACGTGATAGAGGCCTCTCTCACTAGGAAGTTAAATAGATTTCTAGCAAGCATCTTAGCCTTTAACGTAAAGATTACTGAAGAGGCTGAAATAGAGGCAAAAGCCAACGGTATTAAGATAATCAGGGGTAACATCATTTACAAGGTTGTTGAGGATTTCCTAGAATGGTATAAAAGCGAGCAAGAGGCAGAAAAGAGAAAAACATTGGATAAGATTGTCCTACCTGCAGCCATAAGAATCCTGCCTGGGTATGTGTTCAGACGTAGCGACCCTGCTATAGTGGGTGTTGAGGTACTTTTAGGTAAGATAAGAAGGAGAACCCCCTTAATGACGAGGGATGGGAAAAAAGTAGGGGAAATAATGCAAATACAGGAGCATGGACAACCGCTAGATACGGCTGAGAAGGGACAGGCAGTAGCCATATCGATTCGGGGGAAAGTGATGGTAGGTAGGCAAATAAAAGAGGGGGACGTGCTTTATGCAGACGTACCCTTAGATCACATAGATACTTTACTAGAGAAGTACCAGGGTGAGCTCTCCGAGGAAGAGATAAAGTTATTAAAGAAAATAAAAATGCTTAGACTGGGATTGGCTAAAACTATATAACCTTTAGGATGATGACTGAACTCCCCGCCTGAAAAGATGAAGAAGTTTCTGGTCGCTGATAAA
>CAZKLN010000049.1:0-6742 GCA_964553765.1 uncultured Thermofilaceae archaeon
CGGCTTCCCCAAGAATGGCTTCGCGGTAATGACTATACCTGGAAGGGAAAGCGGAAAGTTGGTCTCCGATAGAAGGATTCAAGTTATAAGTTTTACTGGTAGTACCGAAACAGGGATAGCGGTTATCAGGGAAGCTGGCATAAAGCAGTTTATATTAGAGCTAGGGGGTGGAGATCCAGCTATAGTCTTAAAGGACGCAGACCTTAATCTAGCAGCTGAAAAGATAGCTATTGGAATGACCAGCTATAGCGGTCAAAGATGTGACGCCATAAAACTAGTTCTCTGCGAGAGACCTGTTTATGATGAATTAAAGGAGAAGCTCGTATCAAATCTCTCCAAAATAAAGGTGGGAGATCCTAGGGAAAACTCAGTTGACATGGGACCACTTATAGATCCCAGCACTGTAGATGAGATGTTAAATGCGGTATCTGAGGTAGTGGAGAAAGGCGGGCGAGTTATTTATGGAGGTAATAGGTTAGGACCTACTTACGTGGAACCAACCCTAGTGGAGGTAGAAGATAAGAAGGTTCTATTATCCTTAAAATTATACAGGGATGAAATGTTTGCCCCTGTAGCCTTAATAACCAATGTAAAAAGCGTAGATGAAGCTATAGAGCTAGCTAATGCTCGTAGATACGGGTTAGATGCCGCAATATTTGGAAGAGATATAGATAAGATAAGAAAGCTAATAAGGTATCTAGAGGTAGGCGCTGTCTACATAAATGAGTATCCTAGACACGGAATAGGTTATTATCCGTTTGGCGGGCGAAAAGACTCGGGAATAAGTAGGGAAGGTATAGGATATAGTATAGAACATGTTACAGCCTTAAAGACGATAGTTTATAACTATAGAGGCAGAGGTATATGGGAATATATATAAATGATACAAGGTTAAAGTTAAGGCACGCTGTCGCCGCCTGCTAACACATGGTATCATAGCTATGGCGGTACAACGCCTTTTCGCTCACCATGCTCTCTTTCAGGCGGCGTAAGCGTGCCTAAATAAATTTATTTTAAGTCTGATTTTTGCTTTTTGTTTACCTAGTACTTAGGGTATTAAGGAGCTCTCCAGCCTCCTCAAGATGATAAATTATGTCCTCTAATGTCTCAGCTAGGTTCTTCTTATGTTTCGCAAGCTCTCTAAGTAGGTCAATAGCGGCATCTACATGATCTATAGCCTCCTTTAAGATGTCTTCCTCCTTTATTTCAGGCATACTCTCTAAATAGTTTTCTTTATCCTAACTTTTTATCGATTTTTCATGAAAAGGAACTCTTAAAAATAGTTGTATAACTATTTTTATCTCAGCAGCCTCGGCCTTAAATCCTATTTTAACATGCGTTCTATCACAATAAGGCTTCTTATAGGATCCTCCACATCTGCATAGACATGCTCTATCTTTCCCTTTTACTATGATAATATACGGACAATTTTTCCCTAGCTGTTATAGATATCTCCATCATAAGGGATCTCACTAACTTAACTGTATCATTTATCTTAAACTTAAACAAAAGCTTATTAATCGGTTTTAAGAAAAACGCTTAACGCATAACCTAGAGCTATGGATCCTAGCTTTAGGATCTATGACTTTAGGTTATGCTTACGGGAGAGGTCATATTAGATGGAAGATAAGAGAATAATTCTGTTATTAATAATAAGTATATTGAGTCTATTTCCCTTAGCCGTCACACAACCTATAACCAAACAACCTAAAGTTTTGCCTAAAGAAGAATATGTCATATATTATACAGATGCTAGTCCCCAGAGCGTTCCAGGAGCTATTTACAAATATGTACCTGGCAAGCCAATATCGATTTTTTATAAAAGGAATAAGGGGTTTCTTCATAGCGTTTTACTTCACTGGTCCGGTAGCGAAGATAAGATTTACTTTACTGATGCTAACGAGTATCCAGGTAAGATATATGTTGCCTTTCGCACGGCTAGTGGATGGCACGTAGAGGTAATCTATGAACATAACACCTATATAAGGGACTTAGCCTGGGGACCTGGGATAAAAACAACTAAAGTCCAACATCCAAGTTTATACTTCAGCGAGGCATCTGGCGCGGGTAGTAACGGGAAGATATATAGGCTTACAGATAGAGGGGCAGAACTTTATTATGAGGTTAAGCTAGAGGATGTAGATGGTTTTTGGGCAGGTCATTTCACATTTGCTGGTGATGTTCTTTACTTAAGTTCTGGTAATCGTATTCCGGCAAGCATCTATAAAGTAACAGCAAACGGCACTGTAAATAGATTGTTCACATCAAACGATGAACCCATATGTGGCATATTCTATGTTCCTGGTCCTACAATAGGAGAAATAAAACACCCAGGCTTTTTGTACTACGCCAACCATATGCAAAGCATATACAAGCTAGATCTCTTAACATTAAAGAAAACATTAACACTTTCAGATCCTAATCGTAAATGGTTAAATGACGTTTATCTAGCTAATACCTGAAAATCACTTAATTTTTTATTTTTTAATAAGTATAAATAATAATCCTGTTATGTTAATTTATTAGCATCAAATATAAAGTCAAGATAACATGGGAATAAAGGATAAAGAGTTTAAGGCCTTCTCCATAGATGTTTTTAAGCAGCTTTTTGAAGGAAAGGAGATTATCTCGGGATGGGAGGAGGAGAGATTAGTTACTAAAAGGATATCGGATTATCTTAAGGATTTAAGTTTTGAAGTTAGATATCTGGAAGTTCCATGTATGGCTTGGAGAGAGAAATATGTGGAGATCAGGGAAGGAAGCAGAGATGTTCCTGCTCTTGCGTTGCCTTATTCTCCCTCAGGATATGCAGAAGCCCCGTTAGTGTATGCTGGACATGGTCTCGAGAAGGATGAGTGGGAAGGAATAGAGGTAGAGGGTAAAATAGCTCTTCTAGAATGGTATAGTGAAGAGTTAGATGAAGTTGTATGGCAATATAGGGAAGCTGTTGAAAGAGGGGCTGTTGGAGTTATCGTCTATGATGCGTATCCAGGAGTTATGAGAAGAATAGTTGTTCACTTTTCTGAAGACTATAGCTATGAATCAGGTGATCCGCTTCCCGTTCCCGTGGTCTCTGTTAGTAGGTTAGAAGGACTTAGGTTAATAAAGGCTGCTAGAAAAGGTTTAAACGTAAGTCTTAGGGTTGAAACAGAAGTACGCCATAAAGCTACAGGATTTACTGTAGAAGCAATAGGAGACGAGGATGAAGCTATCACGTTATTGACAGCACATCATGATCACTGGTTATCAGGTTTTGGCGATAATGTGCTTGGAGTAGCTATGCTTCTCTTCCTCTCTAAGGAGCTTGTAAATTCAAAAGGAATTAGAATAGTGAGTTTTTGCTGTGAAGAGTCAGGCGCATTAGACTATAGCCCATGGTATTGGGTATGGGGATCTAGAAACTATGTACACTATCTTAAAGAAAAAGGAGTACTTGAGAAGCTTAAGATAGTAATTAACATAGACGTGGCAACCAGGAATCCCATAAAACTGGCATTATCTAGTCCTGAGATGATAGAAAGAGCGAGGAAAATCTTAGGTAAAAAGGCTGAATATGAGCTTGGCTCTCCATACTTTGATAGTTATCCTTTCATGGTTGAGGGGGTTCCTTCAATAACTATACATAGCATGGACAGCTATTTCGATGTATATCATACTAACAAAGACATACCTGAACTGGTAGAATGGGATGCCGTCATAAAGTCCTATTCAATAGTTAAAGAACTAGCACATATAGCCAGTAAGTTTGCTGATAGTAAGGAGTTCATGAGATTAGTTAGGAAATCCATACTGGAAATTTCCCAAAAAATATTAAATGAGAAAAAATCGTTAAAGGAGGCAAAAAAAGTGGATCATGAGAAAGCTAAAAAGCTTCGTGGGCTACTTATCACACCGATATTTGAAGGTGACTACTCTAAGGATCATGGTCCTTTTAAAACAGTCTTTCTGCCTCAGCTTCTCATAGTTAAGGATTATGAATCTCTTAAAAGAATTTTTAAACTTATTGAAGAAGGAAAAATTAATGAAGCTTATAGGATGCTTGAAAGGGTTCCCTCTAAAAGGATAATTCCAGGTGATGAGAAGATAGTTACACGTTTTCCTAAATCATATCTAAAGATATTATTTAAAGTTTCAGAAAAAGATGCCATATTAAAGTTCTTAAAGGAGATGGAGTTTATCTATATTAGTGACATAAGAAGAAGGGTAGAATACCTAAGAGGTATTTATGAGGCTATCTGTAAGGGAAGCAAGGAGGGAGGATCTAAGGGGTATTTTAGAGATAATAAATAGAAGTTTTAATGAATGGGATAAACATTGGGCAGTGCAGGGCCTTAATCACACTAAGGTATTTATCGCTGAAACAGAAGAGAGGAACTTAGCTGGTTTCGTAGAGACATATGTCACTAGGGTTGAAAAGGTCGGTAAAATAGGAGTGATCTACTACATAGCGGTAAAACCAGAATATAGGCATAAAGGGATTGGTAGGTCTCTGGTATTTAAAGCAGAGGAATATTTTAGAGTAAGAAAGGCTATCTTCTCAACAGCTTCGACAAAGTATGATAACCTAGCTTCTAGGTTGTTATTTAAAAGTATGGGATATAAAGAACTATTAGTAACCCATAACCCCGGCCCTGTTGTAGAAAGATTAATCAAAGCTCTCTATGCATATGAGGATGATATAATCTTTTATAAAAGACTTTGAAGATCTTTCTTCGGTGAATTTGTTGATTGATATTATAGGACTATTGTTCTGGTTTATACTGTTCTTTACGATACTTTCGCCGACTATGAACTACTGGAGGCTTAAGGAGGCTAGGCTTAGGCTTCTTTCTCGTATGGAAAGGAGATATAATATAAGGGTTATAACCTTAATACATAGACAGGAGAAAATAGGACTTTTTGGGATACCCGTATATAGGTTCATAGATATAGATGATTCGGAAACAGTGTTAAGGGCTATAAGGACAACACCTCCTGAAAAGACCCTAGCATTAATTCTTCATACTCCTGGAGGATTAGTACTCGCAGCCTCTCAAATAGCTTTAGCACTCAAAAGACATCCTGGTAAAAAAGTGGTTATTGTGCCTCATTATGCTATGAGTGGAGGAACGCTAATAGCCTTAGCTGCTGATGAGATATGGATGGATCCTAATGCCGTTCTCGGGCCTTTAGATCCCCAGCTCTCCATGGAGCCAGGTGTTCATGTACCAGCGCCATCATTAATAAAGGTTATAGAGGTTAAGGGTGAAAAAGCCTCAGATAGAACTATGATAATGGCTGACGTAGCTAAGAAGGCCTTAAAAGAGGTACAGGATCTTATTATCAAACTTCTTAAAGATAAAATGGATGATGATAAGGTTAAGGAAGTAGCTATCGCCTTAACGGAAGGCAGGTGGACTCATGATTACCCCTTAACGGCTGAAGAAGCTAAAAAGCTGGGACTTAACATAAAAATGGAAATACCTGAAGAAGTCTATGAACTCATGGAACTTTATCCTCAAGCTCCTACTAATAGACCTGGGGTTGAATACATACCATACCCCATTGTTCCGAGACCTCCTATTCCACGAGAGGGAAGAAGGGTGTGAAGGCGCAGGTTTACCTTTTTAACGCTAGCTATCGAGAACCATTTATTATATCTTTAGGTACCTCAACCGTAACGACTAATGTGATAATAAGAATAGAGAAGAATGATATAGAAGGTTGGGGGGAAGCATCACCCTCACCTAGAATTTTGGGAGACGACATAGACTACATTATTAAGACCCTTGAGAATATTTATCCTAAAATACAGAAGTTGGATGAGCTTACTCCCGAGAAAATATATGAAGTGATCCACTCATCTTCTGGAAGCCTTTCCGCTAAGGCGGGACTCGAAATCGCGCTGCTTGATATATGGAGTAAGGAAATTGGTAAGCCTCTCTATAAGCTTTTAGGAGGCTATAGAGACTTCATAGAGACAGACATTACAATAGGGATCATGGAACCCGAGGAGCAAGCTAAAAGAGCCCTCAGATATGTAGAAGAGGGATTCAGGATTATTAAGCTTAAATTAGGTTTAGACCCTGATAAGGATGTTAAAAGAGTAAGGACTGTAAGGGATGTTGTAGGAGAGGGTATAAAAATAAGGGTTGACGCGAACCAGGGATGGAGCGTGAAAGAGGCGATAAAGGTTATAGATAAAATCTCTGACTATGATGTAGAGCTTGTTGAACAGCCCGTTAAATACGATGATATAGAAGGGTTAGTCAGAGTTAAGAAAGAAAGCTCGATACCAATAGCTGCTGATGAAAGTGTTAAGACACCTGAAGATGCTATTAGAGTTATAAAAAAGGAAGCTGTGGACATCATTAACATCAAACTCATGAAAAGCGAGGGAATATTAGGAGCTATAAAAATAGCCTCGATATCTGAGGCGGCTGGGATTAAAAACATGATAGGATGCATGGGTGAAAGTAGACTAGGGATAACAGCTGCTGTACATACAGCTTTAGCTATCAGAAATATACAGTATTATGATCTCGACTCGGATCTACTCCTTACAGATGATCCTGTTATCTCAGGAGGAGCGCTTAGAGATAATTCAAAGAGATTCATTAAATATGGTAAAGGTCTATGCATAGAAAATATTGACTTAACTAAGCTTAAGTATCATAAAGAATTTTAATATTTATTTAAGATTTTAAAATTCTTCTCTAGGGAACATGTTTGAGAGTGATAGATTTTCATGTCCATATACCAT
>CAZKLN010000050.1:0-6117 GCA_964553765.1 uncultured Thermofilaceae archaeon
ATGGGGCCCGGGCCGGGATTTGAACCCGGGATCCCCGGCTCCACAGGCCGGTGTGTTAGCCAGACTACACCACCCGGGCCTCACAACTTTAAATCTCATCTATAATTTTAATATATCTTTCTTTATGATGAGCTTTATAACCTAGAGGAAGGGATGAAAATGGAGATGGTGGACCGGGCGGGACTTGAACCCGCGACCTCCCGCGTTCTCGGGCTCACCGGACTTTTAAATAAGCCTTGCAAGGCGGGCGCTCTCCCCCTGAGCTACCGGCCCCTCTACTTTAAGTAATGTTAGGGTATCCTTATTACCTTTTCTCTTAGGTACTTATATAAATTTGAATTAAAATATCTAAGCAAAATAGATTAAGTAAGGAGTTTCAATATGAAGGTCCTTGATAAATTAACGGAATTTGGAGGAATTATTGAGCCAGTTATGGAAAAATATTTGAAAAGAAATGCTGATAAGGATTTTTTAGAGGCTATATTGTACCAAGTAAGAACGGGAGGTAAAAGGATAAGACCTGCTTTAACCCTTATTTCGGCAGCTGCAGTGGGAGGATCCTTTAAGGACGCATTACCTGCAGCTGCTGCGGTTGAGCTTGCTCATAACTATTCTCTTATAATAGATGACATTATAGATCACAGCGAGCTCAGAAGAGGTAAACCCACGGTATGGAAGAAATATGGGATAAGCACAGCCTTGTTAGTAGCTATTCACTACAGAGAGTCGATTTCTGAGGCTCTTAATGATACTAAGGATCCAAAGCTCTTCAACGAAATAATGGCTAAGACTATTAAGCTTATAACTGAGGGAGAGAGACTTGACATATTATTTGAACAGGCTGGTAGAGATGATGAACCTTATATTATAGAAAACAGGTATAAAGAAATAGATCTTGACAAATACCTTGACATGGTTTATAAGAAAACAGGAAGTTTGATAGAAACAGCCTGTCTTTTTGGCGCGCTCTCAGTTAGCAGAGATGAGAAAACCTGTTTTTCACTCTCTAGTTACGGAAAAGCTTTAGGAATAGCCTTTCAGATAGGCGATGATATAATAGATCTGTTTGGGTCTGAGAAGAAAACGGGTAAAATAATAGGAGGCGACGTCCTTGAACATAAGCTTGGTAATATAGTTATAACATTAGCGCTTAAGGAGCTTAAAGGAGAATATAGGGAGAAACTGCTGAAGATTCTCAGCTCTAAGGATGTAACCAAGGAAGACATCAGAGAGGCAATCAGCATTATCTCCTCACATACTAAAGCCAGGGAAAAAGCTGAAGAATTAAGAAAAGGGTATGTAAATAAATCTATAGAATCGCTAAAAGATCTACCAGAGTCTGAATATAAAACTCTTCTTATTAGTTTAGCAAAGTTTATTGAAAGAAGGGATTATTAATTGAACAAGAAAGTAGTAGTTATTAAACTGGGAGGATCTGTTATTACTAAAAAAGATAAACCTTTCTCTATTAGAAAAGAGGTAATAGAGTCATTAGTTAAGGAACTAAAAACGTTTAAAAATAAGTTATCATTGGTAATTGTTCATGGAGGGGGTTCATTTGGTCATCCTATAGCTAAGAAGTATAAAATTAATGAGGGAATCAAAGATACTGGTCAACTAATAGGAGTTGCAGAAGTTAGATACTGGATGACGAAGCTCAATACGATAATTCTAGAGGAAATGTTAAAAGAAAAATTACCCGTTTTTCCTTTTCACCCTTCCTCTTTTGTTATGACATCTTCTCATGGAATATTTCTACTCTTTAGTGATCCCATTAAGGCAGCCTTAGAAAGGGGGTTAATCCCCCTAACCTTTGGAGATGTGGTTTTAGATAAGAACAAAGGAGTTTCAATACTTTCTGGAGATGACCTTGCTTGTAAGCTCTCTATAGAGCTGAAAGCCAAGATGTTAGTATACGGTGTTGACGTTGATGGGGTCTATATATTCAATACATCAGGAGAAGATGTACCAGCTAAGACCCTCAGTTTATCAGAGATAAACAAGGTACATTTTGTTAAAAATAAAAGAATGGATGTTACAGGTGGTATGAGACATAAGCTGGAAGTAGCAAGTGAAGCTGTTAAAGGGGGAATAAAAGTAATCATAGGGAATTTAACTGTACCAGGTAACTTATCTAATATTCTGTCAGGTGATGAAGGAAAATACACGGTACTTCTTCCATAGGAGAGTTATATATCTAATATTCTATATTAAAACGTGGATGGTGATCCTAATTGAAAGTATATTTCAAGGAATTAAAAATTAGTACGAGTGGTAGATATGAGCTAGTTGATATAACTTCTGAGGTTGAAAGAGCCGTAAATGACAGCGGAATAAAAAATGGTGTGTGTCTTGTCTTTGCTCCTCACGCCACGGCTGCAATAGTGGCTAATGAACATGAAACAGGACTTATGGAGGATATATTAACTAAAATACAGGAGGAGTATCCGAGAAACGGGAAATGGCTTCATAACAGAATAGATGATAATGCTGCGGCACACCTAGCTTCAGCCTTCATAAGCTCAGCGAGAATATTTCCTGTAAAAAATGGCTATCTAATTAGAGGTACGTGGCAAAATATATTCTTGGTTGAGATGGATGGTCCCAGAAGTATAAGAAGAATAGTAATAGAAATAATAGGTACTTAATGGGGCTTACCCCCTCCCGCCTCTTTTACTCAATTTATTTATTGTTTAACTTATAGCTTAATCAAATTTCTAACTCTAAAATTCGCAGCTTATTCCTAAATAAAGACATCGGTTATGGTAGTACAATTTTAGCGTTATATAAGAGTATTGATATTACGCAACTAAGGTTATTAACCTACACTAGAGGTCATAGGAGCGGGCCCCTATTAATTCGCAGGCTATCATGTTATGATAGCCTGCTTCATCATGAATATTACTTAGAATAATAGTTAATATACTTTTCGGTCTATTTCATAAAATTATTATATATTTTTAATTTATTTAATTTATTATTAACAAATAATAAAGAGATATAATCCTCTATTTTTTACTTAAATTCTTATGAACAAAGGTTATTCCATTCTAGATATTCAAACTAAGGAAAGATGGAAAGTTGTTTTTAAAGACGAAGGTAAATGGTTATTAGGAGTATATGTTCCTGAGAACCTAAAAATGGAGGATATAAAATTTCTTGAACGACATGATGCTCCTGAACTCTTTATATTAGTAAAAGGTAAAATGATCTTAGTAGTAGCTGACGGGAATAACCTGGAGGAAATAGAGATGAAACATAATATACCTTACATAGTTACAGGATGGCATAACGCTTATAGACCTAAAGGTACTGAAGGAGTAGCATTGGTTATTGAGAGGGATGGTGTAAAAACCGAATATAGGAATATAAGAGAGTTTATTCCTAAAGCCTAGGCCTTATTTCAACCTCGACTCCTAACCTTTTTCCTATTCTTTCAAGCTTCTTCCTAGGCTTACCCAACATATAGTTATAGTACTCTGAGTCAACTAACACTAATACTCTACCATCTTCGCTCATTCGTACTTCAATATCTTCTGCTGGTACATACTTCTTCATAGTTCGTAGTATTGACTCTCTAACCCTGAACTCTCTTGCGCTCTCTCTTCTCTTTATAGGTACAACGAACGTTCTCTCCCCGAACACGTAAAGTTCGTACTCAGGATTACCTGTCATAAAGTCCTTTACTACGACTACTGGTCTGGCTAGATCGGCCTCCTTAAGTCCGTAGGGAACTTTAACCACGGTCTCTAACTCATAAACCTTTTTCACTTTACCGTTCTCAATGAATATAACAGTGTCTATTATCGAGGGAATCATTCCTAACTCTACTCTTCCTATAAACCTCTGTATAGCATCTATAGGACTTGTAGCATGTATGACACCTATCATACCTACTCCAGCGAGCCTTAAATCCGTGTAAAGCTCAAAATCCCTCGTATCTCTCATCTCATCAAACACTGTATAATCAGGCCTTGAGAGAAGAAGCACGTCATGTATTTCCTCAGTAGTACCGTAATTTTTGGAGTACTGTGTTATCTCATCGGGTAATTGCATGTCTCTCGGTGACTCTATGGTCTTTATAACCCTACCTTTTCTATGATAGTACTCCGCTAATGCCTGAGCGAATGTTGTCTTACCCATACCTGGAGCACCAGCTATGAGTATACCCTCTGCTTGCACCTCTAATCTCTCTATTAATCTCTCCGGTAAGCGATAGTCCTCTAACGAGAGCTTAGCTACAGGCCTCACAGCAGTTATTTCTATTCCATCTGAGAATGGTGGTTTCGTTATAACTATCCTATAACTATCCAATTGAACTATGGTGGAACCTGCTCTCTCAGCCTCTATAAAGGAGTTAGGCGTTGATTTAACCTTCTCTATGATCTCTCTTATAATATCTTCCAACTCTTCTTTTGTTAAAGGCTCATCTCTTATAGGCTCAAAACGCCATTTTCCTGGCACACCTACCTTAGCGTATGGCTTTACTTGCTCCTTAAGATGTATAGACATGGTATTAGGAGTGAAAAGATCCTCTAATGAGAGATTGACCTTAGAAGCAGGCTCCAAGTATAACACATCTATTCCAAGAGCCTTAGCTGACTCCATGACTAAAGGATCTGAGGTAATAAGTATCGCTCCCCACTCTAAAGCTAAATCTCTTGCTAGATCGTCCGGATTCACATCTCTAAGAAACCTATATCCATCGGGAAGGCCCTTAAAGTACTCTAATTCTAATCCCTCCTTAGACCTGGATATCGACTCCCTAAGTAGTTTTAATTCCTTTAAACCTATGTAACCTATACTACTTCCTTCCCTAGCCAACCTCTCAAAATAGCTCACAAAGTATGTATGTACAACGAGCCTGCCAGCTACCTTACCCTCTTCTACGGCTCTTCTAAGAGAGCCTCGAAGTATTGCGTTTGTATCAGTAATGTATAAGGTTGACACTAAACTGCTCTTCATGAACTACCTACCAGCTATTACTCAAGCCTCACTATCTGCTTAAAAACGTTTCTATCATTTTACATTCATGAGTATAGTTCATGATTAAAACAGTAAAATTGTTTAAAGATTAAGAACTGGTTTCATTATTAATCCATGTTAAGTACTCTTTTAATCCATGAAGTATCGGTAAGGCTATTATCTCAGGTACTTCATAGCTGTGTAATTCCCTTATTAGACGTTCTAACTCACCGTATTTTCTCTCTGTGGTTTTTTAATTTCATTTCATTTCGAGAAAAACATTTTTACTTTAAACGCCCTAAAAAGAGCTAGATTAATATTGAGAAGACTAAATGAAATTAAGTATGATAGGGACGTTGTTTAATATATTTACAGTTATTTTGGGAGGATTTATAGGAATTTTATTTAAGGGAAAACTTCCTAAAAACAAAGACTATGTTGTTCTCGATTCGATAGGGCTCTTCACATTAGGGCTGGGAGTAATTATGTGCATGAGTATTAGAGATCCTATAGCTATAGTATTTGGTCTTCTTATAGGTAATATTATAGGGAATTTATTTAATCTCGAAAACAGATTAAACATCTTAGCAGAAAAACTCAGAGCAAGAATAGGTAGTGAGGAAAGTTTCGTTAAAGGTATGGTAACTGCTTTTATAACATTCTGTGTTGGCCCTATGACTGTCATAGGGTCGATAAATGACGGATTAGGAGATCCAAGCATATTAATAACTAAATCCATAATGGATGGTTTTGTAGCAATGGCTTATTCCACGGCGATGGGTATAGGAGTAATCTTTAGCACTGCACCTATGTTAGTTTATCAAGGCTCTATAACGTTAATGGCAGGGAGTATAAGACCATTTTTAACGGAAAGTATACTAGGAGATCTAAGTGGTACTGGAGGTGTATTGATGCTAGGTTTAGGTCTCTCTTTGCTTAAAATAAAGGATGTTAAGGTAATAAATATGCTTCCCTCGTTAATAATAACACCTTTAATATCTGCCTTAATAACTTATTTATTGTAAATTTTACTATCTAGAAATTATATTTCTAGATAGTAAAATTTAATGTTTTAATATTAAAAAATTATACTTTTCAATATTGTATAAATGTGGGGAGCTTGTAGAATTGACAATGGCATAGCATGGCTTA
>CAZKLN010000051.1:0-6116 GCA_964553765.1 uncultured Thermofilaceae archaeon
GAAGCTTCCTAACTCTCATTCCCGTACCCAAACGTTATAAATCCTTTATTGATTAATCTGACGACCTTATATGCCGTTACTGAGGATAAAGCATTACAGCTGGATCAGAATATTAGTTGTTGCCGTCATAATAGGAATAGTAGCAGCTCTAACCTCCATAATATTTGATATAGCTCTTTTAACTTATATGAGGTATGTTCTAGGCAGTATAGTTGGTTATAAACCTCCCATACCAGAACTAGGTGAGTTAGAGGAGAACTTTAAACCTATACGAAACTGGTATCTGATACCTGTAGTGGTAGCTATAGGAGGGTTCATTAGTGGACTAATAGCTTATTCCTTAGCACCTGAGGCAGAGGGAGATGGTACTGATACTGCAATAGCAGCATTCCACAGGTTTAATGGAGTCATAAGAAGGAGAGTGCCTGTAATAAAACTAGTCTCTAATATTTTCACCATAGGATCTGGAGGAAGTGCTGGAAGAGAAGGGCCTATGGCTCAGATAGGGGCAGGAATAGGATCCGCAGTAGCTGATCTTCTCCATTTAGGTACGAGGATTAGGAGAATAGCTTTAGCCGCAGGAATGGGAGCTGGTTTAGGTACTATATTTAAAGCCCCTCTTGGAGGAGCTCTATTTGGAGCTGAGGCTCTTTATAAAAGAGATTTTGAGACGGAGGCCTTAGTACCTGCAATAATAGCGTCCGTTGTGGGATACTCGATTTTTGGTTTCTTTACAGGATATAGACATGTAATACCTATACCCTCAGTCATCTTTAGCAGTCCATTAGAGCTTGTATTTTACGCGGTTCTAGGCATAGTTGCAGGTATATTTGGTATATTATACGCTAAATCCTTTTATTTTATACAAAATCTATTTAAAGAATTTAAATTACCAAAATATATTAAGCCAGCATTAGGAGGGTTGCTTACGGGAAGTATAGGACTTCTATTTCCTCAAATACTTGAGGTTGGATATGGGTGGATAACAACGTTCATTCATGGAAAATATCCTCTAATGTATCTAGGTACCTGGGTATTCTCTGAGAGTTGGTACGTTATCTCTTTAACATTATTAGTTCTCGCTGTTTTGAAGATATTAGCAACTTCCCTTACTGTAGGATCTGGAGGTTCCGGAGGTGTTTTCGCCCCTGGTCTTTTCATAGGAGCCAGTATTGGAGCATCGCTCGGTATAGCGTTCACTAATCTCTTTCCGACATTAATCTCTAACCCGGATAGTTTCATAATATCGATGGTAGTCATAGGCATGATGGCTTTCTTCGGTGGCGTCTCTAAGTCTCCCATAGCGGTTATAGTCATGGTTAGTGAGATGACGGGGAGTTATGAGTTACTTGCTCCTTCAATGCTAGCTACTACTTTAGCTTACTTAGTAACCGGGAAACATACAATATACAGTGAGCAAGTACCTTCAAGGGAGGATTCACCCGCGCACGTCTATGACTATATTGTTTTAAGGAAAGTAAGGGTCAAGGACGTCATGAGAAAAGACATACCGGTACTGTCACCCGAGACGTCTCCTTCGGAGGCATTGAGTATAATGGCCCTCCATACTTTAAGGGGTCTACCGGTAGTTAAAGATAGCAAGGTAGTTGGCATGGTTAGCTATGAAGACCTTAAAATAAAAGTAGATCCAGATGATATGGACAGAATTAAGGTGGGAGATGTTATGACTAAAAAGCTTGTAGTTACTTATCCTGATGAGACAGTCTATGATGCGTTTAACAGGATGTTAGAGTATGATGTAGCTCAATTACCTGTTATTGATAGAGACAGTGGAAAATTTATCGGTCTTATTACTCGTAAAGATGTGAGAAGAGCCTATGACGTATTACTTTCAAGGCAAATGAAGTGATTATTAATGCTTAGTGTATTGAATAAGCAGAGAAAATGGCCGTGAAACCGGGAATTAGTATATCACTAAAGCGTTTAACATTAAAGTTTAATTCTTTGGATTCCTTAACATAGACTTACACCCCTAATAATGAAGGGGAAGTAAATGATGAAAACAGAAAAATTAAGAGTGAAATGACCATACCCTTCTGTTTATTAGGGCTAAGGTTCCAAAGCTATCAGTTATAGCTCTAGTTAAGGCATATATCCAGCTAATATCAAAACTAAACTTGACAACACCAACTATAGTAAAGGAGGCTATCCGGTTAGCTGAGTGTTTAGTAGACCCGAGAGATAGAGATATATCGCCCTCAGCACCATCTTAGGCGGGGTTTGCTATCCTTTAAATGGCTCTTTGCTTATAAGCTTAAAAGAGCAGCGAACCCCTTTAAAATATCATATAAAAGCTTAACCGGAAAGTCTCGTAGTAAAGGAAAAAAGAAAATCCATGTAAGTACCTTATCTTATATAAGATCTAGCTGTAAAATAATTACTACTATTATTTTAAATTTACCTTTTTCCAAATATCACAGAGAGTATAGTTACGATAATTAATAATACTGAGAGTATGTAGAGCACTCTAGCCATATACCTTTTAGCAGTAGCCTTCTCGTAATATCTTCTAGGTCCGATATTAAGTACTAAAACAGCTATTAGAGAGCCCGACATAAGTCCTAGTACATTTTGTAAAACGATGATTGCTGGTGCTGCGGCCTTAGAGAAATTTATGACTGTCATCAGCCCTGATACTACTACTGGGGGTAAAAGAGCCGTGGCTACAGCTACACCTACTATACTTTCCAGCATCCCATTCGCTAAAGCAAGTAACGAGGCAAAGCCTAAAAGTATGGCCATAGGCACATATATGGGGTATATAATTTCTCTTAGAGATATCTCAGCAGTTGTGGGAACATTGTAAAATATGCTTAGAAAAGCGGCAGAGATTACTGAAAGAATGAAAGATGAAAACAGCAGCACAGCTAGTACAGCTACACTTATAATGGCATCCTTGAGTTTGCCAACGGCAGTATTTATAGCAAAGCTATATATTGGACCTAAAAGAGGGGAAAGTAGCATAGCTCCTATAACTATGGTAGGATTATTCAGCAATAATCCCGTCATAGCCACTAAGCTGGCAATAGATGTTAAGGCAATTTTTCCAAAGTCAAGTTTCATGTATTTTCTTGTCGAATATATTAGCTGTTCAACGGGTGTTCTAACAGTCTTATCCTCGTTTTTCATGTTGGTGACTCTAGTTATGACAAAGTCTAAGCTTGATACTTCTATCATGTTTTCTTTGTACCTGAGATCCATAGCTGAGACTAACTTACCTATAACCTCATCGACAGCCTCTTCTGACACATAAAGTGTAATTGTTCTCTCTTTACCATCTACCTGTACTTGTGTAGCATTTATGCTGTTGAGAACTTCCTTTATCTTACTGAAGTCTTCTTTCCTAGACTTTACGAATATTTTCTTCATTAGTGAGACCTTAGACCTCCCTTTATTAGGTTCACAATATATGCTTTTTGATGTATATCACTTCCTGATAGTAAAAAGGAGCGGTAATGCTACAATATATTTAGGTAAAACAAAACATATAGCAAATAATTACTAGGGTAAAACGCTAATATTATTTTAAGAGTCAAAACACAATGTTATTTTACTTAAACATCATTTTTAAGTAATAAACTGAACTATGACATTGATTTATCATTTAGAGATTGATAAATAAATTATTAGGTTATATAATGATTAAATAAATGATTTAAGATCTACAGAGTTAATTGTTTTAGTTTTTATTAACATTTAATATTAATAGAAAAAAATAATAAAGATAATTTTTGCCCTAAATAAAGGAAACTAAAGGTGAAAAATTTATTTTATTCAACTGTCATAATTAAATTATGAGCGTCACAGTGTTTGAAATAGGTTCTCGATTCGTTATGCCCTCTCTGAGAAGGAGAATGGTAGAAGTCCTATATAAGGATTATAGAATGAACCAGATGGAAATAGCTAATTTACTTCATATAACACAATCAGCTGTTTCAAGATACTTAAGTGGAGGAAGAGGTAAGCTAATTGATATATCAAAGTATAAAGACATAAATGAGGATCTCACTCATCTTATAGATTTAATAGTTGAAAAGAAACCATCTAGTATAGAAATACAGAAGCAGCTGTTAAGGCTTTCATTTAGAATGTTTAGTAGAGGTTACTTATGTGAGCTCCATGGAAAACTTGACTCCTCAATTGAGGTAGAAAAGTGTAATATATGTTCTGATCTTTTTAGCAAGATAGCCTAAATTTATGGCATACCTTTCTTTTTCCACAGTAAAGGATAAGTTCCAGGTTCCATAATTACGTACCTCGTTTTAACCGCTATTCCTTTATTTGAGGAGATCATCTGTTCACTTCTCATCTCAGCTATTCCTAAAGCAACTAATTCTCCTTTTTGAGTAAATATTGCAACTAGGTCCCCTATCTTTATCCCAGTTTCTACCTGAAGTATTCCTGGAACAGCTAATGAGGCTCCATGAGCTATAGCATCAACTGCTGAGTCTCTCACTACGATCTTCGGAATATTCTTAACGGCATATTCCACCGGAATAATAGTTTTCCTTAAGTACTTTTCGGAGCCGTTATCCTTCCATATATGATACGCGTCCACTATGTCATGCAGTGTAGTGACGTATTCGTTCTCTGTCAAGGAGCCAGATCTTATCCTACGTAATTCCTGCATGTGAGCACCTATGCCTAATATCTCACCTATATCATGACACAGTTTTCTCATATACGTACCTGCTTCACACCAGACCTTTATGAGTACATCTTTACCATTTTTCTCTAATAAATCAATTTTATAAATTCTTCTTATTCTCAATGCTCTTTTAACAGCAGATCTCAGAGGAGGACGCTGGTATATAGGTCCAGTGAATTCCTTGAGGATTTTTCTTAACCTTTCCTCAGGTACTTCTTTATGAAGCCTCATTAAACATATATATTCCTTGTCCTCTTTAAGGAGGGCGGGTAGAGCCTTTACTGCTTTGTTAAGTAATATAGGTAGTATCCCTGAAACCTTAGGATTTCCCCGGGGATAACCCCTCTAGGGTTCCCGCATGAGCTATTTTCTCAACTTCTAATATTCGCTTTAACCATGCAGTAACCTCATGACTTGAGGGACCTATAGGCTTATCTAGATTAATAACACCTAATTTAAATAGTTCCTTTATATTTCTCTGTTCAGGCGGTTTACCATAGCTAGGGTCAGTTTCTTCCTCATCCCTTATAAGTATCTCTCTTTTTGCAAGTCCATCTACCACTTCATAGGACACCCATAGCTGGTTTTACAGCACTACGTAACTCATCTATGAGGCCCGCTTCCTCAACGGCCTTAAGGACCTCTTCATCGCTGGCTCCCTTAGATATGTTTATCTTATGGGGAGTGGGCTCCAAATGCTTGATATTAGCCCTTCTCCTCTTAACACCTGTAAGCGATTTTGGCCCCGTTACTAGGACATAGTTCTCATTTATTATATCCACTACGACACATTTTTTGCCAGCCTCCCTACCCCTTAATTTAACACATACCCTGCCGATATCGAACACTCTCGGCATTACTAAACACCTACTCGATTGCGAAAAATAGAGGCTAAAATATTTAAAACTAGTCCTATTACAGTTTACGCAGAGTAAGACTTATGTCCTTTCAGGCTTATGGTTTTTATAGAAAGGTTGGGATCTCTAGATAATACTCACGATTAGTGAGATTTACTTTCGTTTTGTTATTAGATAAAATTTGATCAGAAAACGCTAAAGAGAAGAAGAGCATAATTTGTTTTAATTTAACATAAATTGTTAAAAATAAAAATATATTATAAAAATTAGGGAATTTATATACTACCCCATTTATACCAGGCAGCCTCATTCTTTACTTCATGTAGCTCAAATAGCTGAGCTACCTGCTCAACCGTTTTCTCAATATCAGGGTTCGAGAAGAAGGCTGCTATAACATCCCAGTATGCTTGAGTGAAGCTGAATGGTGCTATGCTGCCGTGCTGGTCGAGTATTAACTTTTCAGGGTGCTCCCTTATGTATTGCTGCATTTCACGTCTTATGGGGTCTGGGAAGTTTCTCGGATCTATGTCGAGTCTAGCAAACATACCTCCTTGTGTGACATCTACCTCTATTTGGAACCACTGGGTCGC
>CAZKLN010000052.1:0-4869 GCA_964553765.1 uncultured Thermofilaceae archaeon
AGAAAAGATCATCCCATGTAAGTACTAGTAGCTCTTCTCTTCCCATATTTCTAATCTGAAACTGGAGTATTTATAGGTTCTGTTAAGTAAAGTTCTTTAAAATGATTTCAAAACTGATTAAAGTTAAATACTTCTATATGTTACAAAGTGGTTATGAAGAATATAAAAGATAAGTGTATGCTGTGTTTCCTCATTCTTTTATATATACGGCTTTCTACGGCGAACTTTCTCCTGCAAAATGTGGAAACTTATGTTGCTTATTACGGTGGAAGCAACAGACTCGATGATTTGATGAAATTTGACTTGGTAATTATCGACGCTGATAATTATACTGCCGAGGAAGTTAACTATCTCAAATCAAAGGGAGTAGTAGTTCTCGTCTATCAAAGCTTAGGAACCATTGAGAATTGGCGCTGGTATTGGAAGTTTATCCAAAAGGAATGGATATTAGCTCCTTTAAACGAGTGGGAAGGAGAATGGTATATTAACCCATGTTATAAAGGATGGCGAGACCTCTTGTTAAACAGTATTCTGCCTAGGATTATTAAAAAAGGTTTTGATGGTTTCCTTTTTGATAACATAGATATTGTTGATGAATATCCTGAGACTGTAGAATGTGTTATCAAATTAATTAAGGATATTAGGAAAGCTTATCCCGATAAGGTTATAGTGTTAAATAACCCGCTTACCATTATAAGTAGCATCCATGAATATATAGATGGGATTATGCAAGAAGATGTATTTCTGACATATAATTGGAACAAAAACAGATATGTTGTAGAATCGTTTAATAAAAGTACAAGTTTAATTGAAAAACTTAAATATTGGAAAAATAAGGGATTAAAGATACTTATACTAGATTATACTGACTCACAAGCTTTAGCCAAATATTATTACCATAAAGCTAAGAAGCACGGTTTCCTGTACTATGCATGTAATATAATGCTGGATAAAATATGTAGATGGTAACCTTTTTTCCTCAATAATAAAACTATGGCTCTATACGGTAATTGTTCTAAAAACATAAAATCCCCCTTTAGGTAACATGTTTGCTATAATTGTCTCCTCTATCTTTAACCTAACTCCCCTGTCCTTCAGTGCCTTCCTAAAGAACGAAACTATCTTTTTCACTGTGAGGTTTTTACTTAATCTTCCCGGTCTTAATATTACGACGATCTTTGCCTCATTAGTGATAGCTGATGTAGGACCACTGATTATTCTCACTTCTCCGTTCTCTAATACAAGTCCTATGGATAACTCTAAAGGTACGTTCTTAAGGTAATTTCTTTTACCATAGATCATAAATGCCCCTTTAGGAAGATATTCGCCACTAGGAGGTTTCTTCGAAACCTGAGTAGCCATTACCCAATAGACATTTACAGAGCTAAGTCCAAGCTCCCAAGCTTTTGAATATGCCGCTGCGAGTTGGGCTGCCTCCATGATAGTAGTTTCTCCTACGTTTCTATTTCCTGTTTTTATGATAACTACTGGTCCCCCATGAATGTCAGCATGAAGGAATATATCATTAGGTTCCATGTACTTTTTAACTAATGTTTCATTCTGACTAACATCTTTACCTCCTATAACCAGGAAACCCTCACTTGAAACAAAGTGATGAAAGTTTTCATACCAGACCTTTCTTTCCTTGAGAACCACGGTCTTCTCTTCCTTCTCAATCTCTTCTTTTTCCTCAGCTAACTTAACTGCCCTCTCAGCTTTCTTTTCAAGCTCCTTAGCCAAGGAGAATATCCTCGAGATATTAGAAAAAGCTGTTTCCTTAGCATTTAACTCTATCTTCTCTCCATCAATGTTTAAAGATATTTTCATTTTTAGCGGATCAACATCTATCACACGGGGATCAAGTTTAGCTATTCTTTCCCGTATCTCGCTCCATTCACTACCACTAGCCTTTAATTTCCTTAGTTCATCAATGATTTTATCAATTACCTGTTTATTCATCGAAAGATTCTCAGCTATCTTCCTGAGCTTTCTCGCTCTCTCCTTAAACTCCTCTGCCTTCTCTAGTATCTTACTCTTAATATCTTTCTCTCTGTAAGATTCCATGTAGATAAGTGTGGTAAAATAGTTACTTAGAGCGTCAGCAAATTTCTCTTTTTTTAACTCACCTTTTCTATGGGTTATCTTAAAAGGATATACACCTATTACTCTATCATTAAGTATTAATTCGTATCCGTTTCCAGGATTTCTTCCTTCCTCATATACCTCTTTAAGTGTACCCAGAAACTTCTCGAATGATTCCCTGTTAAGGACAGTAGAAGGAGAGTTCGGATCTATACCACTTCTGAAAAGAGCCTCGGCTATAACCTCGCCTGGTGCATTTATAATCTTTGAAAGAAAAGCAGCACATTTTAATCTTTGATTAACACGGCTAATTATCTTATCGTAATCTTCTGGTCTAAGCTCTAAAATATCTATTCCTATCTTAGGAGGTGGTAGATATTTAATTCCTTTAACTATTTTCCTATCCTTAAACTCCCTCTCTCTATAAGCTAGCTCTATAGTCTCTTCTTCATCAACAAGTATTATATTTCCCTCCCTTATCCACTCAAGATATAACTTTAACCCTTTTCCCTCCTTTCTTAAGAACAGTATAGCTATTCTGTCGAAATCATGCTGTACTATTCTAATCAGTTTAGCTCCTTTAATAAAACTTCTTAAATTCCTAGTAAATTGATCATCCTCTAAAATATTTAATTTACTACCTGTAAATAGAAATAATCCTATTCTAAATCCAAAAACTAATCCTTGCTCTACTCCAGGCTTTTTTAATTTAAAAAATATCCCGTTAGGTATCCTATAAATGTTCCTTAGCTCTGAATTTGTAATATTTGATAAATTTGGAAGTAAAGCTGCGAAATCAAGTGCTGTCATTGATTTCTTAAACTGATGCATTAGGTTATCCTCCGTCTTATTATTTTACTACTCTTAACTTAAATTTAAATATTCCATTGGCATCTCTCTATTCTGGTGGCATAAGAATGAGCTTAGGCATTCGCACGGAGGATTGGAAAAACGAAAAACATGTGCCAGTCATCGATGCACCTGACAGTGTTAAAAAAGGAGAAAATGTAAAAGTTGTGGTAAGTGTAGGAAAAGCTATCCCTTATCCTAATACACCAGAACATCACATAAAATGGATCCAACTCTATTTTCTTCCTGAGGGAAGTTCTGTACCTTTTATGGTTGGAAGAGTAGAGTTCGACGCTCACGGCGAAGCGGATCTTTATAACGAGTTCTCATCTACCTTTACTTTTAAATTGGGAAAGTCAGGCAAGCTTATCTCACTTTCATTCTGCAATATACATGGTCTATGGAGCTATGAAAAGGAAATAAAAGTTATAGAATAATAATTTGTTATTTAATTTTTAACGTTTTTATTAATATTTCTAAATAAAATTTTTGTAGAATTATATATTATTTAAGCTGATAATTTTTAAAGTTCTTTAATTAGTTAAACTCAGGTGTTATTGTTTGGGCTATGTTAAAGTTAAAGCTAAGATATGGAACGTAGAGAAAAAGGAAAATATCAAAGAGATTGAGCTGTTAGCTGATACAGGCGCTATATATACTGTTTTACCGCGAAGTCTTCTCGAATCCTTAAACGTTAAGGTTATAGGTAGAAGGAAGTTTAAGCTTGCCAACAATCAACTTATCGAAAGAGAAGTAGGTATAGTGGGTATTGAAATTCAAGGCATTAAAACCCATACAATTACTATCTTTGGAGACGAAGGCATTTACTTATTGGGTGTAGTGACTTTGGAGGAACTAGGTTTAGAGGTAGATCCTATAAAGGGTGAGCTAAAGCCGCTTGAACTTCTGTTAATGTAGTTTAAGATTTGTTTGCCTTTAAACCTTATGCTTGTGGGATTAACGACGATATATGAGTAAGCTCTCTATGGAACAATACCCGTAAAGTTAATGTTAAAATAATAACGGCTCTCTCTACAAGCTCCTTAACGGCTTAGATTTATTTAAGGTCTTAAGAAATGTTAAAATAATAACACTGTAAACGGGAGTAATGAATGTCTGAGACTCTTCTCCAAACTATTAAGGTCAGTATTAGACAGAAGGAGATTATAGATTCAGTTAATAAGGGAATAGATGATCTTGACAAAATTGCATCTAATCTAAAGCTGGATAGAGAGGACATCATGCGTGATATAGAAGAGCTACGAGAGAAGGGATTACTTGAAGTCAAGAGGTTAGAGAAGAAGGTTGCTGCGCTTACAAAGGAAGGTGCTGAATATTTAAACATAGGACTTCCGGAAAAGAGAGCAGCCATCTTACTGTCTAAACTTGGGGAGTTAAAGGAAGGAATCACATTAGAGGAGCTAGTTAACGAGGCAAAGAAGAAAGGAATAACTCTTTCCACTAATGAAGCTTCTATAGCTCTTCAGTATTTAGTAAAAGGTAATGTTGTTAAGGTAAAGGATGGCAAGCTATATCTAAATAAGGGGAAAATTAACGAATTCTTAAGGAAGTGTGAAAGTCTGGAACAACTATTAAGGAAGGTTAGAGAAAAGGAAGATATAAATCCTACAATCCTTGCTCTTTTTAAAAGAAGAAAACTAATAGATATCAGACCTGTTACTAAAATAAAGCTCAGCCTTAGTGAAAAAGCTAGGGAATTATTATCTAGAAATCTTATTCAAGGAGCTAATGTCATAACATTACTTACACCCGGTATCCTTGAGAAAAGGGCCTGGGTAAAGGCTGAGTTTAAGGAATACAATATTGAGGTACCCCCTCCCATCTTATATCCAGGTAAGAAACATCCATATCTAGACCTTCTAGATCAGATAAGAGAGATACTTATATCAATGGGATTTGAGGAGATGAGAGGACCCA
>CAZKLN010000053.1:0-3675 GCA_964553765.1 uncultured Thermofilaceae archaeon
GCAGCTGAAAAAGCTTCTAAGGCACTGCTTTACCATGTAAACGAAGCTCCCTGGGGTCATAGTGTTAGGGTACTTCTTGAGAGATACTTTAGGAGAACTTCAAAGAGCTTTCCTGAAGAATTAAAAGTTTATGCGAGAGAGTTGGATAGACATTACATACCCTCTAGATATCCCAATGCCCATCCTTCAGGAACCCCCCATGAAGCGTATGACAGGGATACTGCTTTAAGAGCGATTAAAGCTGCTAAAGCGATAATAAATTTTGTTAAAGGGATTCTAGATGTCTAAAGTTAACATACTTAAAGAAGTAATTGGTAAAATTCAGGCTAAGTATAAAATCCATGCGATATTGCTCTTTGGGTCGCGTGCTAGAGGAGATTACATGCCTTGGAGCGATTATGATCTTTTAATAATAGGTGAGTTTAAAGAAAGATATCTCGAGAGAATAGGAAATCTGCTAGAACTAGTTAAGGAGTTATCCATCGAAATAGAGCCGCATCCTTACACGTTCAAAGAAGCTCTAAATATGCTAAAAAAGGGGAATCCTATAATCATAGACGCTATTGAGGAAGGTAAGCTTCTTTATAAAGATGATAAGTTCGATAAGTTACTAGAGGAGTACGAAAAACTCAAGAGACGAGGATTAACCCGCTCAGACACATCGATCGTACTCCCTCAGCAAGAAAATGATGAGGAGTTCTAAGTTTCCTCCGCAAGGTGTATCCTCTCCCTACTAATCTCTAGTCTATCAGATGAGGAAAGCTCTTCTACAAGGTAGACCTCCTTTCCCTTAATAAGGGGTAGCATATCTATAGAGGTTAGAACCTTTCCATCTCTGAGTTTATAAAGAGCCTTTGGCACACCCTTAAGCATCTCCCTCATGTTAGTGACTTCAAGCCTAATGATGGTCCCGAAGTCCGTAACCCTCTCATATGGCTTAGCTGTTACTTGTCCTCTTCTAAACAGCCTGAGTCCTGTCTGATATTTGTCCTTGACTATAACGGGACAAAAGTGCAAGTCAATGCCTATTCCCTCCCTCTCAGCTCTCTTCAAAACTTTAGCAGCTGTCTCTTTACTTCCTATAGCTGAGATGTAGTCACCTGACATGGTGTACCCTCTTTGGAGCAGTGCTACCGAATTCTCCTCAGAGAACTCTAACTCATTTATGTTAACGAATTTAAAACCCATTTTTTCAGCCTTAGCTACTAACCTTGTAAGCATCCTTTCGCTCCTTGGAAGAGCGGGTACCTCAAGTCCATACTCAATTGCTGAACCTCTTAACGCCTCAGCTATCTTAGGTAGATCATTGAGATCAGGATGCACCCTTAACTCATCTAAACCGACTTTTTCAAGTTTTTTAACAACATTTACCGTAAGCGTTTTCCCTGTAGTGTAGAGATGTAAGTGAAACTCATCTCCAAGGAACTCTCTAATTACCTGTATTACATGTAATGTTCTCTCTAACCTGATTAAGGGGTCGCCTCCAGTTAAGCTAGCACCTAATGACGCAGACCTATATATCTCCGATATAAGTGAGTTAACAAACTTAGGGTTATCGGCCTTAAGCTTTACCTCATTAACTAGAAATACGTCCCTTCTTCTCTCACGGCTAAGAGGGCAGTAAAAGCATCTCCTAGGACACATCCCCGTAACAAAGATCACCGTCTTTAAACCTCTCTGACAAAGCTCGCAACCTTTAGGTAATTTTCCTACAACCAAACTTCCTGTTGGAAGAACCCTCATAAAAACTCAACTCTCTAGGTTTAACACCATTAGGAAAGCATCTTCCTTATCCCTATAGTAGTTAGGTAAGAGATTCTCCACTCTAAAACCTAACTTCTTATAAAGTCCTATAGCCCTTTCATTGGATACTCTTACTTCAAGCCGTATCTTCTTAACACCTTTATTCCTGAGTCTAGCGATACATTCCTCCATAAGTCTTTTACCTATACCTTTTCCCCTAAACTCAGGGTGAACGGCTATAGATATTATATGTCCCCAACCCCACCCCTCTCTTAGACCTATTATGAAACCAACTATCTTTCCCTTAACTTCTGCCACTAAGAAAGTGTCAGGAGTTAACTTAAGGTAAAAATCGAGGATAAATAAAGGGTAAGGGTCTTTAAAGCTTAGATTCTCTATTATTAGTAATCTCTCCAGTTCCTCCCTCTTTGCCCTCCTTATAGTTATATCCACGGGACTTAGCACTTACTAATCCTTAAGCTGCTCTAACAAAGCTATAGCTTGCCATATCATTGTTCTAGCGTAGAGAGGGGCATTAGGATCGGTAGATATCTCATCGAGCTTAGAGATAGCATTAGCGGCTCTTAAACCTAAGGACATGCTGCTATTCATAAGTATCTCTATTGACTCACTAGCTGCTCTTCTTATGTTACGCGGTATCCCTCTATCCTCAGTTATCTTCCTAAGTATCTCAAGAGCGTCCTTAAGCTGTTTAGGCTGTTCCACCTTCCTCACCTCTATTAAGGAAGATATGAACAATCATATAACAATGCTGCTCTAAAAATTTCTTTACTTAAACGCATCCTAAGCATGCTTTATGGTCCTCACCACTGAGTCTCCATCCCATAGCTCCGAAATTCTCCTTTATATGATCGACGTTTGCGGCTTTAGGTATGGCTATAACGTTTTTTCTCCATATAAGCCAGTTAAGGGCTACCTGTACAGCCGTTTTACCATACTTATCTCCTATTCTAGCTAGGCACTCGTTTCTAGCAAGCCTTCCCTTTTCTAAAGGTGTATAAGCCATTAACGTCATTCCCTCCTTATCCATATACGGTAATAATTCTCTCTCCACATGCCTATCAGCTAAGCTGTACTTAACTTGGTTTACCACAATCTCATACTTCTTCATCGCATGTTGTGCTTCAAGGAGTAAGTTCAGATCAAAGTTACTAACACCTATATACCTTATAACACCTCTATCTACTAACTCTTCCATAGCCCCCATGGTTTCGCTGAGCGGAACCTCAGGGTTAGGCCAGTGAAGTAGGTAAAGGTCTATGTACGTCCCAAGCCTTCGAGAGCTTGCTCTAGCTGCCTTTATAAGATCTTCATACCTGAAATGGGAAGGCCATACTTTGCTAACGATGAATACGTCCTCTCTTTCAAACTCTTTTATGGCATATCCCACAAGTTCCTCACTATGCCCAGCGCCATAATACTCAGCGGTATCTATCAGGTTCATACCCAGCTCCAAGCCATATCTAAGAGCTTTAACGCTCTCACGATCCCTGCTGTGATCAGGCAACTCATATCCCCCGATCCCCCACGTGCCCATTCCTATAGCTGTAACCTTGTCATTTCCTATGCTTTTAAAGTCATTAAACGCATTAACTCTTTTCATTGGAATCACCTATCCCGAAAATAAATCTAACCTACTTACTACCTTCTGTCTTAACTGATTGCGTCTTTTACTTTAATAACTTCTCCTTCGAGAAATCCCCCTTTTATACGTGAGTGAGTATTTCTCATTGATGAAGCTAAGTGGCGTACAGGGAAGAGCTAAGGGAGGTTGTTAGGATAGTGGACTACGAGTGGCTTAAGTTCAAGTAATTAAACTTAAACTTAAGTTTCCAAATAACTAGGAAAATTTCCTTTAGGGAAATACTTTCAGCGTACAATATTATAATTGTTTATAACTACAATATTTAG
>CAZKLN010000054.1:0-3106 GCA_964553765.1 uncultured Thermofilaceae archaeon
GATCAGATAAGAGAGATACTTATATCAATGGGATTTGAGGAGATGAGAGGACCCAAGGTGGAGTTAGAGCTGTGGAACTTTGACGCTCTTTTCCAAGCACAGGATCACCCAGCTAGGGAGATACATGACACTTACTTCCTAAAGGATCCTCGATACGGAAGTTTTGAGGATAGAAACCTGTTGAAAAGAATAGCTATGACTCATGAGAATGGATGGGTGACAGGATCTAAGGGATGGGGCTATAAATGGGATCCTAAGAGAGCCTTAAGGCTTATACTTAGGACGCAAACCACGGCTGTATCAGCTAGGACTCTTTACTCTAAAGGAGATGGGGAATATAGATGTTTTTCTCTTGATCGAGTCTTTAGACCTGAAAATCTTGACGCTAAACACAGCATGGAGTTCTATCAGCTTGAAGGAATAATTGTCGGGGAAAAAGTTAACTTCAGGCACCTTATAGGGTTCTTCTATGAGATAGCTCGTAGACTTGGACTGGGCACTGTTAAGATAAAGCCTGCATATTTCCCGTTTACAGAGCCGAGTGTTGAGGGCTTTATTAAGCATGAGAAACTAGGCTGGATAGAGGTATTTCCAGGAGGGATGTTTAGACCTGAGATGTTACTACCTTTAGGCATAAAACGGTCTAAAGTAGCTGCATGGGGTATAGGAATAGATAGGATAGCTATGAGCATATTAGGTATAGACGATATACGGCTCTTATTTACCCAGGATCTTCAATTTTTAAGAGATTCAAAGAAACCTGTACTTTTAAACTTAATAAGGTGATTATATGCCTGTTATAGAGGTTTCTGTATGGGACCTTGAGAGGCTCCTTAACCATAGACTTGACATAAATAACCTTGAGAGCTGTCTTCCAGATCTTAAATGTGAGCTGGAAGGTATTGAAGGGGACATAATTTCTTACGAAGCTACTCATGATAGACCTGACCTTTATTCCGCTGAAGGACTTGCTAGAGCTTTAAGGGGATTAATGGAGCTAGAGCTAGGGCTTCCAAAGTTTAAAGTTAAGGAGAAAACTACGAGAGGCATAGTTAAAGGACCCAAGTATAGGCCTTACGCGTTTTTTGCAACAGTACATGGGTTAAACCTTGACGATGAATCTATAAAACAGCTTATGCAGCTTCAAGAGAAGCTGCATGCGACATATGGTAGAAATAGGAGAAGAGTTTCTATAGGAGTTTACGATCTCTCAAAGATAAACCCTCCTGTTAGTTACATAGCTGTTGAGCCAGATAGGTTTAGCTTCGTTCCTCTTGACATGAATGAGGAACTATCTCTTAAAGAAATTCTTAAGAAGCATCCTAAAGGTATTGAGTACGGTTACTTGATATCAAAGTATGACGTTTATCCGTTACTCATAGACTCTAAAGGTACGATACTCTCTCTTCCACCTATAGTTAATAGTGAAGACACGAGAGTAACTGAGGATACCAAAGAAGTCTTTATTGATGTTACCTCTACTGATCCTAAAGCAGCCATACAGGTTCTTAACATAGTAGTTACGTCTATTTACGAAAGAGGATCTGAAATAGGGCTCGTAGATTTAGAGATAAATGGGCAGAAACAAACAGTTCCGAACTTAAGCCCTGAATCTATAGACTTTGATCCTAGTTATGTAGAATCCTACGGAGGTATTAAGCTCAAAGTAGAAGAGGTCAAATACTTGTTAGAGAAAATGAGACTTGGAGTTAAGGTGAGGAACGCTAAACTACTTGAAGTTAACATACCTCCTTATAGAGTAGATATCTTACATCAGGTAGACTTAGTAGAGGAAGTCTTAATGGCCTATGGGTATAACAAGTTAGAACCTCTTTACATACCTCCTCAGCATTCCGGAAAGGAAGACGGTATAGAGATTTTCTCAAGGATTGTTAGAGAGTTAATGGTAGGTCTCGGATTTCAGGAGGTTAATGATTATATACTCACTAGTAGGGAGGTACTTTATGAAGCTATGGATCATCCTGAACTTCCTACAGTCGAGGTTGAGAATCCTAAACAAGAGGCATATTCATGTATGAGAACGTGGATAACTCCTCAACTTATGCAAACCCTCTCAAGAAGTAAGCACGCTGATTATCCTCAGAGAATATTTGAAGTAGGTGATGTTGAATTGCCCGATGAGACTAAGGAGAATAAGGTCAGAGAGGAGAGGAGACTTGCCATAGCCTTAGCTGGAGCTAAGATAACCTTTACCGACATACATGCTGTCATTTCCTCTTTAATGAGACAGCTAGGTATGAAGTATGAGCTTAGAAAAGGTAACCATCCGAGCCTCATAAAAGGAAGATGCGCAAATATATGTGTTAATGGTATTGAGTTAGGTTTTCTTGGAGAAGTGCATCCTAAGGTATTGGAACGATGGGAGCTTAAGGTACCTGTTTCAATAGCTGAAATTAACCTCTCCAAATTAAGGGATATCCTTATGAAATTAACCTAAGAAGAGGTTAATTTGAGTGATGAAACCTGGCCTTTATGGAAGGTGATTTAATCCGGGGTTCATCTGATATTTTTATAAAAATTAAAGAAAGCTATTTAAAAATAAAACTTTAGATCATCTTAACTTGTTCTAGAGGTCTTACTTTCTTTACTTCTGGGTTAACTAATGCTGGAGGATCCTCTCCCTTAAGAACAGCTATTAAATTTTTAGCTGCTAACTCAGCCATTCGCTGTCTGGCTTCTATGGTTGCACTGGCTATATGAGGAGCTAACACTACGTTATCTAATTTTGTTAATGGATGGTCAGGTGGTAACGGCTCTTGCTCAAAAACATCTAAAGCTGCCCCAGCTATCCACTTTTCCTTTAACGCTTTTACGAGAGCATCTGTATCTATAACTGGACCCCTGGCAGTATTTATAAGGTAAGCTGACGACTTCATCATCCTTAGTTCTTTCTCCCCGATTAGATGTCTTGTTTCCTTTGTTAAAGGTACATGTAGGCTAACGAAGTCAGACTCCTTAAGTACGGTTTCAAGATCCTTATATTCTACACCGAGCTCTTTCTCAGCTTTTTCGTTTCTGTAAATATCGTAATATATTATTTTCATACCGAATCCCTTTATTTTCTCAGCTACAGCACGCCCTATTC
>CAZKLN010000055.1:0-2449 GCA_964553765.1 uncultured Thermofilaceae archaeon
CACTAATAAGTGATTGCTGAGTCGGATTAGCTTTGAATCATCAAGATTTTACCCCTTACTTTTCTTCCTCGGTGTTTTTTAACTATGCTCTCCTGATACGATGACATGACAGTGAGATAACGGGTACATGACGATAGCATACTGTGTACCTGACGGTGGCATATACGTGACGAGGGGCTATGACATAGGCATTGACAGGGGAAGAGGAAAATTCGTGAAAACAACAAACAAAAGGTAAAGGGAATAATCAACCAAGCACATCAAGGACAAACATAAAAAACAAGCAGGAATAAGTATTTCAATAAAACAAACAGAAAGGTAAAATGAAGATAGACGAAAACAAGAAAAACATACAACCTTTAAGGTTAATAAGGTTTCGATGACATATTTTTTGTGAGAGTATGAGGTATGTAGTTACTTTCATAATCATGTTAATGGTGTTGTTACCGCTATCTAGCGCGGGGATAGCTACTCGAGTAAGGCTTTACACGGATAAAAAAGTGTACTATCTTAGTGAGCAGGTTAAGATAGTACTGGAGAATAAGAGTAAGAAAACCGTATACTTGCCGAATCCTGCTCCATGGACGATCCTTGACGAGGAGGGAAACCCCGTGTATGCGCCAGTTACCACGCAAGTGATCACGCCTGTTAAGCCCGGGGAGAGAAAAGAATGGGTGTGGAATCAGACCACACTGGATAATGCCACGGTGACGCCTGGAAGATACCAGGTCGTCCTCAGGACGGTTTCGCAGGTATACTACGCCTACTTCAAGATAGTCGAGAAACCTCCTGAGGAAAAAAAGGTGAGATTTTGGGGTGTTATGGGGCCCCTTTTCATAAAGGTCTGGAAATGGGATTGGGGAGCCTGGGACTTTGGAAACGATGTTTGCTGCCATGGAAGGGTGGAGGGGGTTAACATTAGTTATAGAGGCCCCTTCATCCTAAGGGTTGAGGAGGGAGTAAGAGGGTGGAGATGGTTTGGGAACATCTTCTCGTGGATAGAGGGAGAGGGATTCATCGAGGAGTACTTCGATGAGACACCAGTGATAAGGGCTACAAACTTGGAAGTTGAAAGGATAGATCTATGGTCAGCGTGTTGGGAAGGGAACTAAACACTTAACCTAGGACCGGGCCTCTCCTGCTCCCTCTTACCGCCGTACAGAAGCGGATTAAGCTTCCCCTCATTAGCCAGTTTCTCAACATACTCTTTAAACTGAGTAGTGTGAGCTATGTCGAGCTCCAACAGCTCCTTGGCCACGTTCCATACCTTTCTCTGAACCTCCTCAAGCATCTCCCTAGGCATGTGACCCACTATAAATGGGTCCTGTAACCACTTGTCAAAGGCCTCTATAGTCCTTATCATGTGACTGAACACAGTTCTTATAGCTAGTATTAGCTCCAGCCTATCAGCCGTCTTAAGCTGAGGCTCAACGTTCTTTATGGAATTAAGGAAGCTTTTCTGAGTCGTAACCCACCTCTCAAGGTTTGCCCCGAAACTTCTAGCAAACTGCTCCATCAGAGCACCTGATGATTATCACAAGGTCTGAGTATAAAAACATGCCGTATTCCTCGTATATGAAGAGTAAGACCTGAGAGGTTAGTTTAGTTAACAAATACTTACTTGCCGTTTTTAATCCTAACCTAATGCTTTATATTTTTCGAAGCTTCTGATGTATTCGATGTATCAGAAAATAATAAAAAGTCGGGTTGGTTCTAAGGGCGAGCTATTCCCTCCAAAGGAAATTCGAGAAAAGTTAGGACTTAAACCTCATTCGACAATAATATTTAGGGTTGAAGACAACAAGCTGGTAGTCGAGCCTATTCCAAGGCTAGAAGAGGTCTTAAAGGAGCCCCCTCTCGTTGAGATAACTCTCGAAGAATTCCATAGGTATAGACGTGAGCTATCCCAGAGGGCTGAGTCTTGAGAATACTCTTAGACACTACATATCTCTTACCAGCTATAGGTGTGCTGGTTAAGGGTATACAAAGGAATCTAGTAACATTACTGAGAAAGAGAGGTTATAGCCTATTCGTCTGTGATATTAGCATATTTGAGCTCTCAGCTAAAGGAGCTAAGTACGTGATTGAGGAGAAGCTTCCGGCTGAGAGGGTGGTAAGAGGTATAGCTGCGATAGTTCACGGCGAGGAGGTCAAAGTACTACCCTCATATGATAGAAAGGTCCTCCACACAGCCTTTAAGCTGAAGAGATTAATGAGCGACTTCACAGACTGCTTAATCCTCTCTACAGCAATGAGCTATTGTGATATTCTTATAACTGAGGACGAGGCGATTCACAGGTTAAGGGGAAATAAAGAATTTAGGGAAATTCAGCTGAGAAGCAATCCAGAGTTTAAGGTGCTATCACTTAAGGAAATGATAGGTTAACTCATTATTAAAATTTTAACAAAGTTTAATTTCTAAATCCTAAATACAAGCTCTTCATAGTTC
>CAZKLN010000056.1:0-2225 GCA_964553765.1 uncultured Thermofilaceae archaeon
TTTTGTTTAACTATGTGAGGTTCTTCGATATTTCCCTAGCTCTCTTAAGCATTTCACTTGCTCCGTAGACTAGGTATCTGTAATCACTTCCTAGAGCTATGAGTCGTAAACCTAGGTTTAGGGCAAAGCTTATGGCCTTCTCTCCCCAGCAGTACATGCCACCTGGTACTCTTAAAGAGCTACCTATCTCGGCTACTTTCTCTATTGCTTTTCTCACAGGGGATTCTTTCCAGCTCCTATAGCCTAACGAGAACGAGAGGTCGTTAGGTCCTATGAAGAATGCGCTTACTCCCTCAACTGAGAGTATCTCCTCAGCGTTATCTACAGCTTCCTTGCTCTCTATCTGCACTACGACCAACACATCATCCGCCTTACTCATGTACTCCTCTCTGTTGAGTCCATACATCGCAGCTCTTCTGGGCCCAACTCCTCTGATACCTTTAGGGGGGTAACGGGTAGATCTTACTGCTAACAGGGCATCCTCCTTGGAGTTCACCATGGGGAAGAGCACACCCGCAGCCCCCATGTCAAGGACCTTCTTGACGTACACAGGGTTGTTATGAGGAACTCTTACCAACGGTGTAGCGTCGTTTCTAACACTCATCAACATGTATTCGAGAAGTTGGTAGTCAAGTGGGGCATGCTCTAGATCAAAGAGAAGCCAGTCAAAACCTAACGAGGAAAGCATTTCAGGGGATTCGGGATTACCGATGGTAATCCATGCTCCCCATGCGGGCTTCCCCTCCTTTAGAAGAGTAGGTAACTTTCCGAACACTGTATCACCATTATTTAGAGCGCTCCTTAGAGATTAAGTTATAGCCAACACTGTTAGGGCTCTAGGATATAAGTATTAAAGTAAGCTAAAGAAGTGGTAATAGAGATGTATAGGGTAGCAGTTGTCAATTCCAGATCCTTCGGTGTTCACGCACCTGACCTAGTGGAGAGACTTAAAAAGTATGCGGAGGTTGAGTGGATTAGCGTAGATAAAAAGTCCCATGGCAAGGAGCTTGCTGAAAAACTCAAAGGGTTTAACTTTATAATTGCAAGCGTCACGCCTAACTACGATAGGGAGTTCTTCGAGAATAACAATGACATCATACTTATAGCCAGACATGGGATAGGTGTAGATAATGTTGACATTAAAGCAGCTACTGAGAACGGCGTTCTAGTTACGAGAGTTCCTGGAGAGAAGGAAAGAGACTCTGTCGCCGAGCTGGCCGTATCCCTAGCTTTGGCCGCTATAAGAAAGGTGTGTTTCTCAGCAAACCTCGTTAAAAAAAGCCTATGGAAGGAAAGAGGGAAGATTCTAGGTTTTACCATTAGAGGTAAGACTGTGGGTGTTATAGGTTTAGGGAACATAGGCAGCAGAGTTTCTGAGATATTCTCTAAAGGCTTTAACGCAACTGTTTTAGCCTTTGATCCTTATGTTTCCGAGGAAAAGGCTGCTGAACATGGTGCTAAGCTAGTTGATTTAAAGACTTTACTAAGGGAGAGCCATATAATAACACTTCATACACCTCTCACGAATGAGACCTATCATATGATAGGGAAGAAGGAGCTGGAACTGATGAGGGACGGGGTGGTAATAGTTAACACCGCTAGAGGAGGTTTAATAGATACTAACGCGCTCATAGAGTATCTTGAGAAAGGGAAGATAGGAGCTGTTGCTCTAGATGTTATCGAGGACGAGCCGATAGATGGGAAACATCCTATACTTAAATATGAGAATGTGATCGTAACTCCTCACATAGGAGCAAACACGTCCGAAGGACTTAGAGGGATGGACGAAGCTAACGTAGAGGCAATTATCAGCGTTATAGAGAAGCGAATACCTCCTGGGTTAGTGAATACTGAAGTTATAAAGAGGGATAATAGAGCAGGTATTAAGCAGAGCTAGCCTCTTTCCATATAGGAGTTAATGTTTTAATAAGTTTTTTAAATATTTGAAACTTTTTATCATATAAAGACCTGTTTGTTTCGTTAGGATATATGGGGTCATCAAGGTAACGTTCCTCATCCATTATAATGCTTTTTCTTTCACCAAGAGCTTTCATGGCGAGAATGCATGATCCTAGCAGGGCAGCGTCTTCCCCTTTAAAGCGTCGAACCTTGATGCCCGTTATGTCAGCAAGTACCTGTAGCCATAGCTTGGATTTAGCCCCTCCCCCCGTTACTCTGATCTCCTTAACGTTTAAGCCGTTATCCGTTAAGGCCTCCTTAATTAT
>CAZKLN010000057.1:0-1769 GCA_964553765.1 uncultured Thermofilaceae archaeon
ATGATGACTGAACTCCCCGCCTGAAAAGATGAAGAAGTTTCTGGTCGCTGATAAACCTGATAGAGACGTGATGAGTAATAAGTCAAAGCAACAAAACATCAAAGGTATTGTGGTTAAAAATGTTTTTGCCTTAGCGTTTGGTAAAGGTAATTTTATAATAAAAATTCCCCAAACGGACTTTCATCTTACCCTTTTAATTGAAGAGGTAAAAGATAATAAAATGACTATTTCCTTACATAAGACCTTCGAGAGAATGAATGAACGGGTTCATTTATTTAGGAAAACTATCAACTTAGAAGAATTCAAGAATAAGACAATAGAATTGCTTATTGAGAGATCAAGAACAGTCTCGGTCGATGAAATAAGTAATTGTTTCGTATTTGTGCGGCCAGAAGACCAAATAAATAGATACATTAGGCTTCAAAGGCGTAGATATAAGGTAGATGTCGAAAGAGCGGTAAGCGAAAATATCGAAGACGCTATTAAACTAAGCCCTCAAAAGTTTCTTCAATCCACAGATCTCCAAGTAGGATTTTTATACTGTAACGATAAACCTACAGGAATTGTATTAAATACTCACGGACAGTTAAAGCTCTTGTATATGGACGAGCTTTATAGGTTTCTTAACAAAGCCTTTAATTTCGAGTAGTATATCGAAGCAAAATTCACCTTGGGACAGTAAGTATAGGTTAATTAAGGCGTTTGCAGAAGAAGAATGTGATAAAGCTAAGTATCAGAGGAAAATAAAGATTTTTCTTCTAATCCCGGAAAAGGTAGACCATTAATCAATAATGGCGTGCAATTACAGGAAGGAGAGTCCTCTCAAACATGTTTTAAATAACCCATACCTCATGATGCCGTTTGGAACGGGTTACTTCCTAAATACTACGTTTAAGCCTCTAATGCTTGGCTTATACGGTCTTAGCGTAACTAGGTCGCTGTACGCGGAATGTAATGTCCATCCAGTTTCTTTAGCCATTTCTAATATTTCATGAAACGCGTACAGGCGTAGAGCAAAGCTTACTTCATCTACATATATTAGATCCTTTCCCCTCTTCTTATAGAATATCCATGTATTGTAAAGAGCAGCTGTTAGGGAGTCATATTGTGGCTTCTCTCTAAGAACATATTCTTCATCTATATCACTAATATATTCCGGTTGTCCGCATATGCCCTGCCTGATCGATAGTGATTCTAGGCATGCGTGATTAAGTATCAAGAGGTAACCATCAGGCTTAGTAACCTTCCATACGTTTCTTAGTATGGCCGTGTCCTCTTCCCTACTTCGATAATAACCTATAATCGTCGTCCAATACATTATTGCCGCATCAAATAGCTCACCCCTCAGTAGCTTGTCGAGGTTCCTAGCATCACTTGCAAGGAGCTCTACCTTGTTTTGAACCCCGTGTTCTGCTGCTTTCTTTTTAGCATCACTAACGAGTAACGGAGATATATCGATACCTATAACATCATACCCTAGCTTAGCTAAATTAACAGCTATCCTTCCGTTGCCACATCCCAAATCTAGTATTTTTGAGCTTTCAACCACGCCAATAGTCTTTAAGAGACTAGCCACGTTCCTAGCCTCTTCTTCAGCTATCTCCCATCTAGAATTAAGTACCCTTAAAAACAAATCTGCCTTATCTATAAAGAGCTCCTTAACCCACTCTCTCATTCTTCCATTCCTATTTTTTAAAAAAGCGAACAGGATTATAAACCTAGTAAATATGTTAATTTAATTCTGGTGAGGAAAAATCTATGGCCAAGGT
>CAZKLN010000058.1:0-1569 GCA_964553765.1 uncultured Thermofilaceae archaeon
ACTGATAGCAGTGAGCTTCAAGGAATAACTTTTGTAAAAATGTTAAAATTAGTTTTTCTCTAATACATCTCTTACCGATAATGAAAGGCTTAACTTTCGCATATTCAATGACCGGCTTACCTTAACACCATAGCCTCGCTAACGAGCTCTACTTTGTAAGGCTCTTGACAAAGTCTTCTACGAAAAGAACCTCTACTTTCATTGATGTCCTTTCTAACTCCCTCACAAGCCCTCGCTCCCTCCTCGCAAAGAGTGCCGGTATGGAAAGCAGGTCAGCTAGAGCTAGAGTGAAGCAGTCAGGAAGCGAGATTGCCATCCTACATTTATAATCTGCAGCCCTCTCACATAACGAGGTGATGTCCTCAACTTGTATGAAGCCGGAAAGAGCGAGCTTTTCAACCTTGGTGGATGCCTTCTCCCATCCGAGCTTCCTACATAAAACGTACCTTGTTTCTACCAGAGCTAGCTCTGTGACATAACCAAAGAGATCACCCTTAATTAACTTCTCCCTAACAACCACCCCGCTGGGAGTTGAAAGTAGCAGCTCTATGAGAACCCCGGCATCAAATACCATACTTCCTCTTAGCTCTCTCCTCATCCAACCTCCTCTCCCTGTAAAGCTCTGAGATCAGCTCTTCCGCCTCTTTAATTGGAGAACATGCTTCCATGAGAAGCTCAGGCCTCTTCTTACGAGCCTCTTTCAGAAGATGTGCTATTGCTTCATCGAAATCTACCTTGCGACCAAGTTTTATCTGAAGCTCAGATGCATACCTCAAGAGCTCAATCTTTGTGTTTTTAGAAACCCTTATAACAGACATTGTTAACCAAGTATTCAATGTATACAATATATAAAAGTTTATTATGTTCCCTAAACTTAATAATAGAGAACTACAGAACGTCACTGTGCCCACCTCAGCTTACTAGAATACAAGCTCGTTTTGAGATCTAAGAGATATAGTGAGAAGGAGGTGCTGATAGACCTTGAGTCATTTAGGAGTTTAAGGAACCTAACCGAGATACCCCTAACTTCTAGGATAATATCAGGCTTAAATAAGGAATATAGGCTTACGTACTTCGACGTCCCTTACCTGGTTGAGGGCTTGTAGTTCTTCCTTATCTTTCCCTTAGGATCGTTCTTTAATCTCCAGAGGCCGATTCTGAAATCCTCCGCTATGATTCCCTAGTCGCTTATGAGCACCTCCCTCTCTAAGTCAGATATCAAGACGTCACAAATCACCCTAGGACTCCTCGATCCATGCTTCCACAGAGCTGGGCAATACGTAAACCCTCACAGGTCCAGCGACTGTCCCATAGCTTTCAATTCTAGCCTCTAAGAGGTGCGCGTAAAGATCTAACTCCTTAGCTATCCTTACAGGTACTAGTACCTGGGGCGAGTCGGCCTCGAAGCCGCTGTTTACCAGGGCGATTACATCCATCTCCCTGTGTAGACCGAGCTTAGACTTCAACCTCAGCTTTACCCTTATCGCCATACGGCTTAACACTGGTAATCTTATACAACCTACCGATCCTGCGTTTGAGAACCGGTATTTTAGCCAGTCTATATAGCCT